>DATFNV010000424.1:0-23571 GCA_035266225.1 Gemmataceae bacterium
CCTCATGGAGACGATGCTGGCCCTCGTGAAAAAAGAGGCCAAGCCCGGACTGTGGCTCGACAACGTGCCGGTTCCCAGGATCGGCATCAACGACGTGCTCATCAAGGTGCTGCGCACCGGCATCTGCGGCACCGACCTGCACATCTACAAGTGGGACGCCTGGGCCCGGCGGACCATCCCCGTGCCGTTGGTCATCGGCCATGAGTTCGTCGGCCGCATCGTCGAGGTCGGCAGCAACGTCAAGGACTTCCACCCCGGCGAGATCGTTAGCGCTGAGGGTCACGTCGTCTGCGGCCACTGCCGCAACTGCCTGGCTGGGCGCCGCCACCTGTGCAAGGACACGCAGGGCATCGGCGTGCAGCGGGCCGGCGCCTTTGCCGAGTACATCGCCGTGCCGATGACCAACGTCTGGGTCCATGACTCAAACATCCCGCGCGACGTACAGTCCATCTTCGATCCCTTCGGCAACGCGGTCCACACCGCCCTGTCGTTCGACCTGCTTGGCGAGGACGTGCTGATTACCGGCGCGGGGCCGATCGGCCTGATGGCGGCGGCGGTAGTGCGGCACGCGGGGGCGCGGCACGTGGTTGTCACCGACCTGAACCCCTACCGCCTGGGGCTGGCGAAGCGCATGGGCGCCACGCTGGCGGTGGACGTGAGCCGCCAATCCTTGCCGGAGGTGCAGAAGCAGCTCGGCATGAAGGAGGGCTTTGACGTCGGCCTGGAGATGTCCGGCAACGCGACGGCCTTCCGCGACATGCTCGCCAACATGGCCCACGGCGGCAAGATCGCCATGCTCGGCATCCCGGAGCGGGAGATGGCCATTGACTGGAACACCGTCATTTTCAACATGCTGACCCTCAAGGGGATTTACGGACGCGAGATGTACGAGACGTGGTACAAGATGACGGTGATGCTGCAATCGGGGCTGGACATTACGCCGGTCATTACGCACCGCTATCCGTACGCGGAGTTCCAGAAGGGATTCGACGCGATGACGTCGGGCGACTGCGGCAAGGTCGTGCTGACCTGGAGCGAGGGGTGACGAGTGGCCCGATCAAAGCACCCCGGCACAGCCGTCGATGGCGAGCGAGCGGTTGAAACGGCGCGATACCTCGTCGGCCGTGTCCTGGGCATCGAAGAGGGTCGCGTCGCCCTGGTGAAGTGCCGTGAGGAGGGTGGCGAGCCGCAGGCCAATGCGCTCGTTGGTGCGGAGCGCCGTCTCACTGAGGAATCGCCCCACGAAACGGAGGTCGTCCCGCGTCGGCACCAGGGAGTGCTCCGCGGTGACATGGCTGCCGATGAGGAGGCGAAACTTCATGGCGTCGGAATGGGTCAGGGCACCGACATTGTGGGCGAGGTTGTGGCGGAGCTGCCAGAGGATCGCGAGGGTCTTCGCCCGATCACGTTCCTCTGCGGGCCCCTGGTTCGGCTTGGGAAAGAGGTACTCCCAGTCGCCGCCGAAGGGTTCCTTCAAGAGGGAGCGAAAGCGGTCGTTGATGGTCTTGTTCTTGATCCAGGTGTCTGATTCGCACAGCGCTTTGCCGATCGACCTGGCGTTCACGAACGCGGCGATCCGTTCCCCGCGAGGCATGAACTCATCGAAGCGGTCGTCGATAACATAGGGGGCGAGTTGGTCGATACAGACCGCCGCCACTTCCTTCAGGAAGCGCTCGAACGATTCGATGGCGTCCGCCAGGGCCATGCGCCGCAGCTGGCTCATGTGCCGCTCGTAAACGGCCGGGTACACCCTGGCGGGGTCGATGTGATCGCTGAGGTACTTGATGAGGCCCGGACCGGTGGTGGCGGCCCTCTCAAAGTGCTGAATGGGGCAGTGCGCCTCGGGATGCGGCGGTTGCGTGTGCCGCAACACCTCTCGGACCTTCTGGTGCAAATTAATCGGCGGCACGCCCCCCTCCTCCGTCAGGCGCCAACCCGGGCCGCCTCCTTGTCTTCGACGAGCAGCCAGTCGATGTCCGCGTTGTCCCAGCAGAGGACCAGGGTCTTCTGCTGGAAGTTGTCGGTGGTGTCGCAAAGGTCATCGAGTCGATCGGCCCCGACTTCCTCCCCCCTTGCGTGCGAGCCGGGGGTCTTATCGTAAAGCAGAAGCCGGCCCCCGACCTTGCGGAGGAGTGACGCCAATTCGTCACTCGGGCAGGGGAAGTACACTTCTCCGGTCAGGACCGGGTCGCCGTCCACGAACCACCACCGCTCCGGCTGATTTTCCACCCAGTCGGCGAGGGTTGCCGCGGATAGCGAATAATGCGGCAAATCTCTGACGCTCACGGTCGTCGCTCCTTTCTCACCTCAACTGGCCCGTGTCATTATCCGCGGCGGTCGCGCGGCGGTCAAGGAAAGGATGCCGTCTCGCGCAGCGCCTGCGCAGCGCTGGCAACGGCGTAATCACCCGCTGCAGGTTTCCCGTGCCGGGCCACGACGAATTGCGGCGCTCGCGGCGCGGCATTGGGTTTGCTGACCTCCCACCATGCGGTAGAATGACACTCCCTTCGCCCCCGTGAGGAGACGACCCGATGAACGCACTGCGACTGTCCGGCCTGGCGGCGCTGCTGCTCGCCGCCGCGCTCGCGGCCATTCCCCCCGGCGTCGCTGCCGAGCCGGCCAGGAAGGTCGGCCCCGACCCCAAGGAGTGGGACCAGGTGGTGACCAGGGCGGTCAAGTATCTCCAGGCGCACCAGGGGGCCGACGGCTCCTGGAGCGAGGACCGCAGCCCCGGCGTCACCGGTATCGCCCTGACCGGCATGCTCCAGAGCGGCAAGGTGACCGCCAAGGATCCGTCTGCCGAGAAAGCGCTCAAATATATCGAATCGCTCATCAATCGCAAGGAAGGTCACATCGCCGGCAAGGATCCGAAGGTGCAGCTGAAGAACTACGTCACCTGCGTCAACGTCATGGCCCTGCAGGCGGCCGACAGCGACAGCTACAAGCAGGTGGTCGCCGACGCCGTCAAGTTCCTCAAGAAGCTGCAGTGGGACGAGGACGAGGGCAAGGACCCCAAGGACGATTTCTACGGCGGCGCCGGCTACGACAGCAAGTCGCGGCCCGACCTGTCCAATACGCAGTTCTTCATCGACTCGCTCGTCGCCGCCGGCGTGCCCAAGGACGACCCGGCGCTGAAGAAGGCGCTAATCTTCGTCAGCCGCTGCCAGAACCTCAAGGACGAGGGCAACGACCAGCCGTGGGCCTCCAAGATCAACGACGGCAGCTTCATCTACAGCCCCGCGGCCGGCGGCCAGACCAAGACCCAGGACGAGCCCAACGCCGACGGCGGCCTGCCCGGCTACGGCAGCATGACCTACGCCGGCATCAAGAGCATGATCTACTGTGGCGTCTCCAAGGACGACCCGCGCGTCAAGCGCGCCTACGAGTGGATCAAGAAGAACTACAGCGTCGAGAAGAACCCCGGCATGCCCGACGTGCGCGCCAAGTGGGGCCTGTTCTACTACTACCACACCATGGCCAAGACCCTCGACATGATGGGCGTCGATGAGGTCGAGGACGCCGCCGGCAAGAAGCACGACTGGCGCGCCGACATCACCGCGGCGCTGGCCAAGCTACAGAAGCCGGACGGCAGCTGGCTCAACAACGATCGCTGGATGGAGTCCGACCAGAACCTTATCGCCGGTTACGCACTCATGGCGCTGAGCCACTGCAAGCCGCGCAAGTGACGCGCTAACGGGAGGCATCGACATGGGGCGGCAGGTTTCCGTACTCAGTACTCGGTACTCAGTACTCAGTACTCAGTACCTGTCGCCCCTGGCCCTCCTATCCCTGACTCTCTTCACCTCCGCCGCGCCCGCTCACCCTGTCGGCGAAAAAAGCTACGACCGGAGCATCCTTGTACGCTTGACCGCGGATGCCGTCGTCGTTACCTACGAGTTGGAAGTCAACACCGCGACCGTCGCCGGCGATCTGGCCGCCCTCGATGAGGAGATCGACCTCTCGAAGTGCCGCTACCCGCGCGACTTCTACGAAGCGTTCGTGCGCTTCCACGCCCCGGTCCTGGCGCGCGGACTCGACGCCCAACTCGACGGCAAGCCGCTGACCTTCACTTGCGCCGAGCAGAATTTCCAGGTGCGCGAGCAGGTCAGCCTTCATTGCCGTTTCCTGTTCCGCGCAGCATGGGGGCCCGCGCCGGACCTGGGACACAAATTCACCTTCAAGGAGACTAATTACGAACAACAGGCCGGCCGCGTCCGCCTGTCGCTGGAGCCGGGCGACGGGGTCGTGTTCCAGCGCGCCGATGCGCCACCGGAATCGCTCCAGGCCAAACCGCTCACCCTGCTCGCGCCGGGCGAGGCCGACCGGCTGCGCGAGGCGTCGGCGTCGTTCAGCGTGACCGGGGCGAGGGAGCCGGGCGGCGAGGCGGTTGCGGAGTCCCCCATTGGGAAGGGCGCTCCAGACGGGGCCGATTCCCGCCCCTGGGACGCACACAGCCTGGAGGAATTGCTGCTGCATCGCGGCGAGGGGCTGTGGCTGCTGCTGGCGGCGGCCGCATTCCTCGGCGGCGCGCACGCCCTGACGCCCGGCCACGGCAAGACGCTGGTGGCGGCCTACCTCGTCGGCGAGCGCGGCACCGTCGGACACGCCCTGTTCCTCGGCCTGCTGACAACGGTGTCGCACACCGGTGTGGTCCTCCTCGTCGCGCTGGTCGTGCAGCTCTTCTGCGGCGGCCGGGCGCCGCCGTCGTTGCAGACCTGGCTCGGCCTCGGCGGCGGCCTTGTCGTCGCCGGCCTCGGGGCGTGGCTGCTCCTGGCGCGCCTCGCCGGTCGCGCCGACCACGTCCACCTCGGCGCCGGGCACCATCATCACCACGGGCATGGGCATGGGCACGGGCACGGAGACCACTATCATGACGAACAGGACCACGCGCACCCGCTGCCGGGCGATCGCGTCGGCTGGTGGCGGCTGACGGTCCTTGGGGTCACGGGCGGCATTATCCCGTGTCACGACGCGGTGGCGCTGTACCTGTCCCTGCTGAGCGCCGGGCTGCTGACGCTGGCCCTGCCGCTGCTGCTGGCCTTCAGCGCCGGTTTGGCCGGCGTCCTGGTCGCCATCGGTATTGTCGTCGTCAAGGCGAAAGGCGTCGTCGGGAAGCGCTGGGGCGAGAGTCGCGCCTTCAAGGCGCTGCCGATCGTCAGCGCCGCGCTCGTCACCTGCGTGGGGTTGTGGCTGTGTTATCACAGCTTGCCGGCGGCGCCGGGCCACTGAACTCCTCGTGCCCACGCGGAGCGTGGGCACGAGGGAATAACTCATGAGGATCGTCGAACTGACCGCGTATCACGTCCGCATCCCGCTCGTCCGCCCAGTCCGCCACGCCTCGCACAGCCGTACCTCGACGGACAACCTCGTGGTGCGCTGCGTCCTCGACGACCGCACCGAGGGCTTCGGCGAGGGCGTGCCGCGCGAGTACGTCACCGGCGAAACCATCGATTCCGCCCTCGACCTCCTGCGCCGCAGCGACCTCGCCGCCCAGGTGGAGCCGTGCCGCGACTTCCCCGCCGCCGCCGGGCTCGCGGAGCGACTGCGGCTCGCCGCTGTCCCCGGCGACGACCGCGGCTGCGCCGGCAACGCCGCCCGCTGCGCCGTCGAGCTGGCCCTGCTCGACGCCTTCGGCCGGCGCTTCGGCGAGCCTTTGGCGCGTGTCACGCAACTGCTGGCCCCCGACCTGTACGAGCCGAAAGACGCCGTCCGCTACAGCGGCGTCATCACGTCGGCCCGCGGGGGACTCAAGCTGTTCCTGGCCTGTCTCCTCAACCGCGTGTATCGCTTCCGGCAGGTGAAGGTGAAGGTCGGCATCGCGGGGCACGACGACGTCTACCGGCTGGGGGCAATCCGCCGCCGGCTGCGGCGCAACGTCGATTTGCGCGTCGATGCGAACGAGGCCTGGGCGCCGTCCGACGCGGCCGAGCAGATTCGCCGGCTGGAGCCGTTCGGCATCACCTCGGCGGAGCAGCCGGTGCCGCATGCCGCTGTCGCATCCCTGGCCGAGGTCCGCAAGCAGGTGCGGACGCCGATCATGCTCGACGAATCGCTGTGCAGCCGCACCGACGCCGAGCGCGCCATCGCGGGCCAGACGTGCGACCTGTTCAATCTGCGGCTGTCGAAGTGCGGCGGCTTCATCCCGTCGCTGCGGTTGGCCCAACTCGCTCGCCGGGCCAGCCTCGGCTACCAACTCGGCTGCCAGGTCGGCGAGACGGCGCTGCTATCGGCCGCTGGCCGGCATTTCGCCGCCTCGGTCGCAGGGCTGCGCTACCTGGAAGGCTCCTACGATCGGCACCTTGTGCGCGAGGCCCTGGGCGACCGAGACGTCACCTTTCGTTGGGGGGGGCGGGCGCCGGCGCTGGCGGGGCCCGGCCTTGGCGTCGGCCTGGACCCGACGGCGCTGGCGCGTGTCACCGTTCGCAAGGAGACGATCCTTGGGTGACCCCGTCATCCGAACGCACGTCGCCAGCGACGGCTACCGCTGGCAGTACCGCCATTACGACCCGCCCGGCCCGCCGCGGGGCCGCGTCGTCTGCGTCCACGGCATCCAAAGTCACGGCGGCTGGTACGATCACTCCTGCCGCCGCCTGGCCGGGGCGGGCTTCGCCGTCTCCTTCCTCGACCGCCGCGGGGCCGGCCTCAACGAACAGGACCGCGGCGATGCCCCGAGCTTCCGGCGCCTGATCGATGACATCGCGGAGTTCTTGCAATCCCAGGCCCAGGGGTTGCAGCCCGTGTTCCTCGTCGCCATCTCCTGGGGCGGCAAGCTGGCCGCGGCGCTCCAGCGGCGACACCCTGGGCTAGTGGACGGCCTGGCCCTGCTCTGCCCCGGGTTCCGGGCGCGCGTGCGGCCGCCGTTCCGCGACCGTCTCGGCATCGTCTGGGCCTACCTGACCGCACGCCGCAAACTCTTCCCGGTGCCGCTGAACGACCCGGAATTGTTCACCGCGTCGCCTCAGTGGCAGCAGTTCATCCGCGACGACCCGCTGGCCGTGCGTCAGGCGACGGCGCGCTTCCTCGCCCACAGCGCGCGCCTCGATGGCTACCTGCGCTTCGTCCCCGTACACGTCACCGTCCCGGTACTGCTGCTGCTCGCCGGGCAGGATCGCATTATCGACAACGCTCGCACGCGCCGCTTCGTCGAGTCGTTCACCGCGCCCGACAAGACGATCATCGAGTATCCCGAGGCGCACCATACCCTGGAATTCGAGCCGCGGCCGCACCGCTACCTCGACGATTTGATAGGCTGGCTGGAAAGGCAAGTCATTACTGTCAGTTCGCGGAACATGCGTACAGGTTAGAACGGATTCTCGTTTGACAGGCACCGACAACAGAATAACGGACATCTACTTTGATCTTTATTCGAGAATCTAACTGGAAAACTCGATAGTTGTGACGATACCTGTAGTCGTGGAATCCGAGATCATCTATCAATCGAAGAGTGACGGCACCTGTCATCGAGCCGTTCGTGCAGCCTGCTGGCGGGTGTCTTCATCCTGATATTATGCCGCCCAACGCTGCCGAGTCAGCGAAACACCCTGGAAAACGGGGCCTGCACTGGGGAAAATGCTGGATAATCTGTACGCATGTTCCGCGAACTGACAGTCATTAGTCCCTAATTGTCGTCGGGCCCTGGCTCCGCGCTCAGGGGCGCGGGAAATCTGGTTGTCGTCGCGCGGGAGAAATCAGTGTCGCTTGACAGTCTCCATCAAACGATGCTTGAAGCGGGTGCGCTTCATCTCGATAACTGGACATCGCGGCGCGCCCAGGCCAGCAGCGGGTCGATGAAGCCGGAAATGTTGAGTAATCCGACTGGTTGTGAGTGCAATCCGAGCTGTGCCCAGGTGAGGATCTCGAACAGTTCGTCGGCCGTCCCGAACCCCCTCGGCAGGGCGACAAACCCGTCGGCGAGGTCGCCTGCCGGATCAGTTCGTCGTAGGGCGTCCCGGCGACCTTCTGCGCCTGCTAGACGCCGCAACGTAAATATCCACGGAAATAAGCACTTGCGTCGTTCCATACTTCGGATGAACGGCCTGGTTCAATTCCGGGGATGATGGGATGACACGGGCGGGGAGTCGGCGGTAAGGGGTTCGGGGTCGGTGTGGGGCCGTTGTGTGCCCCCGGGCCCGAGTTCTGTGCCACCGCGTGGCACAGAACTATCCCCCTGTCGGCCTTCGGTTTACGGCGAAAAAATGAGTTGTGTGCCACATGCCAAGGGGGTGTGGGGAGGTGGCAAACGACCCCGCCGAGTCCCAGCCGCGCTGCCCAACCGACCCCCCAGCACTGTTACTTCGGGTTGAACCATGCCGGATGAACCCCATGTTTTGAGCCATTTCGCACGGGTTTCCGTGCAGGATTCCGTGCAGCCCCAGGAGGCAGCCACGCGGCTGGCTGCCCGTGGGGATAATAGAGAGACGGCCCGCGCCGAGGGAAGTTCCCCCGGCGGAGAGGTCGGGATCGGTTGGAGAATGTGATGGCTGTAGATTTGGGACAGGTTAGGGGCCTTGCGCAGGCGTTTCTGGACTCGCTGGACAACCTCGAAGCCAAGGAGCGAGAGCAGCAGCCGTCGGCGCCATTCGGCGAGAACTTCAACAATGTTCTGCAGCTGGCCAAGGAGGCCGAGCCGACCATCGACGCGCGCATGTGGCCGAAGTCGGTCGAGACGTATGAGTCTGCCGTTGGCAGGAAGCTCACTAGGAGCCACTACGTCGAGCTGGCCACTTACGCGCGTCAGGTGCTCGCGCTTCTGCCGATGCCGATGTGACCGTGGGCCTCGTACGCCCTCTACTCCCCACCCCGGCATGACGCCGGGGTTTTTCTTTGCACCGCCAGAATCATCACTAAGTTTATCATCGTGGCGAAGAAACGGCTTGACTGTTAGGAAATCATTTCCTATTCTCCTCGTGCTTGTACTCGCTGAGCTGCCGCTCGACGCGATCCAGTGGCGGCTTCTTGCTGCGCTTCTCGACTCGCATCAGTTCCTGACCACGAGAGGGGCCGCTCCTGTCGTCAGGATAGACGGGGAAATGCTGGGCGGTCCTTGCCTCCACATGCCCAGCGAGGAAGCCCTTCGACTCCTGGCCCTTCTTTTGGCGAACCATGTTGCCAAGGCGCTGCCGACCCCTGGACGGAGCGGTGGCTTCGGCTGCAAGAACGGAACGAGTTGTAACGCGAGACGTCGGCCAAGCCCGACCGGGCAGCAATGCCGGGCCGTCTTGCCGTCGCCGAGGGGATGATCAACAGTCACTCCGCCTCCGTGAAGGCGAAGGGCCTGCGGAACAGCCCCTTACTCCCCCAGCAGCTCTAGGATGTCGCGAACCTCGTCGTCCACCTCGTCCTCGGAGCCGACGTGACGGCGCACCTCCGCGCGCAGCAGGACCTGGCACCACTGGGGCACCTTGTCCAGGGCGGAGCGCACCTCGTCGCGCGTCAGGCCGAAGCGCTCGGCGAGCTGCTGCTGCGTCGGAGGCTTGCCCCCCGTCCCCGCGCGAGCCTCGCACACGTCGTACCAGGCCGCCCACCCCTTCTGAGCACAGAGGTTCTTCAGCCGGCGGTCCACGTCCTTCAGCAGGTCACGTGCCCACTGGCGCATGAAAAGGATTTCCGGCGTCTCGTTTGTCGGCGGCTGCCAGGCCCGGTCCTCGTCGCCGATCAGTCCTTCCAGCGACGTGAGCTGCTGCTCGAACGCTTTTTGCCGGGGCATGCGCTGCGGCGTCTGGTCCGCCAGGAAGCGCACCAGGATGGTGAGGAGATAGGTGCGGAACTTGCCCCGGGTGGGGTCGGCCTGGCGGAGCCAGTCCTTTTCGAGCAGGCGCAGGAAGAACTCCTGGGTCAGCTCCTCGGCCGCCTGGGGGGACCGCCCCTTGGCCCGCAGGAAGACGAACACCGGCTTCCAGTACCGGGCGAGGAAGTGATTCCGTTCTTGCGCGTCGCGGAGTTGTTCCCAGGCGGTCGTGGGGAACTGACCAGAGGGGCGGGATGAGGGATCGGTCATGGCACCAGTCACCGCAAGGCAGCCAGGGGAACACTCTCCCTGACAATAGCCCCACGGGGTGGGGGACGCAAGAGCCGCATCGTGGCCGCCTGCGGCCACGGCACTCGCACTCACGGCAATTCGTCCCCAATCGCCCAGGTCTTTCCGAATACATATGAAGGCCGATTCTCGCGCCAACGAGTTTTCGCCCCTGGTAGAGCCACTCCGGCTTAGTTAGACTGTGCCGGGAAAGGCCGTCTTGCCGGTGTCCCCCTCTCTCAGGAGATGCCATCCATGCGTCCGCCGATTGCCTTGCTCGGTTGCATCGGCAAGGCCCTGGTCAAGTGCGTCGGTAATGTCGTCGGCTTCGGCTTCGCGGGCGACCTCCTCGTCGATGTGGGCGACCAAGTCTGCGGCGAGTGGAACCGGGAGAAGAACGACGCCCAGCGCCGCGCCGAACTGGAGGCTCTCGCGCAGATGGTGGGGCGTCAGTGCCGCGAGCAGGTGGCGAAAGTCGTCGCCGAGGTCGCGGCCGGCCGTCCGGAGGAGGTGCGCCAGGCCGTCGAGCGCTACCTGGTGCAGGTTCCCGGGCTGGTCCGCCAGTCGCTGCGCCGGCCCGACGACCCGACCGGCACCAGCCTTCCAGCGGACTTGCCGCTGGACCAGCCCGGGGACCTGCTGCCGTACCTGTCTTTCGCGGCCGGCGTTCCCCACTGGAAGAGGTGCGATCATTCAGCGGCCACGCCGACGCCGTCCTTGGCGTGGCATTTTCTCCTGACGGCCGGCACGCCCTGTCCGGCGGCATCGACCGAACGGTGTGCCTGTGGGACGTGGCCAGCGGCGAGGAGCTGCGCCGCTGCACGGGCCACGCGGGACCGGTCACCGCCGTCGCCTTCTCCTTGGACGGCGGCCGGATGCTGTCGGGCAGCGAGGACGGCAGCGTGCGGCTCTGGGACCTTGCCGGGCGGGAGTTGCGCTGCTGTTCGCGGTCCACCGCCGTCGTGCGCTCGGTCGCCTTCGCCCCCGACGGGCGGTTGCTCCTTTCCGGCGGCGGCACCTTCGACGCGACGGGAAAGCCCCTGGGCTGTGGGCTGCGCGTGTGGGACGGGGCCAGCGGGGCGCCTCGCGCCCTTCTCGGCAGTGCGGCGGGGCCGGTATGCAGCGTGGTTGCCTGTCCCGACGGGCGGCACGTCCTCGCCGGCTCGTGGGACCATTGCCTGCACCTGTGGGATACGGCCAGCGGCCTCGAGCTGCGCCGCTATGCCGGACATGCGGGGCCGGTCTGGAGCGTGGCCGTGTCCGCCGACGGCCGCCTGGTGCTGTCCGGCAGCACCGACCACGACGTGCGCCTGTGGGAGGTCGCTGCCGGGCGCGAGGTGCGGCGGTTCGAGGGACATGCCGACTGGGTGCAGGGCGTGGCCCTATCCACGGATGGCCGCCGCGCCCTTTCCGGCAGCGGGGATGCGACGGTGCGCCTGTGGGACGTGGCGACGGGAAAGGAGTTGGCCCGCGGCGAGGGACACCGACAGGGAGTGACCAGCGTTGCCGTATCGCCGGACGGCCGTTTCGTCCTGTCCGGGGGCCGGGATGGGACAGCGCGCTTGTGGGAGCTGCCGGGGTAGGTCCGGTCTGCCGGGCCGGGCGGGACCTGCCGGATTGCGAACGCGCATCAGAATCACTCCCCAAAACGCGGCCTCCTCCCGAATATGAGGTATGGCGGCAAGGCACGCGGTCATCAATGAGAAGACTTCGACATGATGGAGAATCAGAGCGGGGGTAGGGCGGGTGGCGATAGCAGCATACCCCCGCAGACGGACTGGGCGAAGGGCCAACTTCTTCTGGACGACTTCCTGATCGAAGGTGAACTCGGCGAAGGCGGCATGGGCAAGGTCTACCTGGCGCGCAGCCGGTCGTCCGGCCAGCCGTTCGCGGTCAAGCGGACCAAGCTGCGCGACGACGCCGGCCGGCGCAACTTCCTCGCCGAACTGCAAACCTGGATCGACCTGCCGCCGCACCCCCACCTGGCGGCCTGCCGCTTCTTCCGCACCGTCGGCAACGATGTCATCATCTTCGCCGAGTACGTGGACGGTGGCTCGCTGGGGCAGCGCATCCGCGAGCGCCGGCTGATCCATCTCGCCCAGGTGCTCGACGTGGCCATCCAGACGGCGTGGGGCCTGCACGCGCTGCACGAGGTGGGCGTGGTGCATCAGGACTTCAAGCCCGGCAACGTGCTGCTGACCGCGGAGGGCGTGGCCAGGGTGACCGATTTCGGCCTGGCCCGGGCGCGCGCCGTGGCCGGGGAGACGGCGCGGGCCGGCGAGGGAACCATCCTCGTGAGCGTGGGCGGCATGACCCCAGCCTACTGCTCGCCGGAGCAGGCCCAGGGGAGGCCGTCGACGCGGCGAACGGACCTCTGGAGTTGGGGCCTGGCAGTCCTGGAGATGTTCGCGGGCGAGGTGAGCTGGCCGTCGGGGACCGTCGCGGCAGAGGCCCTGGAGCATTACCTGCAAACCGGTGCGGCCGACTCCCGGTTGCCAGCCATGCCTGCCGGCGTCGCCGAGATGCTGCGCCGCTGCTTCCGGCAAGACCCGGCCAAGGAACTGGCCCGGACCTACCAGGACAAGGCTTGCACGATGAACGACCTGGGGGACAGCCAGGCGGCGTTGGCGCTGTGCGACCTGGCCATCGCCCTGTACGAGCGCCTGGTCCACGACGAGGGCCGCCGCGAACTGGCCGACGAACTGGCCACGGCCTACCGGAACAAAGCCATTGCCCTCGAATCTCTTGGCGACAATCGCGCTGCAGTGGCGCTCTATGACCGGGCTATTGAAATCCATGAACGACTCGTCCACCGCGAAGGGCGAACTGAACTTCAGGGAGACCTTGGCACCCTTATGGCCTACCGCGCAGAAAGGCTCTTGTTCCTCGGCGACCGGCGACGGGCCACGGAGCAGGCCCGCAAGGCGGTCGCCCTGCTCGACGCCGCGGTGGCGCAGACAGATCGGGCCGACCTGAAATCGATTCTGCGCTGGGCCCGACGCAACTTGAAAGACGTCCTGTAGCGTCCACTGCACCGTCGAGGCCGTCGCGCGAGATCGTCAAGTCAACCCTCCACACGGAGTTCCTTATGCCCGCCCAGGTCATCCTCACCGTCACGAGCGGCAAGATGGATCGCCCGCAGTTCGTCTTCGCCGAGCGCACCACATCCATCCTCGGACGCGACGACGATTGCGACCCGCGCGTGTCCAACGACAAGGAGCATCTCTCCATTTCGCGTCTGCACTGTCTGCTGGATGTCAATCCGCCTGACATCCGCGTGCGCGACCTCGGCAGCAAGCATGGCACCTTCGTCAACGGCGTGAAGATCGGCCAGCGCACGAGCGAAGACCAGCGCGGCAAGCCGCTCTTCCCGGAGCACGACCTCCAGGAGGGCGACGAGCTGCGCCTCGGCGACCCTGCCGACGGCAATCCCATCGTCTTCTGGGTCAGCGTCTTCGTCCCTGTCTATTGCGCCGGCTGCTCCTGCGAGATTCTCGAGGACAGTCAGCAGCTGGCGGAGCAGTCGCCGGGCGTCCTCCTCTGCCAACCGTGCTATCACAAGGCCAGGACCGCCCCGCCCCAGGAGCCGCCGCGACCCCAGGGGCGGCGGTGTGTCCGATGTGGTCGCGATGTCTCGGGCGAGGCCGGCGCGAATCGGCAGGGGGAATTCATCTGCGCCGCTTGCAAGGGCGACCCGTTGCCGATCATGCGGCACCTGCTGGACCTGGCGCAATCGGGGCAGAAGGATCTTCGCATCCTCCAGGGGTACAGCATCCTGCGGGAGTTGGGCCGCGGCGGCATGGGGGCAGTCTACCTGGCGCGCCACGAGCGCAGCGGCGAGGAGGTGGCCCTCAAGGTGATGCTGCCGCGCATCGCCCTCCAGGAGCGGGCCAGGGACCTGTTCCTGCGCGAGGCGGAGAACACACGCGCCCTGAAACACCCCAACGTGGTGCGGCTGCGCGACGCCGGCTGCTCGCAAGGGACCTTCTTCTTCACCCTGGAATACTGCGACGGCGGCAGCGTGGACCGGCTGGTGAAGCAGCGCGGCGGCCGGCTCGCGACCGACGAGGCGGTGCCGATCATCCTCCAGGTGCTCGTCGGCCTGGAGTACGCCCACAACGTCGAACTGCCGGGGGTGAAGTTGGCCGACGGCAGCAGTGCCCCGGCCCGCGGCCTGGTTCACCGCGACCTGAAGCCAGCCAACATCTTCCTGAGCGAGTCCGACGGTCAGCGCGTGGCCAAGGTGGGCGACTACGGGCTGGCCAAGGCGTTCGACCTGGCGGGGCTGAGCGGTCAGTCCGCGACCGGGGCCGCGGCCGGCACCCCGGTGTTCCTGCCGCGGCAGCAGGTGGTCAACTTCAAGTATTGCCAGCCGGAGGTGGACGTCTGGGCGACCGCCGCGTCGCTATACTACATGCTGACCGGCGCCGTGCCGCGCGACTTCGGCGAGGGCCGCGACCCGTGGCAGGTGGTGCTGCAAACCGGCGCCGTCCCCATCCGCCGGCGCGACCCGTCGCTGCCGACGAAGCTGGCAGAAGTGATCGACCAGGCGCTGATCGACAACCCGGGCATCCCCTTCAAGACAGCGGCCGACTTCCAGCGCGCCCTTGAAAGTGTCCTGTGACGGTGCCGACCATCCAGGCCGGGTCGGCGTGGGTATGCCACAGCCCCCACCTTCACCTCGCATTAGTCATTAGCGAGCTGACTAATGACTAATGACTAATGACTGATGACTCCATGAATCACCCGCTCCTGCAACTGTTCCTGGCCCGGCTGCGCGAGTTCTACCGCGAGCCGGAAGCGATCTTCTGGGTGTACGGCTTCCCGCTGATCCTCGCCGTCGGCCTCGGCTTCGCCTTCCGGGACCACAAGCCCGAGCCGGCCCAGGTGGACGTCGCCGACGCCCCCGGCGCCGTGGAGTTGTGCGAGCACCTCAAGAGCGCTGGCCTCGTCGCCGAGGTCAAGCCCGTGGACGAGTGCCGGCAGCGGCTGCGCACGGGCAAGACCGCCCTCTTCGTCGAGCCGACCGATGACGGCTTCCGCTACGTCTACGACGAGGCCCGGCCCGAGGCCCTCGCCGCCCGCAACGAGGTCGAGGCCGCCCTCCTGCGCTGGAAGGCCGGCCTCGCCGTCGAGGGCCACGACCTCCCCGGGGGAGGCTCCACGACCGACGAGCCGGTCAGCGAACCGGGCAGCCGCTACATCGACTTCCTCATCCCCGGCCTGATGGGGCTGAATGTCATGGGCGGCGGGCTGTTCGGCGTCGGCTTTGCCCTCGTGGACATGCGCGTGCGCAAGCTGCTCAAGCGCCTGCTGGCCACGCCGATGCGCCGCAGCCACTTCATGCTGTCAATCCTCCTCACGCGCCTGATCATGCTGCTGCCCGAGATGGCGCTGCTGCTCCTCGTCGCCCGCCTGGGCTTCGGCGTGCCGCTGCGCGGCAACCCGTTGTTGTTGGTCCTCATTATCCTGGTCGGGACGTTCGCCTTCGCGGGCATCGGCTTGCTGCTGGCGTCGCGCACCGACAAGACCGAGACCATATCCGGCCTCATCAACCTGGTGATGCTGCCCGGCTGGCTGCTCTCGGGCACCTTCTTCTCGGCGAAGCGCTTCCCCGAGGCGGTGCAGCCGGTCATCCAGGCCCTGCCGCTGACGCAGCTCAACGACGCCCTGCGCGAGGTCATGCTGGAGGGGGCGACCGCGCCGCGGGTGGCCTGGCGGCTGGCGGTCCTCGCGGCCTGGGGCGGCGCCGGCTTTCTGCTGGCAATGCGATGGTTCCGCTGGCAGTGACAATGGGCCGTCAGGCGGCCCCGCTCGGCCTGACTTTTCCTGCCAATCTCGATGACAATGCCTTGACACTGGGTCCCCCCTGACCTACTTTGCCGGTGGGCGCCGGGACGGCCTGCGCCGTGTCAAGGAGAAGGAGCGGGACATGGCCGCGGCTGAGGCCAGCGCCTACCGCATCGTCGTCGCCGAAGACGACTCGTCCAACGCGCGGCTCTTCGAGCAGGTGCTCGCCGCCGAGGGCCACGACGTGCGCCTGGCGGCCGACGGCGTCGAGGCCCTGGCGCTGATCGCCGACTGCAAGCCCGACCTGATCCTGCTCGACCTCGACATGCCGCGCCTCAACGGCTACGAGGTCTGCCGCCGCGTCAAGCAGGATCCCGCCACGCGACTCATCCCCATCGTCATGATCACGGCCGACCACGCCTTCGACTCCAAGCTGCGCGCCTGGGAACTGGGGGCCGACGACTTCCTTGAAAAGCCGCTGCACTGCATCGAACTGGTGGCCCGCTGCCGTTCGCTGCTGCGCGTCAAACGGCTGATCGACGAACTGGACACGGCCGAGGCCGTCCTCTTCGCCCTGGCTCGCGCCGTCGAGGCCAAGAGCCCGTACACCCAGGGCCACGCCCAGCGCGTCACGCTCTACGCCCTGGCGCTGGCCGACGAGGCCGGCCTCGGCTCGGAAGAGCGCGAGACGCTGCGCAAGGGGGCACTGCTGCACGACATCGGCAAGATCAGCACCCCCGACGCCATCCTCGACAAGCCGGGAGAACTTACCCCCGCCGAGTACGAGGTCGTCAAGCAGCACCCGCTGCAAGGGGCGCGCATCGTCGAGCCGCTGCGCTCGCTCCGCGAGACGGTGCCGCTCATCCGCTGGCACCACGAGCGCCTCGACGGCCGCGGCTACCCCGACCACCTCGCCGGCGAGGAGATCCCGATCCTGGTGCGCCTCCTGTCAATCACCGACGTGTACGACTCCCTGGCGAGCCAGCGCCCTTACCGCGACGCCATGTCCCCCGCCACCTGCCTGGACGTGCTCCGCAAGGGCGCGCGGGGCGGCAAGCTCGATGCCCGCCTCGTCGATCTGTTTTGTGATCTGATGAGCGGAGAGCGGCGCCTCGCGCGCGAGCCGCTTGCGGCTTCGCCCGTTTGACCGGCGAAGCCGCAAGCGGCCCCGTCGCCTTACTTCTTGAGCAGGGAGACGCGCACGCGCTGGCCGATGCGCAGCGGCTTCTCGGGGTTCTGATTGGGGTCGATGGCGACGACGCACTCCAGCGTGCGGACGTCGTGCATCTGCGACGGGTCGGGGAGGATCGAACGGCGGTGAGCCATCCAGTCGCTGACGCGGGTGACCTTTCCGGTCCACGTCTCGCCCTTGTCATTGCTGGTGTCGTCCTGGAAAGTCACGAGTTGGTCCTCCTTGACGAGGTCGATCCATTCCTGCTCGACCTCGGCGCGGACGATGCGCGGCCCGGAGGGGCAGAAGACCAGCGGCTGCGACTTCGCCTCGGCGGTGAGCAGGTCGCCCACCTGCAGGCTCAGGCGCAGCACTTTGCCGGCAGCGGGTGCCTTGACTTCGCACTCGTCGAGGGCCAGCTGCGCCCGGTCCAGCAGCAGCCCCTTCTCGGTGATGTCGTCCCGGGCGAGTTCTTCGGCCAGGTCGATGTTGGCCGCCTTCACCTTGAGGGCGGCGAGTTTCCCCTTCTCCGCCTCCGCGTTGGCCCTGGCCACCTTCTCCCCCAGGGCGGCCCTCATGGCGTCGTCGGGGCTGACGCCGCCCTTCTCCTTCGCCTCGGCGATCTGCGTGGCGAAGACCTTTGCCACTTCGAGGGTCTGCTCGGCGGATTCGACGGCCTTCTGCTGCGCCTGCACGGCTTTCTCGAGTTCGACGCGGTCGTTGGCGGCCCGCTTCACGGCGAGCCTCGCGGTTTTCAGGGCGAGGTCGGCCTGCTTCACCGAGTTGCGCGCGGCGCGGTCGTCGATGCGGAAGAGCACGGCGCCTTCCTTCACCGCGTCCCCCTCATGCACCTTCACCGCGACCACGCGCCCCGGGTTCGTCGGGTACGGATAGCTGACGCCGGCCTCGACATCCACGTGGCCGATACAGCACAACGCGGCGGGGTTGGTCCCGCCGCCGCCGCCGCCGCCCGCCGGGCCAGCGTTGAAGTGCATCATCCACCCGGAGCCGGCCAGGCTCACGGCCAGGCAGGCGACGCCGAGCAGGCACACGGACGACAACCAGCGCCGCCACCGCGCGCCGTTATGGGGAGAAGCAAGGCTCATGATCGTGAATCCTCGAGCCAGTCGGGTAGATGCGGCGGCCACCTCTCGGGGCGCCGCGGCCGCTCAGTACACGCCGGGCAGCCGGGTCGGGGCCGGGTCGTCGGCACGGGGCGGGGCCAGGCCGGCGCCCTCCGGCTCGCGCAGGCTGCCGTCGTCCAGATAATAAACACGGTCCACGAAGGGGACGATACGGCTGTCGTGGGCCACCACCAGGATGGTCGCGCCGCGGTCGTGGGCCGCGTTCCGCAACAACTCGACCACCTGCTCGCCGTGCGCCCAGTCGAGGGCGCCGGTCGGCTCGTCGGCGAACAGGAAGTGCGGGTTCTTGATCAGCGCCCGGCCGATGGCCACGCGCTGCTTCTCGCCGCCGGACAGCTCGGCCGGCCGCAACTGCGACTTCTTGGCCAAGCCCAGGAGCGCCAGGATCTCGTCGGCCCGCCGCCGCGCCTCCCGCCCCGAAGTGCCCTCGCCCCAGCGCAGGACCATCTCGATCTGCTGCCGGGCGGTCAGCGCGGGGAACAGGTTGTAGCCCTGGAAGATGAAGCCGACGTGCCGCAGGCGGAAGCGCTCGCGATTCCGCTCGGACATCTTCCAAAGATCCTCGCCCAGGGCCAGAACCTGCCCCTCCGACGGGCGGAGCAGGCCGGAGAGGACGGCCAACAGCGTGGACTTGCCGCTGCCCGACGGCCCCATGAGCAGGGCGATCTGACCCGGGTACAGGTCCAGCGACACGTCGCAGAGGGCCGTGGTCCGCGTCTCGCCCTCGCCGAACGTGCGGGTCAGGTGCTTTCCCCGCAAGGTGGGGAGGGCGTAGACGGTGTCCTTCAGCATAGAGGGTCTCCTTGGTCCATCCGGCCGCTTGCGGCTTCGCAGGCGCGCCGAAGCCGCAAGCGGCGAGGTCATTACCTCAGCAGCATGGCCGGTTCCACCAACCGGAGCGAACGCAGGGCGGCCAACCCCGAGAGCATGGCCATCCCCATCGTGATGCCGATGGCCGCCCCCAGCAGTTCCAAGGGGAGGTCAACGCGCAGCCCCCAGAACTCGGCGAGTGCCTTCAGGGCGAAGGCCGCCGGAAGCGCCAGGCAGACGCCGATCAACCCCACCCAGAACGACTGCGCCAGCACCGTCATGGCCATCCGCCAGCGCGGGATGCCCAGCGCCCGCAGCACCGCGTACTCGCGCAGCTGTGCCGCCACCGCCGCGTAGAGCGTCTGGCTCGTCACCACGGCGCCGACCAGCAGGCCCAGCGCCGCCGCGTAACCCATTGCCATGCCCGCCTTGGTCCTGAACAGCCAGTGCAGCCGCGACTGGATGGAAAAGTCCTCGGCCCTCAGTGCCATGAGCTTGTCCGACTTGAGCCGGCGCACCAACTCCGGCGCCTGGGCGGGATCGTGACACTTGGCCAGGACGTAAGTCGTCATCTCGCTGCCGCGCAGCCGCAGCAGGTCGCGCGCCGTGTACAGCGAGCAGAAGACGTAGGGCCCGGCGAGGCTCTTGATGCCCTTGGTAAAGCCGACGACGCGGACGCGGGTGCCGGTGATTTCCGCGTACTCGCCGATGGCCTTGATGTGCAGGCGCTCCCGGTCCGACTCGTCGATCACGATGGCGCCGTGCTCGGTCAGCCGGGACCGGTGCTCGGCCGTCAGCACGTTCAGGGTGCCGAGGTAGTCGTCGCCGAGGCGCGAGCCGACGACCATGCACAGTTCGTTGCCCATCCCCGGCCTCGTCCAGTAGGCGAAGCCCTGCATGTAGATCTCGGTGCGGGCCACCTCTGGCTGCACCGCCACCTTGGCCACCGTGCTCCCCTCATCGATGGGCCGGCCCAAGTCCACGCTCAGCACGTCGGGGGCACTCACCCAGACGTCGGCCTTTGTGCCATCGATCGGGATCGACGTGATGGAAAACAGGCCGAGCAGCAGCCCGCACTGCAGGGCGATGAGCAGGGCGCTGAACGCCACCGCCAGGATGCCCGGCAGGAAGCGGTTCCTCTCATGCCAGAGTGTGGTCAGCGAATACGACATCGATCCCTCCATACCCAGCCGCTTGTGGCTGAGCGTTCGCGTCATCGAGGGATGACGCGAACGCGAAACCGCAAGACGCCTGGGGGGCTAAACGACCGCGAGGGCCGGGCGCGCCGCCCGCGCCGCCGGCACGTCCGCCAGGCTGCCGTCGATGAACGTCTGGTGCCACAGCTGCGTCGCCAGGACGCCGACCAGGCCCATCTCGATCGAGATGCGCAGCATCGACCCCGGCCGCATCGCCTTGAAACGCTGCCGCCACGTCCGCACCGCCTCGACGTCGAAGTAGCCCGTCCGCCGCAGCGACTCCTCGCTGAGCAGCTGGTCCACGAACGGCGGCACGTTCTCGTCGTGGAAGCTGTCGAACGGCGCCCGGAACATCGCCTTGCGCCGCCAGGCGATCTCCGGCGGCAGCCAGCGCTCCGCCAACCGCCGGAGCAGATACTTTTCCGTCAGGCGGCGCATCTTCCAGCGCGGATGAATGGGAGCCAGGTAGTCGAACACCGCCTCGTCGAGGAACGGGTAGCGCGCCTCGACGGAGGAATTCATGGCCACGCGGTCGCCCTTGGCGTTGAGCAGCAACCCCGCCAGGTGACAGCGGATGCCCAGCCACAGCGCCCGGTGAAACGGATGCCACTTGCGCATCCGCTCCCGGTTGGGGTCGAGGTCGGCGTAGGGGACATGGTCGGCCAGCGCGTCGAGCGTCCCCCGGCTGAAGAAGCGCAACTTCGACAGGCTGACCAGGCCGTAGATGTCCAGCCAGGCGTTGTGGCCGCTCAACAACTCCTGCACCCGGGTGACCTGGTCCGCCGAGAAGTGCGGGGCACCCGTCATCCTGACGAACAGGCGCCGCAGCCACTGCGACAGCGGCAGACCGAACACGTCGAGAGAGCCGAGCAGTCGATCGACCTTGTACCACGGGTAGCCGGCCAGCCACTCGTCGGCCCCTTCTCCCGTCAGCGTCACCTTGTAGCCGCGGGCGTGAACCTCGCGCGCCAAGAGCAACAGGGCGGCACACGACGTGTCGATGACCGGCCCCTCGGCGGCGCGGATCAGCTCGGGGTAGGTAGCCAGCGCCTCGTCGGCCCCGAAGGGAACGATCACCGGGTCGGCGCCGAGGTGCCAGGCGACGAGGTTCGCCTCGGCTTGCTCGTTGAGTTTGGGATCCTGGATACTGATCGTGAACGTCGGGATGGACGACCCGCGCACGTGTTTCGCCAGGGCCACGACGGTGCTCGAATCGACCCCGCCCGAGAGGTAGGCGACCACCGGCACGTCCGCGCGCAGCCGTCGCTCGACCGCCCCGAGCAGTACCTGCTGGAACCCATCGACAAGTCGCTTTTCATCCGCACAGGGGTCTTCCTGCCCTTCGTCGGGAAAGTCGATCCGCCAGTAAGCGTGCTCGCTCAGCCGGGCCGACTCCCCGGGCCCGCCCATCTGCACGCGCAGGAAGTGCCCCGGCGGCAGGAGCTGGACACCCTCGAAGCACGTCACCGGCCCCGGCAGGGCGAAGAAGGTGAACACGTGGTTGATGCCGCGGAGGTCGGGCCGGGCATCCACGAACCCCGAGGCCAACAGTGCCTTGATCTCCGAGGCGAACAGCAG
This sequence comes from Gemmataceae bacterium, assembly GCA_035266225.1. Classification (GTDB taxonomy): domain Bacteria; phylum Planctomycetota; class Planctomycetia; order Gemmatales; family Gemmataceae; genus DATFNV01. The sequence continues at coordinate 21,706 of DATFNV010000424.1, forward strand.
CCAATCGCCCTGGCGCGTCCAGTAGAGCGGGCAGATGCCGAAGCGGTCGCGGCCCAGGACGAGGCGCTGCCGCCGGCCGTCCCACAGGGCGACGGCGAACTGGCCGCGCAGCTTCTCGAACATCGCCTCGCCGTGGTCCTCCCACAGGTGCGGCAGCAGTTCGGTGTCGCAGTGAGTGATGAACCGGTGACCGCGGCCCTCCAGCAGCAGCTTCTGCTCGGGGTAGTCGAACAATTCGCCGTTGTAAACGACGGCGATGCTGCGGTCCTCGTTGAAAATGGGCTGGCGGCCGTCGGCGAGGCCGACAATGCTCAGCCGGCGGTTCGCAAGGCCGAGGCCGGGCAACTCCAGGAAGCCGTCCTCGTCCGGGCCGCGATGGACGATGGCCAGGGCCATCGCCTGCAACACCCCGGGCGGGACGGGCCGTCTGCCCGACAGATCGATCATGCCCGCGATGCCGCACATTCCGTAAGTCCTCGCTCATTAGTTGGATGCAACTACCAGGATACGGGTTTCACCGCCCCGCGGCCGCAGAATTCTGCCCCCCGGAGGCATATTCGGCGGCCTGCTCGACCTCATCCCTGTACAGCTGCCGGACCCGTCGGGCCATCAGGCGGTCCACCAGGCGCGGCAGGAAGCGGTTGACGCGCAGGATCCAGCGGGCCTCCCAGCCGAGCACCACCTCCGTCCGGTTCTTCACCAGCGCCTCGAGAATGCCCGCGGCCGTCTCTTCCGGCGTCAACCCCTTGTCCATCGCCGCGGCAATCTTCATGCGGCCTTCGTTCCGCAGCAGGTGGGCCATCAGGTCGGTGCGGGTCAGGCCAGGGACGATGAGCAGCACGTCGATATCAAACCGAGCCATCTCGCCGCGAAGCGCTTCGGTGAGGCCGCACAGGGCGAACTTGCTGGCGGAGTATTCCGGCCAGGCGGGCACCCCTCGCCGGCCGCACATGGACGACACGTTGACGATCGCTGGCTGGACGCCATTTCGCAGGAATGGGATCGCTAGCCGGATGAGCTCGGCCGGCGCAAAGAAATTCACCTCCATGATCTGCCGCAGCACTGCCTCGGACGATTCCGCGAAATGGCCGAAACTCCCGATACCTGCATTATTGATGAGAACGTCAAGTCCCCCGAAACGCCGCACCGCCGTATCGATGATGAGGCGGCGGTCGGCGTCGGAAGTCACGTCGGCGGTAACGGCCAGTACCTCTCCCCCCTGGGCCGTCAGGCGGTCGGCGAGTTGCCGCAGTTTGTCGGCCGAGCGGGCGGCCAGGATCAGCCGCGCGCCCCGTCGCGCCGCCTCTTCCGCCAGGCATTGGCCAATTCCCCCAGAACCACCGGTTATCACGATTCGGCGGGCCTGTAACTGCTTTCGCATGTCGAACCTTTCGATTCGAGTTGCTCCGCTCAATTTTCCCTGTCGTCCCAAGTTACCAGAACCGCCGCACTTGCTGAAGTTGATCTCCGGGCAATCGTCTGCCCGAGCGGCGCCCTTACCCCCTTCCTTCGGGAAGAGTGGCAGTACCGGCGCAAGCGCTGTCTTCGGGAGAGTCCTCGGGGAGATTTGACGGCAACGACGGCCCGGGCGCTGGAAGGAGTCGGGAGAAATGGATAATCTGAAGTCGCAAGAGCTTGCGCAGGTCGGGCCCCCAGGTGAGGTGAAGCGATGTCCGCGACCGTGTCTGACCCTCCGGCCCTGAAGCTGAACAGCCCGGAGTTCCTCCGGCGCGTCAATGAGCTGCGGCGCACCGATAACTGGACGAATTGGCTCTACGTGATCCGGGAATACCTCTATCTCGGCGGCGTCGTGGCCCTGACCATCCTCTTTTACACCTGCCGCGCGGACTGGGGCCTGCCGTGGCT
>DATFNV010000425.1:0-6229 GCA_035266225.1 Gemmataceae bacterium
AAGGCCCGCACCCTGCTCAAAGAGGCGCTCGAACGAGAAGACCCGCAGCTCCTGACGCAACTCGTGCAGCGCTACCTGTGGACCGAGGCGGGCGCCGAGGCCGCCGAGCGCCTCGGCAGCTACCACCTCGACCGCGGCAACCGCGTCTTGGCCGGCCGCTGTTTCGCCCACCTGCTCAGCCGGCCGGGCGAGGGCCGACTCACCCCGCTGGCGCTGTACAAGGCCGCCGTCGCCTGCCGCCTGGCCAACGACAAGGTCCACGAAGAGCAGGCGTGGAAGGCACTGGCCGCCCGGGCGCCCGAGGGGTTCACCATCGACGGCCAGGTCCGCGACCTGGACGGCCTCCGCGCCGACCTCGCTCGCTTGCCGGCGGAGCCGCCCGTTCGCGGCGACTGGCCCCTCTTCCGGGGGGACGCCGGCCGCACCTCGCGCGGCGACGGCGACGTGCCGCTCCTGGAGCCGCTGTGGACCGTCAGCACCCCCTTCAGCGCGCGCCGGTCGGAGTTGATCGACGACGTCCACAAGGCGCTGGAGCGGTCCGACCGGCTCGTGTTGCCGGGATTCTACCCCCTCGCCGTTCCGGGCCGCGTCGTCTACCGCGGCCACGACCGCATCCACGCCGTGGACCCCGTGAATGGGCGGGAGTTGTGGGTACACACGACCCTGACGCCGCTGGCGACGTCGCCGCTCAGCCTCGATTCCCTCACCCAGTCGGGGATGTACGCCAACGTGAAAGACTGGCTGCGGAATCCGCGCTTCTCCGGCGGCACCGCGGCTCACTTTCCCATCGAGAACTCGGCCCTCGGCCGCCTCAGCACCGACGGGGAGCGCGTCTACGCGGTCGAAGACCTGGCGGTGCCGCCGCCGGACCTGGTCCTCCTGGAGATCCAGGGCGGGGCGCCGGCCACCGGGCCGGCCGACCTGGTCAAGGCGCTGTACGCCAACCGGCTGCGGGCCATCAACCTCGACACCGGATCCCGTGTCTGGGAGATTGGCGGCCGCGGGGCCGGCGACCTGCAGGACAGCTTCTTCCTCGGCGCCCCGCTGCCAATCGACGGCAAACTGTACGCCCTCGTCGAGAAGGAAGGAGAAGTCCGCCTGGTCTGCCTCGACCCCGCGTCCGGGGCCGTCGCCTGGGCACAGCGACTGGGCGCCACGTCAGCCCGGCTGTTGCTCGACCCCGGCCGGCGCCTGCGCGGCGTGCAGATGACCTACGCGGACGGACTACTCATCTGCCCCACCGACGCGGGGGCGGTGTTCGCCTTCGACCCCTTCAGGCGCGGCCTGGCCTGGGCGCACCTCTATCCGAGCAACAAGCGGCTGAACGAGACGGGGACGTTCTTCAACCTGGCGGTCTTCAACGGTTCCTGGCGCGAGTCGGCCCCCGCGGTCGCGGACGGCAAGGTGGTGTTCACGCCGAACGACAGCGATCAGGTCCACTGCGTCAACCTGCGCGACGGCAAGCCGCTGTGGCAGGCGGCGCAGAACGGGCAGTCGTACTTCGCCGGCGTCTTCCGCGACAGGGTGTTGCTCGTCGGCCCCGCCGGCGTCCGCGCCCTGTCCCTGAAGGACGGCCGGGAGGCGTGGGCGCGCAACCTCGGCGTCCCGTCGGGCCAGGGGGCGGCGAGCGGCAAGGTCTATTACCTACCGCTGAAGGCGTCGCGAGAGACGGCCGCGCCGGGGGTGGCGGCCATCGACGTTGACAGCGGCAAGGTCCTGGCCTTCGCCCAGTCGCGCGGCGGCGAGGTGCCCGGCAACCTGACCTTCTTCGGCGGCGTTGTGATCTCGCAGACGGCGACGGCCCTGACGGCGTATCCGCAGCTGAAAACTCGTCTGAAGCACGTCGAGGATCTCCTGGCGGGCGACCCGCACAACCCACGGGGCTTGATGGAGCGCGGCACGCTGCGCCTCGACCGGGGCGACCTGGCGGAGGCGCTGGCCGACCTGCGCGCCGCCTCCGAGAGCGCCGCGGGTCAGGAGAAGTGGGAGGCCCAGGCCCGGTTGCACGACGGACTGCGGCAGGCGCTGCAGCACGACTTCGCCGCGGCCGAAAAGTACCTCGCCGAGTTCGAGGCGTCCTGCCGCGTGACGGTCGCCGACGGGACCCCGGCCGACCGGCGCGCGCTGCTCGACGCCGAGCGGCAGCGGCGCGAGGCCAACTACCTGCTCGTGCTGGCGCGCGGCCGCGACGGCCAGGGCCGCGTCGCTGAGGCCCTCGCCGCCTACGCCCGCTTGTTTCCCAGCGCCGACCGCGTCTCCGGCGCCTGGAACGGGCCGGAGGTCGGCTGGATGCCGCTCGGCAAGCCGTCGGCGCCGCCCAGGGTCGGGCGCAACCCCGCAACTCCGCGGCCGGGGCAGTGGGTCAACAGCCGGGTACTGGCCCTGGTGACGGGCGCCGCGGGCGGGCAGAAGGCGGCTGTCGAGAAGGAAGCGGCGCGGCAGTGGCAAGCGATCCCGGCCGGCGCCGACCTGGACGAGGTCAGCCGCTTCGTGGCGCTGTTCGGCTCGGCCGGCACCGTCGGGCTGGAAGCGCGCCTGGCGTACGCGGAGCGCCTGGCGGGGCAGCCGGCGCGCGGCCGCTTCCTGGAAGCCGAGCTGCACCTCCTGGCGCTGCAGCGCCAGCGCGAGGCGCCGCAGGTGGCGGCCCGCGCCCTGGAACTGCTCGCCCGGCTGCTGACGGAGAAAGGGCAGGCCGAGGACGCGCTTTCCTATTACCGCCAACTCGCCGAGGAATTCGGTTCGGTGCCGGTGCGCGACGGCAAGACCGGGGCCGACTTGCTGAAAGACCTGACGCTGGACCGGCGCTTCTTGCCGCTGCTCGACGACCCGTGGGTGGGGGGAAAATACAAGACCGCGGAGGTGCGCGGTCTGTTCCCGCCGCGCGGCCACGTGATCTGGATGGAGCCGGAGGGGGTGGCGCCGCCGTGTCTGCGGCGGCAGCGGCTGGCGTTCGACGTGGCCGGCGGCTCGCTGAAACTGTTCGACCGCAACACCGGCGCCGAGTTGTGGAGCCACGGCGTCGCCGTCGGCAACCTGCGCGCGATCCTCCAGAACGCCCCGCCGCAATTCTGGATCCCGTTCCGCGCCGACGGACACCTCGCTGTCGTCTCTCTGGGTCACCTGGCCTGCGGCATCGACCTGCTCGAGCGCCGGCTGCTCTGGTCGAGGGACCTGGGCGAGAAACCGCTGCCGCTCGTCGCGCAACTCATGGGGGACGACCCCCGGGCGCGCCTCAAGGTCCAGTATCAAGACGGCGTCATCCAGGCCCTCGGCCGGATCGCCCCGATCCAGTCCGCGGGGGTGTGTCTCACGGTGCGCGACAAGTGGGTGGCACTCGACCCGCTCCGCGGCGACACGCTCTGGACGACGCCCTGCGACGACCCAAACGCCGAATTGTTTTCCGATGACGCCTCTGTCTATCTCACCAGGGGCGAATGGGCTGAGCCGAGCACACAGCGCCGGACGATGAGCCTGCACGACGGCGTGGTGCGGAACCTCGGCGCGTTCCCGGCCCTATCGGGCGACGCGCTGCAGGCCGTCGGCCGGAACTTCCTCCTGGGTCCCGCGGCGCCCCGGGGCAAGTGGAACCGCCTGGCGCTGTACGACCCGCTCGCCGGCAAGGAAGTCTGGACCCAGCCGCTCGCCGAGGGGACGCTGGTCGCCCACTCCGAGGTGCCGCACCTGACCGCGACGGTGGGCCTCGACGGCAAGGTCCACGTCTACGACCTCCGCCGCCGCGCTGAGCTGTTCGCCGCCGAGGTCGATGCGGACCACCTGCGCCGAGTCTACGAAGTGCGCCTCTTGCAGGACCACTCGCATTATTACCTGATGCTGAATCGAGAATTGCGGCCGCGCGACGAGGTGGCCGGCCCGGCGCTGCCGAACGCGGTCGGGGGCCTGCGCTGCCTGCCGGCACACGGGCAGCTCTACGCCTTCCACCGCGGCGGCGCACTGCACTGGGCCAGCGAGGTCAAGGCCCAGCACCTGATCCTGGAGCGCTTCGAGGAGTCGCCGCTGGTCCTGTTCAGCGCCGTCGTCCAGCGGACGAAGGCGCCGGGGCCGGTGTTCACCGTGGCCAGCATCGACAAGCGCACGGGCAAGGCGGTCTGGCCGTTGAAGGATTATGCGCCCATCACGAGCCCGGTACACATGGTGCAGATCAACCCCGGCACCGGGACGATTGACCTGGTCACCCGGCACTGGAAGATGCGGCACACGGTCGCCGAGTAGCCGCTTGCGGCTTCGCATGGCCTGCGAAGCCGCAAGCGGCTACTCGGCGGGCTCGCGCCGCTCGGCCTTGGCCATGACCATTTTCAGCTCGCACAATCCCTTCTTCGCGGTGGCGGACGACGGGTCGAGCGCCAGCGCCTTCTCGTACTCGGCCTGCGCCGCCGCCCAGGACTTTTCAAGAGTCAGGGCCGAGGCCAGGTTATTGTGGGCGTCGGCGTCGTCATTGCCGGCCCGGCGGAACTCCACCAGGGCCTCGGCGGGGCGGCCCGTCCGCGCCAGCACCAAGCCGAGGTTGTTGTGTGCCCGGGCATTCTCCGGTTGCCGCGCCAGCGCCTGCCGCAGCGCTTCCTCCGCCTCGCGGTAGCGCCGCTGGAGGTAGAGGCTGAACCCGTAGTTGCACGCCACCTTGGTGTTCTTCGGTTGGGCCGCCTCCGCCTTCCGGTAATACTCCATCGACTCGGCGAAGCGCCCCTGGACGTCGAGCAGGCGGGCGATGCCCAGGAGGGCGTCGAGGTTCGACGGATCCTGCTTGTGGGCCTCGAGGTAGCCGCTCATGGCGGCGGCGGGGTCGCGCTTCTCCAGCAGATGCGCGAACTCGACCTTGACGCCGGCCGCCTCGTGCGGGCCGAGCTTGACCGCCGGCTCGGGCGGCAGGGGCGCCGGTAACCCAGCCGTCGCCGGTGTCGCCGGTGTCGCCGACGGCGCCCTGGGGAGGATGTCGCAACCGCCCAGGCAGGCCGCGGACAGCGCCAGGGCCGCCGCGCCGCGCCGCACGTACAGGATGCCCATGACCACGGCTCACCTCCGCCCACGTTCGAGGAGATGCCACTCGCCCCCCGTCCCACATCGGACGGCCCTCAGCGCCCGCCGCCAGTGGTGCTGCTGCCCCCGCTGACGCCGGCGCCCCCGCTCGGGAGCGCCAGCGGCGCCCCTTGCGTCCGCAGGTTCTCGAGAAAATACGCGTGGATCCGCACCGCCTCCTCGCCCGCCAGGCCGTAGCTGATCGGCGGGCCGACCACGACGCGCTCCGGCGGGATGGGGATGTCGTTGAGCGTCAGCACGGTCAGGATGGCCATGCGCCGCGCCTCGGCCAGGGCGGGCGCCTCGGGGAGGCGCTCAATGATGATCGGACAGTGGTTGACGTGCAGCAGCATGGCGATCTTCGTCAGCCGGTCGCGGCCGTGCAGGTTCAGGGCGTTGCTGCCCTCGATGAAGTCGCAGCGGTACAGCACCATCCTCGCCGCCTCGCCGTTGGCGACCATCGTCCGGAAGTGGGGGTGGATGGTCGCGCCCAGCGCCGGCGCCTCGAACTCCTCGGCGTAGCCCCACATGATCGCCTGGCAGTCGTCATGGTGCTTCCCCGCCGCGTGGGCGGCGTACCCCGCCTGCGTCGGCCCCCCCACGTGCGACAAGTCGGGACCCACGACCTCCAGGGCCGGGGGCGCCATCGGCGGCGGAAGGATGGGCGCCGCCGGCGGCGGCACCGCGGTGTACGGCGGCGGCAGCGATTCCCCGACGGGCGGCACGCCCTGCGCCAGGGCCGGGACCGACGTCGCCAGCATCAGGCCGGCCGCCTTCCACCAAACTCGTCGCGTCTTGCGCATGGGAAAAGCCTTTCTGCCGCTTGCGGCTTCGCAGGTCATGCGAAGCCGCAAGCGGCCAAGCGTTCGTTATTCAGAAAACCCATACGGCCCGCGCACGTGCTCGTCGTGCAGCCGCAGCAGACAGCGCAGCACGTAGGCCGCGTCGTCGTAGTGCGTGGTCGAGCGGAAATCTACGCCGGTGCGCCCTTCGATGCGGTTGAGCAGGTAGAACTCGAGGTCGTTGGGCTCCTTCACCTCGTCGCCGGGGCTCGGCGGCACCTGGTCGGGGTTCATCGGCTCCACGATGTACGGCGTCACCAGAACCAGCAGTTCCTTCTCGGTGCGGCTGTTGGTGGTGTTGCTGAAGAACGGCCCGAGGATTGGCAGGTCGCCGAGGCCAGGGATGCGATTCGTGG
>DATFNV010000426.1:0-24539 GCA_035266225.1 Gemmataceae bacterium
GCCTGAACGACGGCGTTATTGTAGAAAGTGACGGTGCCAGTGGGCGTGATGGGACCGGACAGCGTCACCGAGAAGGTCACCGGCTGACCAAAGACCGAGCCGGGGGAGGGCACGGGGTTCGCGGAGAGGAGGACCGTGGGCTCCCCCTTGGCCACGTTGACGAGGTAATCGCTGCCGGTGCTGGTGCCCTTGAAGAAGGTGTCGCCGCTGTAGGTGGCGCGGACGCGGTGCAGGCTGGCCGTCAGGAAGGGCAACGTCTCCGTGGCCACGAGGGTGCTGCCGACGGTCGCGTACGTCACCGTACCCGACAGGTTGAGGCCGTCGAGCGAGAAGGCGACGGTGCCGGTCGGTGTGCCCGCGCCGGGCGGCGCCGCCGAGACGGTGGCCGTCACCGTCACCGTCTGGCCGGGGATTGGGTTGTTCGGGGTAGACGAGATGGTGATCGCCGAGGACGCCTGGGCGATGACCTGGGTGGCCGAGCCCTGCTCGGTGGTAAGGAAGCTGACGTCGTGGCCGTCGGCGTTGAAGATCGCTGTGACTGTGTGGTTGCCGGGCGCGAAGTAGGTCGTGTTCGGGCTGAAGTAGTTCAGCGGGTTGAAGGTGGCGGTGCTGTTGCCGTTGAGGTTGACCGTCACCGCCGGGTCGCTGTCGAGGTAGAACGTGACGGTGTCGGTGGTCGGCAGGGTGCCGGTGCCGACCTCGGGCGTCACCGAGGCCGTGAAGGTGAAGTTCTGGCCGAACACCGACGGGTTCGGCGACGAGGTCACCGTGACGGTCGCGGTGTCGAGGGCCCGGATAAGCTGGATCTGGGTGGTATTCGGATAGTTGACGTAGTTGACGTCGAACTTCAGGCCGCTGAGGAAGACGATGCCGTCGCCGACCGTCTGCCCGGGGAGCGGGGGCTCGTCGCCGTACAGCTCCTGGAAGCGGCCGGCGATGGTGCCGTTGGTCGCCGACAGGATCGTGAAGGTGTCGCCGATCTGGATGTTCGGGTCGAGCAGGGCGGTAAGGACGGCCCCGGCCGAGGTCTTCGGCATCCCACCGAGATTGAGGATCGGGGTGGTGGTGTTGCCGGAGGGGCCCGTGAGCAGCAGCTCGCTGGACGGCCCGTCGCCGGGGTGGTTCAGCACCAGGTTGAGGGTCGTCTTGTTGTTCCAGGTCGGGGCGGCTGCGGTGGTCGGCACGTTCATCGTCAGCGTACCGCCCGGGAGGGGCGTGGGGTCGCCGGGCAGGATGGTGCCGCTGACGGTGGCGCTGGTGGGCGTGACGGGCCCGACGATGCCGTTGCCGGCGAGGTTGCCGCCGTTGAGGACGACGGGGCCGACGGTTTTGCCGACGGTCGGGTCCCCGTCGGCGATCAGCGTCCCCTGGGTGATCGTCGTGGTGCCGGGGAAGGTGTTGATGCCGGTCAGGGCCAGGGTACCGGTCCCCGTCTTGATGATGCCGACGCCGGCGGCGCCGGTGATCGGCGCGGAGACGATCAGGTCGGCGTACAGCGGCACACCGGCGACGGAAGTCAGGGCGTTCAGCGCCGCGGCCACCTGGGCGGCGGTGGCTTTGGCCGACAGGAGGGGGGTGCTCTGGCCGTCGAAGGTCAGGGTGAACGGTCCGGAGTTGCTGAACTGCTGCACCTCCGAGACGCCGGCGAAGCCGCCGGGCGTGGTGGTGGCCACGACGCCCGCGGCACTCAACTGGCTGGCGGTGCCGGCCAGGCTGCCGAGGAAGGTGACGACGAAGTTGTTGCCGGAGGGACTCACGCTCACTGAGGCCCCGACGCCGGTGATGGACGACAACCCGTCCAGGGCCGCGGCGATGGTGCCCGCGCCGGCACCGACCGCGATCGGCACTGTGATCTGTCCGCCGAAGGTCAGGATGTACCAACCGGCGGAACCCACCGGGATGTTAATCTGCTGCCCGCCGGCCACGGTGGTCACGCTGACGTTCGGCCCGATGCCGGTGCCGGTCATGGTGGGCACGTTGAGGTTGGCCAGGGTGCCGCCGAAGGTGACGCTGTAGACCCCGCCGCTCAGGGTCACCGAGACCGAGCCGCCGTTGCCGTGCGAGATGTTGAAGGTCTGCGTCGTGCTGCCCAGGTTCAGGGAGCCGAGGTCCTGGATGGTCGAGGGGTCGGCGAAGGGGTCGGAGGACGCGGTGACCGTGCCGTTGACCGTGAGCTGGGCCCCGGAACCGGTGTCGCTGACGGTGCCCCCGGTCATGAGCAGCGCGCCGAGGGTCTGCTGCTGGCTGTTGAGGTCGAACAGGCCGTCGCTGTTGACCGTCATCGACGCGGTGGCCGGCATCTGGCCGGAATTGAGCAGTTGCAGCACGTCGCTCAGGCCGACCGGCGGCGTGGGGTTGCTGTCGCCGACGACGGTGTTGCCGACGGCGTAGGCGGTGATCGTCGAGAGCAGGTTCAGGGCCGCCTGCACCTGGGCGGCGCTGGCGCCGGCCGGCAGGCTGGTGGTGGTTTGGCCGTTGAAGGTCAGCGTGAACGCCCCGGTGGTGCTGAACTGCTGCACCGCCGAGACACCCGCGCCACCGGTGGTGGTGGTGTTGATGATGCCGCTGCCGCTCAGCAGCAGGGTGGTGTTCAGCAGGGTGCCCTTGAAGGTGACGACATACGAGCCGTTGCCCCCGGTGACGGTGACGTTGCCGAGGCCGACGAGGGCGACCAGGGCGTTCTGCAGGCTGGCGGTCGGCCCGACGCCGCCGTTGGCGGCGATGTTTGCCGCCAGCGGGCCGGTGGTCTGGCCGTTGAAGGTCAGGGTGAACCAGCCGGCGGTCGAACTGAGAGCGACGGTCTGCTGCGAGCTGCCCTTGGCGCCGGCCGTCACCGTGACCTTCGGGCCGATGCTGGTGCCGGTCATGGTCGGCACGGCGGTGTTGGCGAGGCTGCCGCCGAAGGTGACGGAGTACAGGCCGTTGACCAGGGTGACGTTCACCGACGCGCCGACCTTGTCGAGCTGCAGCACGCCGTCGTCCACCGTGGTCTGGCCGGTGTAGGTGTTGCTGGTGGTGCCGCTGAAGAGCACGTTGCCGAAGCCGACCTTGGTCACGTTGGTCGGGGCGCTGATCTGGCCGATCGGCTGGTCGATGTTGAGGGTCGCGGTCTGGGGCGTCCCGGTCGAGCTGTCGATGTCGGACCCGAGCGAGGTGTCGGCCGACAGGGTGATCGGGGTGTCCCAGGTGTTGACGCCCGAGGGGCTGTCGAGGGCGCCGAGGCCGCCGGCGGTCGTGGTGAGGACGACGCCACTGCCACTGAGGGCCAGGCTGCCCCCCGCCAGGATGCCGCCGAAAGTGACGGTGTAGACCCCGTTGGCCAGGGTGACCGTCGCGGTGCCGCTGACGCCGCCGACGGTGGGTAGGGCGGTCAGGGCGGTCGCCACCTGGGCGGCGGTGGCCCCGTAGGGGAGCGAGGCGGTGGTGGCGCCGTTGAAGGTCAGGGTGAAGCCGCCGCCGGGGCCGCCGACGAGGGTGATCTGGAAGGCGTTCGGGTTGCCGGTGACGCCGGCGACGTTGACGGTCGGCCCGATGCCCGTGACGGCGGTCATCGTCGGCACGTTGATCCCGCTCAGGCTGCCGCCGAAGGTGACGTTGTAGACGCTGCAGTTGATGGTGGCCTCGGAGGCCGCGACGGTACCGCCGCTGACCTGCGTGCCGATCGGCGGCTGGTTGGCGTTGGCCAGGCTGCCGTAGAAGAAGATGGTGTAGATGGTGCCGGCCGGGCCCGTCGTCGTTGGCGCCGAGCTGACGACGACCGAGCCGCCGATGCCGCCGATCGACGACAGGGCGTTGAGGGCGTTCTGCAGACTGGCGGTCGGCCCGACGCCGCCGGTGGCGGGAATGTTGGCCGGCAGGAAGGCGGTGGTTGCGTTGTTGAAGGTCAGGGCGAAGGTCCCGCCCGACCCGGTCACGGTCACGACCTGCGCCTGGATGTTGTTGAGGGTGACGGCCACCGAGCCGCCGACGCCGCCGATCGACGAGAGGGCGTTGAGGGCGGCCACGACCTGGTCGGGGGTGGCGCCGGACGGAATCAGAGGCGTGATCTGTCCGTTGAAGTTCAGCGAGAACGGCGCCCCGTCGGTGGTGAATTGCTGCACCGCCGAGGCCCCGGTGCCGGCCACCGTCAGCCCTTCGGTGGACATCGTGACGCCGGCTTGCAGCGGGATGCTGGTTCCCGCCAGCGTGCCCTTGAAGGTGACGGTGAACGAGCCGGCAGCGCCTGCGACGGCGACGTTGCCGGCGCCGATGGTGAACAGGGCGAGCAGGGCATTTTGCACGCTGGCGGTCGGCCCGATGCCGCCTGTGGCCGGGACGGTCGGCAGCAGGACGCCGGTGGTCTTGCCGTTAAAGCTCAGGGTGAACGGCTCGGTCACCTTGAACTGGTACACGCCCGCGACGCCCGTGCCAGTCACCGGCACGCCTTGCAACTGCAAGGTGCCGCCGCCCGTGACGACAGTACCGGCGGAGCCGTCCTGAAGGGTGTAGATGTTCAGCTTGGTGCCGTTGAGGCCGGTACCGGTCAGCTGGTTCTGGTTTTGATTGGCCAGGCTGCCGCCGAAGGTGATCTGGTACAGATTGGAGCTTGTGAGGACCACGCTCACCGAGCCGCCGACGCCGCCGATGGTCGAGAGGGCGTTCAGGGCGTTCTGCAGGCTGGCGGTTGGGCCGACCCCGCCGCTGGCCGGGATGAGGGCCGACAGATTAGCGGTGGTGACGCCGTTGAAGGTCAGGTTGAACGAGCCGGTGCCGGGGCCGGAGAGCAGGACCGCCTGTATCTCCAAGGCGTTGCCGCCCAGCGGCGACTGGGCCGTGGCGGCCGCGCCGGTCGAACTGGCCTGGAGGTTGAGGACGCCGTTGGTGACGGTCGTGAGGCCGGTGTAGGTGTTGTCGGCGGAGAAGACGACGGTCCCTGCGCTGGCCTTGGTAAGCGTGGGGGCCGGCACAGGCGCCTGGAGCGGCGGGGACGGCGCGGGGGCGACAGGGGGTGGGGCGTTCTGGATCGTGCCGCTGACGGTCATGAGCGAGCCGGGGGCGGCGCCGACGCTGCTGGCGGTCTGAAGGAGGACTGGCCCGGCCCAGGTGTTGTTGCCCTGGACGTCGAACAGAGCGCCGCCGGCGCCGTTGCGCAGGGTGTAAACGGACGCGGTGACACCGGGGGTCTGCGAGGAGGCCGTGATCTCCGGCAGGTCGGCGCCGGCCAGGTTGCCGCCGAAGACGACCGTGAAGACGCTCACGCCCGGGGCGGGGATCGTCAGGCCCACCGCCGTGCCCTTGGCGCCGATGTTGGGGAGGCCGTTGAGGCCCGCCTGCACCGCGCCGGCGGTCGCGTTGACGGGCACCACGGTCGTCTGACCCTTGAAGTTCAGGGTGACGGTGGCCCCGGGCGTGCCGGTGCCGGTGAAGGTGATGACCTGCACCTCCGGGGTGCCGACGCCGTTGAGGAAGACGGGCTCGGTCGGCACCGTGATGGGATTGTCGTTGGGGTCGAGGTTCAGCTCCAGGGACGCCCCGGGCTCCACGATGGTGCCGGTGGCCAACTCGTTGGCCGAGGTGGTGTCGTTGGCCGTCCCCAGGGCCCCCGCGTTCTCGACGCGGAGGGCACCGGTGATCACAGTGGTGGGGCCGCTGTAGATGTTGGCGGCAGCCAGGGTGACGGTGCCGCTGTCCACCTTGCTGAGGCCCATCGTCACCGCTGCCGGCACGCTCGGATCCTGCGATACGACCCCGTCGATGGTGAGGTTGTCAAAGGGGCTGGTGAACAGCTCGCCGATGGCCACGCTGGTCGCCGGGGTGGTCAGCGGCTTGAAGCCCGGATCCTGGGCGAGGGTGACCGGCCCCTGCCAGTGGTTGGCGCCGCCGGTCCCTTCGAGGGCGCCGGTGTTGGTAATGCCCGTCCCGGTGATGCGAAGGGCCTCATTGGCCACGGTGATGCCGCCCTGCACCTGCATCTGGGCGCCGTCGAGGACCTCCGAGAGGTTTTGCGGCAGGCCCAGGGCGCCCGGGTTCTGCACGTTCAGGATGCCCTGGTTGACGAAGGTGCTCGGGGTGGTGGGCGTGGTGGCGGCGCCGAGGCCGTACGTGTTCTGGTTGGCCGCCACCAGCGTCCCCGTCAGCTCCTTGGTCAGGGTCAACTGGTTGCCGTTGTCGAGGATCGTCCCGGGGGAGGCGAGGGTGAGTTGGCTGCCCGAATCGACGCCGATGGTCGAGTTCGTCTCCAGGATGAGCGTGCCGGTGAAGGTGTTGAAGTTGCTGACGTTGCGCAGGGCGCCGGTGTTGTGGCCGTCGAAGAGGGTGCCGTTGGCGTTCAGCTCCACCGGCTCGCCGAAGAGACTCGACGCCAGTTTCAGGGTCTGCCCCGGCTCGACGACCGTGCCGCCGGCGCCGTCGGGCAGCGTGAGGATGCCGATGGTGGCGCCGTCGGTGCTGGTCACCTGAGCGCTGAGCGGGGCACGGTTGATGCCGGTCAGAGAGCCGCCGTAGATAATCGTGAAGACCGTGTCGGTCGGGTCCGAAGTCACCGAGACCGATCCGCCCACGTTGTAGATCGACAACAGGGCGTCGAGGGCCGTCTGAATCGTGGCCGCGTCGGAGTTGGGGCCGCTGCCGATCCCGGTGTAGATGATCGGGAGGGTCGGGACGCCGTCGAAGGTCAGCGTGAAGGTCGTGGTGTTGGCGGTCGCCCCGGAGAGCGTGAGGACCTGCACCCCGGTCGCGACGGTGACGTTGGCGGTGCCAACGTCGCTGCTGATGACGGTGGTGGTCATCACCGGCTGGGCGAAGCCGGTCATGTCGCCGCCGAAGGTGACGGTGAAAAGCGTGTCGGTCGGATCGCTGGTGACGGCGACCGTTCCGCCCAGCCCGTTGGTGGTCAGCAGCGTCTGCAGCGCTTGCTGGAGGATGTAGGCGTCGGAGGCCGGGCTGCTCTGGCTGGCGGGGCCGGAGACGCCGGTGTACTTGATGGTCGTCTGGATGGGGCCGAACGTGAGGGTGTAAGTCGTCAGGCCGGCGGTGGCCCCGGTGAGCTGGATCTGCTGCACGTCGGCGACGCCGGTGCCGCCGAGGGCTAGCGGGTTATCGACGACCAGGGCGCCCTGCTCGATGATGGCACTGCCGCCGAAGGTGTTCGACCCGGAGAGGATGACGTCGCCCAGGCTGACCTTGTCCAGGGTCCAGTCGGCGCCGGGGATCTGGTCGCTGACGGTGCCGACGATGTTGAGCGAGGCGACGGAGTAGCCGTTGTCGATGGCCTGGGCGTCGTACTGGTCGTTGCTGGCCGGGGTGTTGGGGAAGCCGGTCTGGGCGAGCAGGCTAGCGCTGTTGTCCGAGTAGATGCTATCGGCGCCGAAGGTGGTGGGGCCGGCGAACTGGACCGGCCCGGTCCACACGGCGGAGCTACCCGGCAGGGCACTGAAGGAGCCGCTGAAGGGCTGGCTGGTGTCCAGCCAGGTCTGGTAGGTGGCGCGGCCGTAGGTGCCGATGGTCAGGGTGTTCTCGGTCTGGTTAAGGACCATCGACCGCACTTGAACGTTGGGCAGGCCGATGCCGTACTGTTGCCAGGACGTGCCGCCGCTGGTGGAGATCCACACGCCCTGGTCGGTGCCGACGTAGAGGTAGCCGGTGCGCGGGTCCAGCTGCAGCTTCCAGCCGTAAACCGGCGCCGTCTGGCCGTTGACGACGAAGCTGGTGGGCAGGGTGGTGGAGCCGCTGCCGGAAATGTTCTTCCACTGTAGTCCGGCATTGGTGGACACCCAGACCTGGTCGTTGTTGTACAGGGCGTAGACGATGTCGCGGTCGCGCGGATCGACCTCGATGTCGCTGATCGTGCCGGAGCCGCCCGGGTTGCGCTTCAGCCACACCGTCCCCAGGTTCTTGGTGACGTAGACGCTGGTGCCGTCGGTGATGTAGATGGTTCCCGGGGCGTAGGTGTTCGCCCCCTGGTCGAAGACCAGCGGGAAGCCCGGGTCGGGGCGGAAGACCCCCTGGGACTGGGCGGCGGCGATCGCGGTGACGCTGATGGGAGCGTTCAGACTGAGCCAGTCGAGGCCGCCGTCCAATGACTGGACGAGGGAGCCGATGTTGTTCTCGGGGACGTTGTTGACCAAATCGGAAATCGGGTCGGGCTCGGGGGGGCCGTCGTTATCGACATCGTAGAAGCTCGCGGTTCCTCCCACCAGCAGGCGGGCGGAGTTGACGGGATCCACGTACAGCGCGGGCACGGGATCATGCGTCGCGGTCTCCACCACGGGGGGCGCGGCGCCCGACGTCGAGATGAACTGCTTCAGGTAGGTCTCCACCATGAAGGGGCTGAGGGAGGGGACAGGGCCCCAGGTGCTGCCACCATTCGTGGACTCGTACAGGGTCGAGATCGTCCCCCAGCTGTTGCTGTTGGGGCTGGTTTCCTCGTTGTCGGAGAGGAAGCCGTAGACGATCTGGGGATCCTGAGGATTGACGGCCACCGACGCGCCGAACGGGTAGTAGTCGGCCGGGGCCGGGTTGATCGAGCCGGCGTCCTGCGTCCAGGTGAGGCTATTGTTGAACTGGACGAGGCCGTCGGCCTGGACGCTGGCGAAGCCGCTGGCCGGGTTGTTCGGGGTGACGGCGAGGCCAGTGACGCGGGCATTCGCCAGGTTGCCGTTGAGGTCGGTCCAGTTGCTGCTGCCCGGGTTCAGTTCCCAGATCCCGCCGTCGGTGGCGACGTAGATGTTGCCGGCGACCTCATGGATCGCGTGGAAATCGGGGTAGGGGCCGTTCCCCAGGGGATCGGCACTGAGGTCGGTCCAGGTGGTGCCGAGGTTCGAGGTCTCCAGGAAGTAATCCTCGCCGCCGAGGTACAGGGTCGCGCCGTCGTAATAAGCGGCGGAGTCGTAAAACCCTTGCGGCGGGTGCGCCGGTGTCAGGCCGCCATCGCCCTGGAGGGCCTGGACGGGGTTGGGGATTTGCGACCAGGAGGTTCCGATGTCGGCGTAGTAGTTGACGTTGGAGTCCCAGATTTCTTCGAGCGTGCCGTGGGTGTGAGGGAAAGGAAGGCCGCCGGACGCGGGGTCTGTGGTGACGGCGACGGCAAAGGTCGGAGTGACGCTACCGTCGGGCCTTACCAACACCGCGGCGTTGGGTTCTACCGCGATCTTGATGTAGCCGTTGTCATCCACGAGGCTACGGATGAACGGGTTGGGGAATTCCGAGGTGTTTTCGGCATCGACGTTGATCACCTCCTGGAAGGTCGTGTGCGCCGGGTTGTTGTCGATGTAACCTGGGCCGACGAACCAGACCGGGTTGGTGTAGCCATATGTGGTGGCACTGGGGGGTCCAAAGTTGTCGGAGCCGGCGTTGTCGAAGATCGAGCCAAACTTCGGGAAGGGCGGGTAGAACTCCTGCCACAACGACAGTTCGTAAACGGCGTTGGTGCTCCAGCCGGGGCCCGAGGTCGGCAAGGGATTCGGGAGCGGCAGTTGCGGGTATCCCGGCTGGTCGGCCGGCTGTGAGGGGTAGTCGGTCCCCATGGCTGCGAAGAGAACCCCGTTGGAGATCTTCATGTCCGACCAGGTGCCGTCGGTCTGGGGGAAGTTGAGACGGAAGTCGTCGTCCGGGCCCGGCGCGCCGGGGGTGTTGGTGAAGTGGGCGGACGCCTTGTTGGCGGGGTTGCGGTTGAAGGACACGATGTCCGTCAAGTTGAACAGCTTGTCCGCGGCGGGAACGTTTTCGGGGCTCCCGAGGCCCGTAGCCGGGTTGAACCGGACGCCCGCTTGCGGGTCGTAGCGGAAGACGCCGATCAATGGGTCCGGGTTGCCGTTCAGTCCGTTGTAGCCATCGACCGTCTGGTCGCTGTCGCTGATGTAGACGACGGGACCGGCGCCGGTCTTGGAGTTGTCGGGGTTGTTGTCCGGGTCGAACGGGTCGAAGGCGATGGCGGTGATGGCCCGTCCGAAGAAGGGGTTGCTGCCCCCGGGGCCGGTGATCAGCTGCCAGCTCTGACCGCCGTCGAACGACTGGTAAAGGCCGGTGCCGGCGAAGGAGTTGAGGGAGTTGTCCTGGAGGCCGGTGCCGAGGTAGACGTGCTGCGGGTCGAAGGGGTCCAGAGCGATGGCGCCGTCGTAGAGGCTCTGGAGGTCGTTCCAGATCGACTGCCAGGTCAGGCCCCCGTTGTTGGTCTTCCAGACGCCGCTGCCGGCGGTGCTGATGTAAATCGTCTTGGGGTCGGCGGGGTCCACGGCGACGTCGGTGACGTAGCCGGCCACCGGCGCCTTGTTCTTGCCCAGGGTGGTGCCGTTGCCAATCGGGCCGGCGCCCTGCGCATACCAGGTCACCCCCAGAGGGTCGCCGACACTGGGCACGCCCTGGCCCGACACGACGAGGGTCTTACCGCCGATGGTAATGTTCCCCTCGAGTTGCAGCGAGGAGCCGGTCCCGCCACCCTGACCGCCCTGGACAAAGACGCTGCCTGAGGCCGCGCCCAGGCCCTGGCTGTTGGCCACGGTGGTGATGCCGCCGTCCACCGGCAGGCCGGACCCGAAGAAGTACAGGGACGGGTCGCCGCCCTGGGTGGTCGTGGTGATCGGTACGGGGGCGACGATGTCGCCGGTCACGCGGGTGACGCTGATCACGGCGGGAATGTTGCCCGCGAACGTCCCGCCCAGGATGACGGTGTAGTAGCTGCCGGTCTGGGTAACAGTGACGGTGCCGCCGCTGACGCCGAGGGCGGCCGCCAGTCCGCTCAGCTGCGACTGCACGTCGGCCGCCGTGTCGCCCAAGGGCAGCGGCACCGCGGTGGTGACGGTCTGGCCGCCAAAGGTCAGCGACAGGTTGAACGTCCCGGTGCTGCCGGACATCTCGAACTGCTGCACGTCCGCAAACGGGGCGTCGCCGGGCACGACGGGGAAGGAAACCGGCGACAGCGGCGCCCCGATGTAGGTGTTACCGCGATAGCTGTTGCTGCCCGACAGGACCAGTTCGCCGTCGCCCACCTTGACGAGGTCCGAGCCGGCTGGCGACGGGTTGGAGGCGTCGTCGATATTGCCCAGCAGGAGCAGGCGGGTGCCGGAGTCGAGGTTGATGGAGGTGCTGGAGCCCAGGGTGACCGGGCCGCGCCAGACCTGGTCGGTCGGGACAATGGTGGTGTCGTTGGGGGCGGTCAGGGTGTCGGTGCCCAGGACGTTGATGGCGGCCAGGGGAGTGCCCACCAGAGTGTCGTTGCCGGGGCCGTTAAGGACGAGGTGCTCGCCCCAGATGTCCAGGCCCGAGTTGATCGTCCCGGCGGGGGCGTTGGTCGGCACCACGTAGCTGGTCAGGGCCAGGGCGGCGCCGGTTTCCACTGTGACGGTGCTGGCGGGGGCGCCGCCGGCGCCGAGGCCAGTGTTGTTCTGATTGAGGAGTACGCCCTGGCGGATGTCCACCGGGCCCTGGTAGGTGCCGTCGGCCTCGATCACCAGCAGCTGCGAGCCGAGCTTGGTGATGCCGCCCGCAGGCGCCAGCGCCGGAGTGATGGTGGCGGTGAAGTACCACTGGGTATTGAGCTGCTTCACCCCGCCGGCGTCCATGACCACCTCGATGGTCGTGAACGGGCCTGGGCCGTAAGTCAAATTGAGAACGCCGATCCCGCTGACCAGGCCGCCGCTGGAGTACAAATGGACGGCACCCGGCTGGCCCTCGATCCCGTAGTAGACGTCGATCGAGTCGGGCAGCCCGTACATGTTGTAGTTCAGGATGATCGTGCCGCGATTGGCCCCGGTGTCGAAGATGTCGTCGGTCTCGTGCGATCCGCCCGGGGATTGGGCGGCGATCTGATGCACGATCGCCTGGTCGTAGAGATGGCCGGTCAGGTAGAGCTGGCTGGGGCCGAAGACCTGTTCGACGCCGACGCCGTCCGGGCCCTCCAGCGTGACGTTGCTGTGGACGGTGTTGATGCCGTCCAGGCTCTCGATCGCCCCCTGCTGGCTGATGTCGCCGAAGGTATGCGAGATCCCCTGGCCGTCGAGAACCAGGTTCTGACCGACGTCGATCGGATTGGTCGCCGACCCCATCAGCTGCAGCGCGGCGCCCTGCTCGACCGTCGTCGTGGGCTGGAGGTTCTGATCGACCCTGGCGATGGTGGCACCCAGGCTGTGCGAGTTCTCGATCGTGACCCAGCCTTGAATGATGTCGATGTTCGCGGTGAGGCCCGCGTTGTTGTCGTAGACCACGGCCCCGGCCGCGTGGGGGGCCGCGCTCGCGCTGCCCGCGGCGCGCACCACGGTGAACCTCGCTAAACCGCCTGCGAGTGGGACGACGTTCGTCACCTCCATGACTTCATTGTCAACCTGGATGAGGAAAGGGACCCCGGGGAACCCGAGCGAGGAAGTGACCGTAATCGTGGTCGCGGCGGCGGTCACGGGGAGGGCGAGCGTCGTGTACACCGTATTGGCGATGGGCAGGATGAGCTGGCCGGAGCCGAACTTGTCGAGCTGGCCGCCGCCGGTGATCCCGCCCACGGGCGTCGTCCTCGGCGTGCCCGCCACGATGGTGGTGACGTAGTTGCCGATGGTCAGGCTATAGTCGCCGCCCGTGGCC
This sequence comes from Gemmataceae bacterium, assembly GCA_035266225.1. Classification (GTDB taxonomy): domain Bacteria; phylum Planctomycetota; class Planctomycetia; order Gemmatales; family Gemmataceae; genus DATFNV01. The sequence goes on from DATFNV010000426.1 coordinate 12,547, forward strand.
TCGCCGGTGGAAGGGTTGTAGGTGGGGAAATAGGTGGTGCTGCTGGTGGGGTTGGGGTCGGGCTTCACGCCGATGGAGGCGACGCCGCCGAGGGTGATCGGGCCGAGGTAGGTGTTGATACCGCTCAGGCTGACCAGGGCCCCCAGGACGCTGGCCCCCAGGCCTGTAATGGTCAAAGGGTTGGACACCAGCAAGGTGTTGGTAGTAGTGGTCACCGAGTCGGGTAAGTTATCGACGCCCAGGGCCAGGCTGGCGCCGTCCTCGACGCTGCAGGCGCCGGTGCCCAGGCCGTGGGAGTCCTCGATCTCCAGGATGCCGGCGGCGATGTCGGTGCCGCCGGCGTAGGAGTTGCCCAGGCCGCCCACGGGGTTGGTGCTAGGGCCGTTATAGGTGAAGATCAGCGTGCCGGTATCGACCTTCGTCAGCAGCAGAGGGGCGGCGACGGCGGGGGGAGCGGTCGGATCCAGGACCAGTCCGGTGACGGTCAGGTCGGTCGCCTCGGCCACGCCGATCGAAGGCGGCACCTGGTTGGGAATGGCGCTTCCCACGATGACGTTCCCTGTCCAGGTGTTGAAGCCGTTGACGCTGCGCAGGGCGCCGCCGTCGCCGTTGCGCACCGTGGCCGCGTTCGCGAGGAGCTTGCCGCTGAAGACGGTGGGAAGCAGTTGCGGCACATCGAGAGTGGCGTAGGTGCCGCCGAAGAGGATTTCGTAGACGGTGTTGCCGGTCGTCGTCGTTGTCTCGGTCACCTCGACGAAGCCGCCGGCGCCGCCGATGTCGAACAGGGCGTCCAGCGCCGTCTGCACCTGGGCCGCGGTGGCGTTGGAGGGGAGGACGACGGTGGTGAAGCCGGCGAAGGTCAGGGTAAAGCTCCCGCTGCCGGTGAGCGTTACCGTTTGCACCTCCGAGGCGCCGACGCCGTTGATGGTCAGCAACTCGTTGGCGACCGTGAAGCCGACCCCGGTCGGATCCTCGACCCACAGCGCCCCGTCCTTCCCCTTGGACTGGTTGACGATGGTGCCGGTGGCCGCGGTGTCGTCCGCCGCACCCAGGCCTTGCGGGTTCTGGATGTCGAGCACGCCGTTGTTGATCGTCGTCGTGCCGCGGTAGGTGTTGGCGTTGGTGAAGATGATCTCGCCCGCCCCCTCCTTGGTGAGGTTGTGGCCGGCCCCCAGGTCGCCAACGACGCCGTCGATCTGCAAGGTGCCCGCGAGGGCGCCCAGGGTCGTGTCGCTGTCCAGGGTGATGTTCCCGCCCCAGTCGTTGTAGCCCGCCAGGCCCACCAGGGCGCCCTGATTGTCCGGGCCCGCCCCGTTGAGGATCAACGACTCGCCGACGCTGGGGCGTTTGCTCGGGTCGGTCACCTGCGGCAAGAGCACCTGCAACTGGGCGTTGGTTTGCACGGTGGTCGGGTTCGAGGTGTCGCCCAGGGCGTTGGCGTTGGTGATCTCCAGCACGCCGCCGTTGGTGTCCACCGTGATCGGGCCGGTGAACTGGCCGTTGTCCGCGGTCAACACCAGGGTGCCGGAACCCTCCTTGGTCAGGTCGCAGTCGGTCGTGCCGCTCAGCTGGCCGTCAATCGTCAACGTCGAGCCGCCGCCGACCGTGATGAACTGCCGCTGACCCCCCGGGCCGGCCAACTGCATCGCCAGCTGGATGTCGCTGCTGGGCACCCCGGGCAGCACGTTGATGAAGCCCGAGCCCGGTGTCGATGGGTCGCCCAGGATCAACGGCAGGCCCGTCAGGACGTAGCCCGGGTTGTCGATGGTGTCGGAGAACGACAGCGAATTGAAGGTCGCCGGGGCCCCGGTGCCGGTCGTCAGGTCGTTGACCGAGTTCAGCTGCGACGCGCCGCCCGGGAAGACCAGGTCGTCCAGGCCGTTGGGGTTCGGCGTCCCCGGCGCGCCGTTGACCGTCCAGTTCTGCGGGTCGCTCCAGTTGGGGTCGGCCGCCGCGCCGGTCCAGATGAACGTGGCCGGGGCCAGGCGCGGCTCGAGTTGCTCCAGGGCCAAAGGCCGCGGCCGCCTTCGCCGGAATTGGCGGACCTGAGGACGCCAAAGGGAGCGCAACCAACGCGACCAGGAGAACGGTGCCATGTGGCGACCTTCTTGGCGTGGGGCTCTGGGCAGAGCGGGGTAGCGGTTTCGATTACGGTCCACGCGGGAAGACACCTAGCGCCGCGGCGATCCGGCGTCCGGGACCGGGTGCGTGGGTAGTGGTGCCGACACTACCGGTCACAATACAGTACAAGCGGCGCGGCGCCGCCGCAAGGAAAAAAACGTGCCGGGGTGGGAAACCGGAAAGCCGGCGACCCGGTGCGCAACTGGCGATACCTTTTCGTGTTGTGCGGAAGGGGTCGGGGTTGCCGGGAAGGCACGCACCCCCGGCCCGGCAAAAGGGATGGGCCCTTCCCGAGGTCGTTTCGGCGTGGCTGACAAAGACAGCATACATGGTGGCCATGGTCCCGAGCACCCCGTGGGATGAGCCGCGGGCAACCTGTTGCCGGGCGGCGATGACTCTCTGTCCCGATGATCGCGGCCGACAAGGCTGAGGCCGCCGTCACGGCGGAGAACGCCTGCTCCCCGACGTCGTGCGCGTAAGGCGGCCTAACCACTTAAACACCCTTCGCCGTGAGACGGACCGAGCCTTGCTGGAATATTCGGCCTGGTTCCAGAGCACGGGTCGCTGGGTAAGACCGCTGTCGCCCTGCCGCACGGCACGGGGCCACCCCGGCCGCGCCGGGCTTTCCTTCGCCTGGCCAGTTGTGCCAAGGGCCGATTCGTTTCACGGCCGGTGAAGGCATGGTTCAGAACGGGGCGGTTTCGGGTGGCGCGGCCGTAGGTCAGGCTTTCCAGCCTGACTCGCTTCTCGTCAGGCTGGAAAGCCTGACCTACGGCCCCGAGTGTTACCCCGACTTGAACCATGCCCCGGTGGGCATGGTTCAAAACGGGGCCTTTTCAGGTAACACTTTCGGGGGGTCCGCGAGGGGTCAAGGTCGCCCGATCCCCTTTGCTTGCTCGGCTTTCCGTCGATGTCCCGAGTGTTACCTTCGGCCCCGAGTGTTACCCTGATTTGAACCATGCCGAGACGAGCACACTGCTGCTCCAGCTTTATCAGAGGTATCAACAGGAGGGCCAGATCATGCCGGACATGCTCGAAGAGGTCGCTCGGGAAACCATTGATCGCCTGCTCAAGGAACTGCCCGTCGAGAAGCGCCTGGAGGGGCTGACTCCCGAGCAGCGCGTGCAGGGGCTGCCCGCTGAGAAGCGCCTGGAGGGGCTGACTCCCGAGCAGCGCGTGCAGGGGCTGTCCGCCGAGACGTTGCGCGAGTTGCTGGAAAAGCTCGAGGGCAACGGGGCATCCCCGAAGCCGGAATGAAACGTCGCACGTAGCGAACCTCCGCCCCCCGAGCAGTGCCTTAGCGTTCGTCGGCCGCGGTCACGCCCGATCGACTGACCTTCAGGCGCGTGCCGCGGATGCTGCTGCCTGCCCCCTCCTCATAATAAACGCAGTACACCGCGCCGTCGGGAAGCTCGACGCAGCTGGGGTAGGCGCCGCTGACGGTGTCGATCTGCAGCGGCCCCTGCCACGTCTTCCCCTCGTCGAAGCTCCAGTGGACCGCCGTCGCCGGCAGCCGGTGCGACAGCAGGATGGCCCCGCTCGAGTGCCGCAGGAAGTGCGGGCAGTGCCCCTTGAAGCCGGACGAGTACACCTTGCCCCAGCTCTTGCCCCCGTCGGCCGAGGTCGCGAAGTGCAGGTCGGTCTTCGACGACCGCAGGGCCGCGAGCAGCGTCCCGTCCTTGAGGCGCACCACGTCGGTCTCGGCGTCGAGGTAGAGGCCGGCCTTGTCGCCGATCAGCGCCAGGTCCTTCCAGGTCTTGCCGCCGTCGTCCGACCGGATCGTCGCCCCGTAAGCGATCTTGCCCTTCTCGTTCTCCGTGTACAGTCCCAGGATGAGCGACTTGTCCGGCAGTTCGCGCACCGGGGCCGAGCAAGCGAACCAGTCCGTCGAGTCGACCTTCAGCTCGGCCGGCTCGCCCCACGTCTTGCCGTCGTCGGTCGAGCGCGAAAGGAAGATGGCATGGGGCCGGTTCCCGGGCAGCGGCTTGTCGGGGTTGGCGGCGACGAACCAGTTGCACAGCAGCGTGCCGTCGTTCAGGACGGCGACGCTGGGGTCGCGGTCGTCGTGGACGGTGTCGGCCAGGACGAACGGCTCGCCCCAGGTCTTGCCGTTGTCGCTGGAGCGCACCGCCATCACCCGCCCGCCCTTGGGCCAATCCTTGTTCGGCTTCGACACGTGCCCATATCCGGAGTAGAAGACGCAGAAAAGGTCGCCTTTCTTCGTGCGGCAGACGTCGGGGAAGGCCGCGTAGCCCCCGGCGGCCTTGCCGCTGACGACGACCTGACGCGCCGCGGCCGGCCCCGGCGGCTCCGCCCCCGCCGGCCCCGCGAGCAGACCCGCGAGTGCGGCGACGGCGAAGAGTCGGAAGGTCATCGTGCTCGGTGTGGTCATCGCTCTGTCCTCCCTCGGTGGATTGGGTGCTCGGACCTTGTGCGGCGGCGCCTGTCAGGCTACCCTGAGGGCCGGTCAAGTGCCAGGGGGGACATCATGCGAAACCGGGGTCGGCTTCGAGCGTGAGGACGCCGCATGACGAAGGTCACCTACCGCGCCGGCATCGTCGGCCTCGGCTTCATCGGCGGAGGCGACCAGGTTTCCGGCGATGCGCTGGGCCAGCGCGTCGCGGACCTCGACGGCACCCACCTCACCGCGCTGGCCGGCAACGAGCGCGTCGAGCTGACGGCCGGCAGCAGCCGCGACCCAGGGCGGCGGCAGCGCTTCGAGCAGCGCACCGGCTGCCGAACTTACCCCGACTGGCGCGAGATGATTGGCCGCGAACGGCTCGACGTCGTCAGCGTGGCCACCTACGCCCCGCAGCACGCCGAGGTGTCGTCGCCTGCGCCGCCGCCGGCGTCCGGGCCGTCTGGTGCGAGAAGCCTATCGCCACGAGGCTCCCCGACGCCGAGCGGATGGTCCAGACGTGCGAGGCGGCGGGTACACTCCTCGTTGTCAATCACAACCGGCGCTTCAATCCCAACTACCGGCGCCTGCGCGACCTCGTGGCCGCGGGGGAGTTGGGCGACCTGACATCGGTCTCGGTCCAGTGGGGCACGGGCCGGCTGGGGAACGTCGGCACACACCTGATCGACGCGGCCGTGATGCTGACCGGGCGCGCGGTGCGGGCTGTGTCGGGTACGCTCGACCGGACGGGCCGTCCCGACTGCCGTGGCCCCCAGTTCCGCGACCCCGGCGGCTGGGGGTTGCTGCGGTTGGACGGCGGACTGATCGCCACGGTGGACGCGGCCGACGAGGCGAGGGGTCCGGCCCGCGTCATTCTCAACGGCACGAAGGGACGGGCCATCACCGGCGGCGACGACGTGACGCTGGAGTTCTGGGACGGCCGCCGCGACCATTGGACGAGCCGGCGCGGGGAAGCGACGTCGATGGACCGGGCGCTGGCGGAGATCGTCGCCTGGCTGGACGGCGGCCAGCCGTTCCCCTACGCGCCGCAGGAAGCCGTCGGCGTGCTGGAGGCGATCGTCGGCTTCCACGCCTCGCACGCCCGCAGCGGCGCCTGGGTGGAGTTGCCGCTGGGCGGGGAGGATCGCGACCGGGAGGTTCGGAGTGGATAGCTCTCCGACCGCCGCGGACAGCAGCTTTCCCATTGGCACCGGCGGAGATCCCTCGATGAAACTCCTTGGCAAGAAGGCCCTCGTCACCGGCGCCGCCCGCGGGATCGGCCGCGGCTGCGCCCTGGAACTGGCCCGCGCCGGCGCCGACGTCGCCGTCAATGATCGCGAGCGCACCCCCCAGGCCGAAGCCGTCGTCGCCGAGATCCGCGCCCTGGGCCGCCAGGCGTTCCTCGTCGAGGGCGACGTCTTCGCCCGGCCGTCGTGCGAAAGCGTCGTCGCGCGGGCCGTGGAAGCCCTGGGCCGCATCGACGTCTTCGTCAGCAACCCGGCGTTTTCGCGGCGCGGCGACTTCCTCGATTACGACCCCGAGACGTTCGACAAGGTGCTGAAAGGGACCCTGGTCGGCGGGTTCCACATGAGCCAGCTCGTGGCCCGGCACATGGTCGCGCGCGGCGGCGGGGGCAAGATCGTCTTCATCTGCACCATCCACTCGCGCGTGCCCTACGTCCGCAGCGTCGCCTACAACGCCGCCAAGAGTGGGCTGAAGCAGATGGCCTTCACCATCGCCGCCGAACTGCTGCCGCACCGCATCAACGTCAACGTCATCGACCCCGGTTGGATCGACACGCCCGGCGAACACGAGACGTTCGGCAGCGACGCGATTGCCAGGGCGGCGCCGAAGCTGCCCTGGGGCCGCATCGGCACGCCCGAGGACATCGGCAAGGCGGCGGTGTTCCTCGCCTCGGACGACGCCGACTACGTCACCGGCGCGGCGCTGCTGGTCGATGGCGGCCTGTGGCTGCGAGCGGCGAAAGAAGGAGGGGTGGACGTGTAGCCCGACGAGATTCGATTGGCGTTTCGCCCGCCCCGCCCTTATGCTGGCCGCGACACCGCTGCGGGAGGGCGAAGGCAGATGAGCGCGGACAGCGACCCGAACGACTCCGCAAAGAAGCAGGCGGCCGCCCCGCCGGACTGTCCGCTCACCCACCGCGAGCAGACGCGCAACCTGCTCATCTACACGGCCAACTGGGCCCTCCTTTACCTCGCGTCGCCGGTCACCTACGTCGGCCTGCTCCAGGCGACGCTGCTCAAGCGGCTCGGCTATTCCGACGCCGTCTCCAACCTGCCGGCGAGCGTCTACCTCTGGACCACGCCGTTGCCCGTCCTCGTGGCCTGGTACTTCCCGCAGGTCCGGCTGCTGAAGCGACTGATGGTATTCGCCTTCGCGGTCGTTGGCGCGATGGGCGCGCTGGCGGCCGCGGCCGTCCTCTGGCTCGGGCCGGACTGGGTGCTGGCGGCCCTCCTCGTCGCGGCGGCCGTCCTTGGCTGCGCCATCGGCGTCATCGGAACCTGCCTGTGGGAGGTGCTCGGCCGGGGTGTCTCCGAATCGCGGCGGGGACAGGCGCTTGGCCTGGCCTTCGGCGTCGGGCCCGTTTTCGCGGTGCTGGCCTCGCTCGCTTCGCAGGTCGTCCTCGGCGGCAAGGTCCAGGGCTTCGACCTGCCGTTCTCCCTGCCCACCCTCCCCTACCCGTGGAGCTTCGCGGCCCTGTTCGCGGCCAGCGTGCCGGTCATGGCCTGGGCCGCCTTCCAGTCGAGTTGGTTCGTCGTCCCGCCGCCGCCCGTCGAGGTCGCGCGCCGGCCGTTCGTCGAAGGGGTCCTCGGCGGCTTCGGCCGCTTCTTCGGCTACCGCCTTGTCCTTATTGCCGCGGTCGCCTACGTCCTCGTCTATTCCGGCCACGAGGTCCTCCAGAACATTTCGCTCTATACCCGGGAGGCCATCGGCCAGGAGCCGGACAGGTACGCCGGCCTCCAGCTGACGCTGCGCTTTGGCTTCCAGATTGTCGCCGGCTTCTTCCTCGGCTGGCTGCTCCTCAAGCCCAGCCCGAAGGCGCTGCTGCTGACGACGGCCTTCCTGTCGCTCCTGGGCGTCGCCTGGGCGCTGGCCGTGCCCGGCGTCTGGTTCCTTGTCGGCTTCGGCATCCTCGGCGCCGGCGAGTTGTTCGGCGTCTACTACCCCAACTACATCCTTGGCTGCTCGCCCAAGTCAAAAATGCCCCGCAACATGGCCTTCACCAGCCTCGTCGTCATGCCCGTCGGCTTCGCCCCGCTGCTCTACGGGGTCATCTCCGACCCGCTCGGCGGCGAGGACAAGCTGTTGGGGTTCCGACTGAGTTTCGCGGCGTCCCTCGCACTGCTCCTGGCGACGATGGCCCTCGTCCTCGTCGGACTGCCGGCCCGGCCGCGGCCCCGCCGGGCGGCAGGGTGTGACCCGCGCGCGGGCCTTGACGTGCGGCTTCGGTGTGTTCGTCACCCTTTTGGCACTCGGATTAGGGCAGACGAGCCAGACACTGATCGAGGCCATCTTCCTCATTCAGGGACTCTTTGGCGGGCCCTCACTCGGCGTCTTCCTCCTGGGCGTGCTGTCGCGGCGGGCGAACGGCCCGGGTACACTGGCCGGCGCGGGGGCGGGGGCGGTCGCCGGCGGCCTGATCGGCTTCTCGAAGCAGCTCTTCGGCTACCCGATCGCGCCTTTGTGGATCGCCTTCGGGGCGGCCGCCGTGACCTACCTCGCCGGGTGGGCCGCGAGTTTCTTCTTCCCCGCCCCGACGTCGGAGCAGCGCGCCCTGGTCTACGACCGCGACGGCTTCGTGATCGTGCGGCAGTTCCTCGCGCCGGACGATTTCGCTGAGCTGCGCGCCCAGCTCGACCGCTACGTCCGCGATGTCGTCCCGACCCTGCCCGATAGCGATGCCTTCTACGTCGATAAGTCGCGCCCCGAGACGCTCAAGCAGATGCAGCACATGGTCGGCGATCCCTACTTCCGCGAGTACGCGCGCCACCCCAAATGGGCGGCGCTGGCCCGCGAACTGGTCGGCGAGGAGGTGGACTGTCAGGGTCCGGAGTGGTTCAACAAGCCGCCGGGGACCGCCAGCCCGACGCCGCCGCACCAGGACAACTACTACTTCTGCCTCAAGCCGCCGAACGTCGTCACCATCTGGCTGGCGCTTGACCCCGTGGACGAGGACAACGGCTGCCTGCGCTACGTCGCCGGCTCGCACCGCCGCGGTATCCGCCCGCACGGCCGCAGCAACGTCCTCGGCTTCTCGCAGGGCATCACCGACTACGGCCCCGGCGACCAGGCCGACGAGGTGCAGATTCACCTGCGGCCGGGCGACGCCGTCGCGCACCACGGCGAGACCATCCACCGCGCCGACGCGAACCCCTCGGCGGCGCAGAATCGGCGGGCCTTCGCCATGGTGCTTCGCGGGGTGTCGGCGCGCCGCGACGAGGAAGCGTTCGCCCGCTACATGGCTGCCCTGAAACAACAACACCAGCAGATGGGGCTGAAGGCGTGAGCCTGTCGCCATCGCTGGAAGGGACCGACCTGGACCGCCGCATCTGGGACGAGGAACCCGACGAGTTCCTTCGGTCAGGGCCCCGGTTTGATGGCCTCGCCCAGGTCGTCGCGGTTCGGCGGTTCGTCCCGCGGCGCCGGCTCCTCGCTCACCGGGGCGGCGTCAGGTGCCTGTTGAAGGTACGCGGACGTCATGACCAGCCAGCCGAGCGGCGCCAGGAAGAAGGAGACGATCACACCCGCGTAGGGGATGAGGTCCGGGCCGCTCGTCAGCGCGATAGCAATCAGGACCAGCAGGAGGTTCTTCCAGAAGCCGTTGCGCATGACGATGTCCTTGCTGGCCGAGAGGGCGTCGAATACAGTCATGCCTCGGTCCACCACCAGGAAGAACGGGAACAGCCAGATGGTCATCAGGGCGAGGCCCGGCAGGACACACGCCACGAGCCCCAGAAGGGTCAGGACCAGCACCAGGAAGAACAGGCCGACGAGGCGGCCGAACTTATCGAAGGCCCCGAACAGGTCTCCGAGTTGGGCCGTCCGATCGTTGCGGCGCAGGGCGTTGAGCGTCATCAAGCAAACACCACCTTCCAGGGGCCCGCACAGGATGAACAGCGACAGCCCGGAGAGGATTTGGAAGAGGATCGCGGCCACGAAGAGGATGAGGAAGTTCTCCTTGTAGACGGCGATGGCCTCGTTGAAGCAGCGGCCGATGTCGAGCCCGCGCCTCGATTCGGACAAGGGAGAGTCCACGGACGTAGCCTCCACCGGGGAAGGGGTTGGGGGATGCGCTGTCATGGCATGATAATGCCGCCCGGCACCGCGGCACAAGGAAAAAGGACGTTGATGGGAGATTGCGTGGCTGCCGCGGCGGGGTTGGCCTGTTGCTGCGCCGTTGCGTTGAGGTCCATCAGTAGGGCATGCTCCGCATGCCGCCCGCACGCGGCATGCGGAGCATGCCCTACATCGGCAACGAGGCGAAATGACGGAGGGCGAACGATGAGGCGACTTCCCGCCGCCCTGGCTGTCCTGCTGTGTGCCGCGCCGGCGACCGCCGCCGGCCCGCGCGTGCATGTGGTCGTGGGTGCCGACGCCCCACGGCTGGAGCGCTTCGCGGCAAAAGAACTCGCCGGACAGCTCAAGGCGCTGTTCGAGGCCGACGTGCGCATCTCGGAGGCGATGCCGGAGAAGCCGGAGCACTTGATCCTCGTCGGCAGCCCAGAGACAAACCCGGCGGTGAAGGCGCTGGCCGGCGACCGCTGGCCGAAGCTCTCCGACCAGGGGCACGTGCTCCGCAGCGCCGAGCGCGACGGCCGAAAAGCGCTGCTCGTCGGCGGCGGCAGCCCGGTCGCGACGCTCTGGGCCGTCTACGAGTTGGGCCACCACTTCGGCATCCGCACCCTGCTCAGCGGCGACGTGATGCCTGCGGAGTCGCCCCCGCTGAAGCTCGACGGCCTCGACCTGGTGCTGGAGCCGTCGCTGCGCCTGCGGACCTGGCGCACGCTCAACGACTTCGCCATCGGCCCGGAGTCGTGGGGCCTTGACGAGCAGAAGCGCGTGCTCGGGCAGCTCGCCAAGCTGAAGTTCAATCGCGTGATGCTGAGCGTCTATCCCTCGCAGCCGTTCGTCCATTACGAGTTCCGGGGGGTGAAAAAGAAGACGGGCGTTCTCTGGTACGGCTGGCGTTACCCGGTGGACGGCGACACCCCGGGCCGGGCCGCCTTCCGCGGGGCGAAGGTGTTCGAGAACCCCGACTTCGCCGGCAAGGCGACTTACGAGGAACGGACGAAGGCCGGCGTCGCCCTGGCGAGCGGCATCATCGACACGGCCCACGACCTGGGCATGAGTGCCGCGTTCTCCCTCTCGCCGCTCGACTTCCCGAAGGAGTTTGCCGAGGTCCTGCCGGGAGCGAAAGTGACCCCGCAGCCGGAGGCCCTGAGCGTCGGCCCCGGCCCGCGCCAGCCGCCGGACGACCCGACGTTGAAGGCCCTGGTGCGGACACAACTGCGCGCGTTCATCGACACCTATCCGAAGATCGACGCACTTTACCTATCGCTCCCGGAGTTTCCCGATTGGGTCGAGTATCACGAAAAGGCGTGGCAGCGGCTCGACGCCCGCACCGGCGTCGGCAAGGTGACCGACCTGAAGAAGCTGACCGAAGCGGCGCGCACGCGCAAACTGATCGCCTCGGGCGACCGCGGGGTCCAGGCGCTGCGCGGCAACATCACGGCTCTGGAGTTCTTTCACACCCTGCTCGCCGACGAGAAGCTGCTGACGCGCAAGGATGGCGGCAAGGTCGAAGTCGTCATCACCGAGGTCGATACGGCCCTCTACCCGGTGCTGGACAGGGTGCTGCCGAAGGGGGCCAGCGCCCTGCACTTCATCGATTACACCGCCCGCCGCGTCGCGGAGCATCCGGACTTGCTGGCGCAGGTGCCGGCGAAGTCGGTGAAGAGTAGCCTGATCCTGACGTTGGCCGACGACAACGTGGGCGTGCTACCGCAGCTGGCGACGGGCCACCTGCACACGCTCCTCGGCCGGTTGCGCGAGAACGGCTGGGAGGGCTACTCGACGCGCTACTGGATTCCCGGCGACCAAAACCCCGCCGTCCACTACCTGAGCCGGGCCAGCTTCGACGCGAAGCTGACGCCGAAAGCCGCCTACGACGATCTCATCACGCCGAGTTGCGGTGCCGGCGTGGCCGAGCGGGTCATCAAGGCCTTCGACATGATCGAGGAAGCGACGGGGATCATCGACAAGAACGACATCGGCTTCACGTTCCCGATCCCGGGGGTGGTGATGAAGCACTACAACGCCGACCCGGTGCCGGAGTGGTGGAAAAAGGTGCGCGACCTGTACGGCGGCGCGCTGGACGAGACGTTACGCGGCGTCCAGCGCGGGCACGTCCGCGGCTGGCCGATGCTGCTGTATCACTCGAAGCGCCTGGAGT
>DATFNV010000427.1:0-10067 GCA_035266225.1 Gemmataceae bacterium
TGCTACACCTGCCCGGCGCCCGCCAGGCGATGCCACGGGCTTGCCCCGTGGAGGCTCACGTTCGTTGCTACACCTGCCCGGCGCCCGCCAGTAGCAGCGATCCTAAGCAACCACGGGACAAGCCCGTGGGATTGCTCAGGAGCGCGCCCCCCCAGTAGCAGCGATCCTAATTTTACTGTGCGAGATGCCCCGGGCTTGCCCCGGGGAGTGTCACGTTCGCTGCTACGGTTTGAGGCCCCGGGCTTGCCCCGGGGAGTGTCACGTTCGCTGCTACGGCGGCGAGAAGAATAACGTGGGAGTTCCTTCGGCCTTTGTAGCAGCGAACGTGAAACTCCCCGGGGCAAGCCCGGGGCATCTCGCACAGTAGAACTAACCAACCACGGGACAAGCCCGTGGGATTTCTCGTGCCGAACACTATTGCGCGGAGGGGCGAGGGGGGGAAGCGGCGGCGACCGGCGATAGAATACCCCTATGAGCAAGCCGCTTGCCGAACGCGCTTACCGGATGCCGGCGGAGTGGGAGCCGCACGAGGCGACGTGGATCGCCTGGCCGCACAACCGCGACGATTGGCCCGGCAAGTTCGCCGCCATTCCCTGGGTCTACGCCGAGATCGTCCGCCACCTGCACCAGGCGGAGACAGTGCGCATCCTGGTGAATAGGCCGCACGGCGAACGGGCGGCCCGGCAGGTTCTGGAGAAATTGCCCCTGGATTGGGGCCGTATCGCGTTCCTCCCCGTCCCGACCGACCGTACCTGGACGCGCGATTACCTGCCCACGGTGGTCCTGGGAGAAGAAGGGGACACTCGCTGGATCAAGTGGCGTTTCAACGCCTGGGCCAAGTACCCCAACTGGCAGCGGGACAACGCCGCCGCCCTGCGGGTGGGGGCGTATCTCGATCGTCCGGCTCCTTGCTCTGGGCCGGTGTTCGAGAATGGTACCGAGGTCGTGCTGGAAGGCGGGAGCATTGACGTCAACGGCCAGGGGCTGCTGCTGACCACCGAGGAATGCCTGCTGAGCGACGTCCAGCAGCGCAACCCGGGCGCCACGCGGCAGGACTATGAACTGGTCTTCGCGAAGTACCTGGGCGTCCGCAAGGTGCTGTGGCTGGGCCGCGGCATCGCCGGCGACGACACGCACGGCCACGTCGATGACCTGGCGCGCTTTGTCGGCCCGCGCACCGTCGTGAGTGTCGTGGAGGACGACCCCCGCGACGCGAATTACGTCCCGCTGCAGGAGAACCTGGAGCGCCTGCGCGGCATGACGGACCTGGAGGGACGGCCGCTGGAGGTGGCAACGCTGCCGATGCCGGCACGGCTGGAGTTCGAGGGCCAGCGGCTGCCGGCGAGCTACGCCAATTTCTACATCGCCAACGACCGCGTCCTGGTGCCGACGTTCAACGACCCCAACGACCGCAAGGCCCTGGCAATCCTGGCGGACCTGTTCCCGGGCCGGACGGTGGTGGGCATCCACGCGGTCGATCTGGTGTGGGGCCTGGGCACGCTGCACTGCCTGACGCAGCAGCAACCCAGGGACGCTATTCCAGTCGTTAAGAAACGGTAACAACACTGTCTTCGCCGCTTGCGGCTTCGCAGGAACGATTGCGAAGCCGCAAGCGGCGAAGACATTTGTATTCACGACGAATCACGGTGTTCCACCCCGACCCCGGCTTTTTCGTTTTTTCTCGTTTCCTTGGCCGGACAATCACGCTAGAATAGTAAACTCTCGTTTATTCCCGGAGGAGACGTCCTCCGGGCGAGAGGCCGAGAATGTTTCCCTCCGGGCCGCTGGCCCGCAGCTCTCCTCCGCCCGCCGCGGTGCGGTGGCGCGGAACCCGAACCCTGGGAAACCAGCGCCGTCTCTCTAATTGGATCGTGTGACTTCGGCCACACGGGGGGGGAAGCGGTTTTCCTTCCCGGGGCCTTCTGTTTTTACAGGGAGTCCGGTCGGGCGGTTCGCCGCCGGTCGCGAAGACCCATGCTCGAAAACCTCCGCAATATCGGTATCATCGCGCACGTGGACGCCGGCAAGACCACCACCACGGAGCGCATCCTCTACTTTAGTGGGTCCAAGCACAAGGTCGGCGACGTCGATGAGGGCAACACCACCACCGACTTCGACCCGCTGGAGCGCCAGAAGGGCATCACCATCAACAGCGCCGCCGTCACCATCGACTGGGGCGACACGCGCATCGCCATCATCGACACCCCCGGCCACGTCGATTTCACCGCCGAGGTCGAGCGCTCCCTGCGCGTCCTCGACGGGGCCGTCGGCGTCTTCTGCGCCGTCGGCGGCGTCGAGGTGCAGTCCGAGACGGTCTGGTACCAGGCCAACAAGCACAACGTGCCGCGCATCGCCTTCGTCAACAAGCTCGACCGGACCGGCGCCGACTTCTTCGGCTGCATCAGCCAGATGAAGAAGAAGCTCGGAGTCATCCCGGCCATCTGCGCCATCCCTGCCGGGCAGTCGAGCGAGTTCCAGGGCGTCATCGACCTGATCCGGATGAAGTTCGTCCTGAAAGACCCCGGCGACAAGACCAACGTCAAGTACAGCCTGGTCGAAATCCCGGCGCCCTACAAGGCGCTGGCCGACGAGTACCGCCACCACCTGCTCGAGGCTGCCTCGCACGCCGACGACCACCTCGTCGAGCTGATCCTCGAAGGCCAGGAGGTGTCGGAGGAGGTGCTGCTGCGGGCGATCCGCGCCGGCACCCTCGGCGGCAAGCTGACGCCGGTCTACTGCGGCTCGTCGAAGAACTTCCACGGCGTGCAGTTGCTGCTGGACGCGGTCGTCGATTTCCTGCCCTCGCCGCTGGACCGCGGCTCCGTGCAGGGCATCGTGCCGAAGACCAAGGCGAAGGCCGAGCGCCAGCCCGACCCGAAGGAGCCGTTCTCCGGGCTGGCGTTCAAGACGATCAGCGAGCCGACCGGCGACCTGGTGTTCGTGCGCATCTACTCGGGTCAGCTGCGCCCCAAGGACGAGGTGTTGAACACGTACAACAAGCGCGAGGAGCGCGTGGCGCGCATCTTCCGCATGATGGGCGACCGCCGCGACGCCCTGGAGGTGGCCGGGCCGGGCGAGATCGTGGCCGTGGTCGGCCTCAAGCAGACGCACACCGGCCACACGCTGTGCAGCACGGCGTCGCCGATCACCCTGGAGGAGATCCGCTTCCCCGCGCCGGTGATCTCGCAGGCCATCATCCCGGACCGCTCGACCGACGAGACCAAGCTGGCCGACGCCCTGGGCAAGCTGGTCCGCGACGACCCGACGCTGAAGGCGCGCACCGACCCGGAGACGAACCAACTCATCATCTCCGGCATGGGGGAGTTGCACCTGGAGGTTTCGGTCGAGAAGCTGATGCGCAACCCCGGCGTCAGGGTGACGACCGGCAAGCCCATGGTGGCCTACCGGCAGACCTTGGCCAGGGCCGTCGAGATCGAGACGCGCTACATCAAGCAGACCGGCGGCCGCGGCAAGTACGCCGTCATCCACATGCGCTTCGAGCCCTTGACCAAGGCGCAGGTCGAGGAGTGGACGACCTACCAGGAGGAGCAGGGGGAGAAGCCGGACCCGAATAACCTGTACTTCATGGACAAGATCGTGGGCGGCGTGGTGCCCACCGAGTACATCCCGTCGGTGGAGCAGGGTTTCCGCGACGCGACGGTGAAGGGGGCGAAGTACGGCTTCCAGTGCATCGACATGCAGGTGACGCTCTTCGACGGCAAGTACCACGACGTGGACAGCTCGCAGGACGCCTTCAAGCTGGCGGCGATGGAATGCACGCGCGACGCCATGCTCAAGGCCGGCATCGTGCTGCTGGAGCCGATCATGAACGTGGTCGTCCACGCCCCCGGCCAGTACATGGGCGACCTGATCGGCGACATCAGCAAGCGCCGCGGCGAGATCCTCAACGCGGAGCTGGACAAGGGCCGCTGCATGATCCACGCCTACGTGCCGCTGGCGTCGCTGTTCGGCTACATCAGCGACCTGAACAGCGCCACCAGCGGCACGGCGTCGTTCAGCATGGAGCCGTCGCACTACGCGCCGGTCAAGGAGGAACTGGCCGACCTGCGGCAGGCGAGCTGAGGACGGCATGATGGGCAAGAGCGCGAAGGGCACGGCCGGACGGCCGTGCCCTTTTTTCGTTCACTGTGGGAGAATACCAAGTCGATGGGAGGATCAACCATGCGAAGCACGGCTCAATCGGAGGTGGTGCTTGCCGGGCCGGGAGGCGAACCCCTTCGCCCGGGGAAAGGCGTCGAACCGACGTCACTCGTCCCCGGGTGCCGTCAACGCCTCAGCCTCACCTTTTTACCCTTCGCCTCCCGGATCATGCCTTCGACGTACTTTATCAGGCAGTGCGCCCGGTATACGGAGAACTGCTCTTTCGGATCGACGAGCAGGTCAGTGATGGGCTTGTCATTGACAAGCTGGTTGCATACGAAGGCGGCGCGCATGCGGATGTCTTCCTCGGCACGGGCGCGGGCGGTTCGCAGCTTGGGGCGGTTTAGGTCGCAGGTCTGCACCGTCGCCCGGCCCTGGGGGGTAGTACCCCAGATCACGCCGTCGATTCCCGCCTTGAAGTGATCCTCGCAACGGTCGAAATAGGGATGCAGCAGGAGCGGCTCCTCCGCCTTCAACTCATCCCACCACCGATCCGGGTCCGGCCCCGGCGCGTGGCACCGCCGCTTGCCGGTCGGCAGCGGAAAGTCGTTCAGCTCCCCCGGGTGCGGTTCGTCGCCCTCTCCGTCAGGGTGCGGGCTGTTGCACTTGGAGCAGGCCAGCAGGATGTTCTGCCATTCGTACGCCAGCCAGTAGTAGCCGGGGTGGCGGACCGACAGCCGCTCCCCGGCCGCTTCGTCCCAGGCGGTCACCTCCCCCTTCGGGCGGTAATGCTCGGCGTCGTCGTGTGCGCCGGCGACGTACTGTCCCTCGCAGTACATGCATTTATCGTGGTTGCCGTCGATCAGCATCTGTTTCAGTTCTTTCCAGGTGTCGTTATTGAACTTGTCCGGCTTTCCGCTGGCGATCACCCGGGCGCGGGCGCGGGCGGCGCGCTGTTTCCACTTCTCAAATTCGGGGCCGCACAGAAAGCGCGTGTGGTCAACCTGTCTCATGGGAGTGTCGGGGTCAGAAGTAGAGCATCTTCCGGAGTGTACTCAACAGGGCTTCTTGCCGCGCCGGCTCTTCCTGAGCCAGCCGGTCCCTGATCACGTCCTCCAGCAGCGACCAGGCCGCACGGTCCAGGGGCGTGCTGCCCGGGTTCTCCGGCCGGCGCCGGGCCAACTCGGCTTCGAGCGCCTGGACTTCCCCGTCGTCCGGTCCGCGCTCGTTGATCAGCCGCGCGTACTCTCCGGTGAGCTGCTCGGTTTCCTGATCGCGGGTGCTGCTGAGATCGAAGAGCATACTGGTCAGTACCTGATCGACCCGCCAGCCCTTGACCGACGGCAGGTCGGTCCGAACCCGCAGCACCCCCTCCTCCCGCCGCAGCACGATCAGCGCGTCGGGGGGCGCCGCGGCTGCGATCACGGCGGAGTGGCTGGTGCCGATGATCTGCAAGTTAGGGAAGGCCCGCGAGAGGTCCGGCAGCAACCGCCGCTGCCAGGCCGGGTGCAGGTGCAGGTCCACCTCGTCGAGCAGCACCAGGCCGGGGACCGCCGCCGGGCTTTGCTGCCACTTGGTGATTCCCAGGGCGTGGTGGAGCAAGTGACCCAGCAGGGCCAGCAGGCCGCCGTAGCCGTCGCTCAGGTCACGGAAGGCGACGCGCGTGTCGTACAGCACCATCCGCGAGGAATCGTCCGCGTTGAACTCCCCGGCCCCGGGCAGCAGACATCGCACCGTCCGCAACACCTCCTGCCGGAGCGCCTCACTCAGGCGCGACGGGGCGTTGCGGAAGTTGGACAGGTCGCCGGCCAGTAGCTTGCCGAGCACTTCGGGGTCGATGAGCGGGGCATGCGGCGCGAACAGGGACGCCACGCGGTCGTGAGCCACCTTGCCGGACTCGCGTACCAGGGCTTCGGGGTCGTCGGTCAGACCGCGCAGGGCGCCGTAGCCGCAGATGAGGCCGAAGTGCAGGTCGGCCCGGTTGCGGAGCAGACTCAGCCGGTCCGCGGCGTTCGGCGTTCCCATGCTGAGGTCATTGTCGCTCATGGCCCGGAAGGCGGTTTCGCCCTTGCGGATCTCCAGCCCCACCGTGAACGTGCCGATCTCAGCCGGTTCGGAGTCCGGATAAGGCTGAAGCGCGAAGACGGCTTCGATGAAACCTCGTTCGGCACCGGAACGCAGGTAGCTGGCGACCCGGCTCTCGAGTTCGTTCGCCACTCCCGTGCCGTGGGCTGCCAGGGCGACACAACGCAGAAAGGTCGATTTGCCGGCGGCGTTGTCGCCGAGGAGGAGCGTCCACGGCCGGGGCTGCCGGCCGTCCGCGGCCGTGAAGTTTACCTCCCCGCTGTCGGAGAATGCCTTGATGTTCTGCAAACGCGCCTTGCGGAGATTTAGGACGGGGAAGCCGTTGGGCAGCGGGGGCAGGTTTTCCGGTGAGGTCGCCGGGCCCGGGCCGGTCAACCAGTTCGTCCATTGGGTGCCGGCGCGACGGGGGGCGGTCGAAGCCGCGTCGGCGGGCACGAGCACTTGCGAGGGCCGGTAGTCGGGCACCAGTTGGGCAAGAGCACGAAACGCAACATCCTCCAGGCTCATGCCCCTGGCCCTGGAATCGTAGGCAGTTTCCGCCAGCCGATCCAGAATGGCTTTCGTTGCTGCGGCCTCCCCCAGACGCCCCAGCGATTGCGCCGCGGCGAAGCGCACGTCGTCCTCGGGGTCGTCCAGGCGTTGGAGCAGGCCGGCCAGCACCTCGGGCCGCGCCGCCGCCTCCCCCAGGAGCCCCAGCACCTGCGCCGCCGCGGAGCGCACGCCGTCCTCGGGGTCGTCCAGGCGTTGGAGCAGGCCGGCCAGTACCCCGGGAAGCGCCACCGCCTCCCCAAGACTCCCCAGCGCCCCCGCCGCCGCGGAGCGTAGGTAATCGTTCTCGGCGTCGAGCTTCGGAAGGATCACGGCCACAGCGTCCGCCGCCACGCGGCTGCCGCGCATCGCCGCGACCGTGGCCTGGATACGCTCGTTCAAAGGAATGATCGACGTTGTGAAGGCTTGATCCAACTCCTCGAAGATCCGCCTAGTGAGTTCGCGCGACACGTTGGCCTCGTCCGCCAGGCACCGGGCGGCCAGCAGCAGGTCGCGGTGGAGCGGCTTCTCGTAAGGGCTCCCTGCCTCCAGGATCTGGCGCACGAACTCATTCACGGCCCGGTCGTCGTCCTCGTCGGACAGGTGCGCACAGGCGAGCAGGACCGGCTCCTCCCAGCGGGGGCGATGGAGATAACTGGTCAAAGGGAACTTGCCCTGCTTCCACAGCCGTGCCAGCTTGCGCCCGGCACAGTACTCCTCGAACGTCAGGTGCAAAAAGCCAAACACCTCCTGGCCGAGATCGCCGAAACCGCGCGGGTACAGCAAGCCGACGTGTTCGCCCTGCACCCCGAGGAACTCCTCGACCTCCTTCTGGGCCTCGAATTCCGACAGGCCGCCGCGCTCCGGGTCGGTCTTGAGGTTCAGGAGCAGCCGTTCCAGGTCGCCCCGGGTAATCAGGCCGGCGCTGCTCGTCTGGTGGACGTGGAAGGCCACCGCCATGAGCAGCGAAGTGGCCTCGCGCTCGCTGAGCCGGACGTCCGGCGTACGCGCCTGGACCCACTTGGTCAGCAGCATCCTGACGGCGCTGGCGTACAGTTCGATGCGCCGGCGCGGCAGGCGCACCTCGCGCCAGTAGATCAGGGCGATCAAGGTCATGAGCAAGGGGTTGGCCGCCAGGCGGCGCACCCCGGGCAGGCTGTGGATGCCCTGGACGAGGGCCTGTGCGTTTTGACGGGCCGGGTCGGTCAGGTCGCCGGTGGTCCGGATGGCGTCGTACCAGCGGCGGGCGAACTGCTCGATATCGCCATCGTCAAGCGGCGACAACGTGAAGTGGGCAAAGCCGTCGTCGCCGCGCGGCAACTGGGCGTCGCGGTAGCCGACGATGCGCGAGGTGACCACCACGCGGCAGTTGCGGCGGTGACGGGCCAGTTCGTCGATGCGCTCGCGGATGTAGCCGCGCTGCCCCACGTGGAGGACTTCATCGAGGCCGTCCAGCAGGAACAGGCACCGCCCCTGCTCCGCCTCGGCGGCCAGCAAGGCCGCGGTCAGCGGCAGCTCGCGCGTGCGGGCTGTGATCGGAGCGTAGTCCATGAGGCTGACCTGCTGCTGCCGGGTACAGAACTGCTCATACTCGCCCAGGCGGACGTACACCGGCAGCAGGTCGCCGCCGGCCGTGGCCGCCAGCCCGGGCTCGCGCACGGCGGCGGCCCGGGCCAGGTAACGGAGGAGCGTGGTCTTGCCCGCCCCGGGGTCGCCGAGCACGACGATGCGTGCCTGCTTCAGGGCCTGCGCCACTTCCACGCGCTCCTTATGGGCCTGGTAATTGCTCAGAAGGTTAGGAGAAAATACAATCATGCCTGATGTTAGCGGTCGTAACTCATTTTCAATGAATGACTTGCGCCACGCGCTGTTGGGATTCACCCAGAGACTCTGAGCAATTACTGGGCCTGCGAATCCGACTCAACGCCCTTGGAGACGCGGGCGGCCAGGCGGTCGATCTTGCGGGCGACCTCGTCGGGTGAGGCCCGCTGTGCGTCCAGCTCGCGCCGCAGCCGGAATTCCTCGCGCGTGAACTCCTCGGCCAGGGGGACGTCGCGCTCGGCGTGCAGGTGGACGAAGACCTGGTCGAGCGGCAGGCGGAGCAACTCGCCGCCGGCCTGGGGAGCGAGGCCGCCAAGGTCGATCCAGCGGCAGGTTTCGGCCAGGCGCTGGAGGTAGGCCGCCTTCTGCCCGCCCAGGGCCGGATCCTGCAAAGCCCCCCCTGTCGTGGGCCGGTAGGGAATCAGGCTGTGGATCACCTGGGCGCGCAGGTCCTCGGGGGACTTGAAGAAGGCGACGACTTGCTCCGCCTGCAGCCGGCGCTTGAGGGCGTCGAGCTTGCTCGCCCCCTTTCCCTTCTCGACGTCGGCCACCGTCAGCGGGTGCTCGTCGTGCATCAGGAAGATCAGCCGTGGGATACCGCGCTTGACCGCCCGGTCGTATTCCATCTCTGTGATGGAGATCTTGTGCTTCTTGGGCACGTAGCCGTAGCGGTGCGCGAAGATGCCGACGTACACCTGGGCCTCATCCACGAGTTGCAGCGAGGTGGCAATCGCGTCGGCGTCGGTGGCAGGCAGGTGTTCCATCATGCGCGGCAGCATGCCCTGACTCAGGCAGGCGTCCATGACCTCCTTACGGTGCAAGGGAAGGTCGCGAGCGGTGCTGCTGATCATCACGACGCTGGGCTGCGACATGGCGAGCGATTCCAGAACCGTGATGGGGCATGCCCGGGTAGGGTCACGCGGGGCGGACAGCGACACCTCGGGCATTATCTCCCGTTCTCCAAGGAATTCAAGAGACTCCAGCCGTAGGCGATTACTACCCCGGCAAGAACGTCGGGGAATCGGTGCGATATCATCCCGCGGGAAGGTCAAAGGTGGTCAAAGGTCAAAGGAAGGTCAAAGGGCCGGGTCGGCGGCGGGGTTGCCCCCGCCGCCTCCCGCAGATCCGGACTTGCCCAACTAAGGCATCCGGCTCGTCCCGTCGCGGCCTTGCGTGCGCTGTGCTACCTGCCGGCGTTACGTTGACAGCCCACGGGGCTCGAAGTCCCCGACCTGTCGCCCACCGACAGCCCCGCGACGAGGCGCCCCCTTCGCTCGGCAGGGTCCCCGACGCACAGGTTCCCCTACCCCCTACGCTACTATGAGGCGCTCCGACTCCCTGCGACCGTCCCACCGAACTTCCTTGTGGTTCGCTCGGCGGTACCGCCCCGTGCGCCTGTCTTCGTGGCTCCGTCCAGGCCCGACGCCGGCCTGGGGCCGGGGGCTTTGCGGTCTGGCAGTCCCCACGCCAGGAGATATCGAGGCGGAGTCTACAGGGCCTCCCAGGTTCCCAGGCAACCCTGCTGGGCTCTT
>DATFNV010000428.1:0-33893 GCA_035266225.1 Gemmataceae bacterium
GGGCCGGCGCGGCGTAAGCCCAAGCCCAGTCCCCGCCGCCCCCGCAATGGCCCTGCGCGCCAGGCCAGCAGATCGAACTTACCAAGAACTATTGAGCCGTTACTCCGGGCATCCGCAAAAGGAAACTGTGCAAGTGGTTATGGCGGAAACTCCAGTTCATCAGCGTCGGCGGGTTGTCGCCGTAACCTTAATAGAATTCCCCACTTGCGACTCTTGCCCACGGGAACACCGAAAGCTTACACTGTCCCCAGGTTCCCCTTTCCGGCAAGACCAGCACGACCAGGATGCGGGGACACGCCCCCGGGATCCGCAGGTCGTTGTAGGTATCGACGTTGAGGTCGTAGGCGACGGCGCTCTCGGTGAGGTTGGCCCGCGTTGTACTCCGCAGCTGGAGGTCGAGCTGAACGCTGACGTCCCGACGTCGCCGCGAATCCACCGCAACGGCCCTCAGCAACAAGTCGATCCCGTAGTCGGGGTCCGGCTGACCGCAAAGCACTCCGGCCTGGGCAGCGATGGTCCGGACATAAGCTCGGCACAGCCCTTCCTGGCGATGGTTCCGCGTCATCATGGTTCATGACTCCGCATCCTGCGTTCCTGCGGCAGACGGCTCTCCTGCCACTTTCCTGCACTCCTCCGGGGCCACCACGAATGCTACCACCATCACCGCTTCCGTGGGACCCAGTTTCGACGGCGCGACAAAGGAAACGCGGAGCCTTTTCTCGGTGAGGTGGTGGGGACCATCTGCCCGCTATGACCGCTCTCAGCCGGGGAAGGGGTTCTTCCAGTCGGGGAAGGCATCGAGGAGCAACTGCCGGCCGCGGTCCCGGGCGTGAGCTTCGGCAACAGTCCGGAGCAACTCCGACACCTGCTCCTCTCCGTAACCCACTTCGGCGCACATGCGCAGGAGGGTGTTCAGAGCTTGGCGAGCTTCACTGAGACCGATCGCCTGAGCGATTGCGCAGGATAGTGTCACGAGCCGGATCGCAGTCTCTTTTCGGCCCGTTTTCCACGCCACGCACCCAAGTTGATTGAAGAGGACGGCCTCGCCGGCGCGGTCCCCGATCACCTGCAGCATCGCCAGCGCCTGGCCTAGCTTCTCCCGCCCTGCCGCGTAGTTCCCCTCGTTCACGTCGATGGTCCCCAGCTGGGCCCAGGTGGCGGCCTCGCCGGCGCGGTTCCTGATCGCCTGGTCGATCACCAGCGCCTTGCCGAACTTCTCCCGCGCTGCCCCGTAGTTCCCCTCGCTCAGGTCGATGGTCGCCAGCTGGTGCCAGGTGGCGGCCTCGCCGGCGCGGTTCCTGATCGCCTGCCGCATCGCCAGCGCCTGGCCGAGCTTCTCCCGCGCCGCCGCGTAGTTCCCCTCCCTCAAGTCGATGGTCGCCAGGTTATGCCAGGTGGCGGCCTCGCCGGCGCGGTCCCCGAGCGCCTGGCACGTCGTCAGCGCCTGGCCGAACTTCTCCCGCGCCGCCGCGTAGCTTCCCTCATGCACATCGAGGGTCGCCAGGCCGTGCCAGCAGGGACCATCCCGGTCCTCCCGGGGCACCTCCTCCAGCAGGGCCCGCGCCTGCTGCCATTCGGAACGACTCCTCAGGCGCCCGGCCAAGCGCATCGTGGCCCAGCGGAACACCTCCCCATCGTTCCCCCGCTGGGCATGGGTGCGACTGACCATCAGTTCGACGTCAATCGGCACGCGCAGGGCGATTTCCCGGTCACCCTCGTAACTCTGCCGCCAGAAGCGGGCCAGGAAGCCATCCGCCGCCCGGCGCTCCGCGCTGCCGAGGCGCTGCTGTGCCGCCAGCCAGGGGCGCACCAGTCCCGGCGGCTGGTACAACGTCGGCAGTCCCTCCTCCCGGAACGCCTGCACCAGCCCGTACGCCACACCCGCCTCGGCCGCACTCACGGCCGCTCCCTCGTCACTGCCGAGCAACCCGGCGAGGGCTTCCGGCGGCAGCGGCAGTTCGCTCACCGCCAGGCGACTCGCCAATTGTTGTCCCGCGGATGGCAGCGCGGCGTAAAGCTGCGGCAGGAACAGCCGTTCGTAATACCGCTGCCGCTTCTCTTCCAACGGCAACTCCTCACCCAGGGGGTCATCGGCCAAGCCGTCCGCGTCGGCTGTCCGCAACACCGTCCGCACCTGCTCCAGGAAGCCGGGCGTGCCGCCGAGCAACCGGTAGAGGCCCCCGACCAACTCTCGAGTGAGTTCGCCGCCGCGCAGGCGCGCATCCACCTGCGGGTCGCGGCGCAGGAACTTGCCGAACTCCGCCTCGCCCAGCTCCGCCAGGTCTTCGTGCCAGACCGTCGGCTGATCGACCGGCGTCTCGGCCGGCAGGTAACGGCAGGTGACGAGGACACGCGACCCGTCCACCAATTCGCGCGCCAGGGTCTGGTACGCCTCGCGCAGGTCCGGGTCGAGGATGCGGCGGCTGGCCAGGTCGAGCACGTCTTCAAAGTTGTCCAGCACGAGGGCCACGCGCAGCTGGCGCAGCCCCTGCACGGCCAGGCGCACGCGCTGGCCCAGCGGCAGTTTGTCCGTCGTCAGCAGGTCGTTCAGGTCCGGACGCCGCGCGAACAGGAAGGCCCGGGTCAAGGCGTCGAGCAGCCGGTCCAGCGTGGCGCGCCCCGCCTTCGCCGGAGTCTCGCCGGGCGCGGCACGCACGCCATACACCGTGAAGCCCGCCTCCCGGAGCCGGTCGGCGGCGCGCGTCGCCAGCGTACTCTTGCCCATGCCGCCCAGGCCGTGCAGCACGGCAAACGTCACCGTGCCGTCGCGCAGCGCGGGCAGCAGACGTTGCTGAATGCGGCGGCGGCCGATGAAGCCCTCGCGCAGCCCCTTGATCTCGCCGTCGATCAGGGTCCGCTCCGTCCGCGGCCCGGCGTAGGTACGGCGCGGTGCGGCCCGGTCCACCAACTCGATCGCCGCGCCGCCAGCGTAGAGCTGGGGCAGGGCAAAGGTGGGGTCTACGAGTTCATGATCGCCCTGGCGCCGACGGCCGTGGCGCCAGATTTCCTCCCTGGCCCGGGCCGCCGCCGCGGGAAGGCTATCGCCGCGAGCCAGGAACCGGTAGAGGGCGGTAGCCAACTCCGTCGCGCGGTCGTTGGCCACGCTGGCCGCCCAGCCGAGCACCAGCGGCACGCCGGCTTTCACCAACCCCTGCGCTAACCCCGCCGCCGCCGCCTGCGACGACTGGCAGGCGTTGAGCACCACGCAGCGGACGGCACTGCCGCGGAAGACCCGGGCCACAATCTCCTCGACCGACTGAGAATCGGTCTGGCCGCGCTCGTTCTCGAAGGTTGAAGTGTCCCACGCCCTTCGCATCGACGATGCCGTGGCCGGAGAGGTGGACGACGTGCGGCCGGTGCTCGGCGACGAGCGCGGCCAATTCGTCGATCCCACCCGTCTCGGCGAAGGGAAGGACGACGACCTCCTGCCCCAGGCGGCCGGTCGCCTGGAGCATGGCGTCTTCCTCGCGCTCGAAGTCGAGTTGTGCCTGGTCGGTGGGCGCGGCGGCGAGGAAGAGCAGACGCAGCGGGCCGGGGTCGGGCGGCGGCGACGGGATCTGGGCCGGGACACGGAGCAAGCCCCAGGCGGGGTCGCAGCCCAGCGGCAGGTCCGAGTGCAATTCCACCAATTCCCAGGGCAGATTCAGCAGGTCCGGGTCCGCGCAGTGCAACAGCAGCAGGCGCGGCCCGGGCCCGAGCATCGCCTGCACGGCCGGCCAGGCCGGGGCGAAGACGAGGTCGAAGAGGGTGCGCCCCAGCAGGCACAGGTCGGCCTGGTCGCGGAAGGGTCGGTGTCCCTGCTCGAACAGCGCCAGGAAGCGAGGGGCGAGGTCACGCAGTGTCCGGACCGCGGCCGCGTCGAGGGGAATGGGAGGGCCGACGGACCGGCCGTCGCAGGACCAGTCGGCCTGACACCCGGCGGCAAGGGGAGTGAGCAGGAGATCAATCGTGGGCATGCGGGCGGCCTCAGGGATGTACCGCAGCGACGTTGCCGTGATTCGTGGGCCGGTTCGACGGGGCACGGGAGGGAGGTCGCTTCCCCGGCCAACTGCCGCAGGCGGCCCACGGTCCATTGTAACCGCGGCGCAGCTCACCCGTCGCCGGGAATCCCGTCATTGCGCCACGACCCCGATGCAGGCCCGTAGCCGCAAGCTGCCAGCTTGCGCGGTGCGGGCACTG
Source organism: Gemmataceae bacterium (assembly GCA_035266225.1). Taxonomy (GTDB): domain Bacteria; phylum Planctomycetota; class Planctomycetia; order Gemmatales; family Gemmataceae; genus DATFNV01. The sequence goes on from DATFNV010000428.1 coordinate 4,180, forward strand.
CTCAGCTCCCAAGCTGGCAGCTTGCGCCTACGGCGCGAGCGGCCGCAACAACCGGAATGGGCCCGCCAACTTCCTTGAAGTCACGAAGCGGATGGGGTATAGGATAACTTGAGTCAATCCTTACCAACCCAACGCGGTGTGACAATGGAACTCGCCTCGGCCCGCGAATTGAAAGCGCTGCTCACCGATACCGTGCTGGCCCCGTTCACTGCGGAGGGAGGGCCGGTGCGGACACTGGCCGTCGCTGCCGAACCGCTCGACCGTGTGGCCGGGCCAGTGCGGACCCTGGCCCTGGGCATCGCCAGCCCCAGCCCCGGCGAATTCCGCCTGGCCGTCCGCTACCAGCGCCGCGAGTTGGCCGAGGGCCGCGAAATCGAACTGATCCGCAAGAAGGCCAAAGGCGAGGTGGACGTGCGCTACATCGGTCGCGTCGTCCCGCTGGCCGAGCTGCCGTGGGGCTGGCGGCGGCACCGCCCGCTGCGGCTGGGCACGTCGATCGGTCATTTCCAGATCACCGCCGGCACGCTCGGGGCCGTCGTCCGCCGGCGGAAGGACGGTGCGACGCTCTTGCTCTCGAACGCCCACGTCTTCGCCAACGAAAACAAGGGCAAGGTGGGCGACGCGATCCTCCAGGCGGGAGTCCACGACGGCGGCAAGGCTCCCGACGACACGGCGGCCACGCTCGCCGGGATGGTCAAGCTGAAGAAGACGGGAGCCAACAAGGTGGACGCCGCGGTGGCCGCTCCCGCGGACGGCATCGAGGTGGACGCTCGCACCCTCAAGGGCCTCGGCAAAGTGGCCGGCATCGGTCCGGACTTCCTGGACGAGGGAACGCCCGTGACCAAGCTCGGGCGGACGACGGGCCTGACCCGCGGGCGCGTGAGGGCGTTTGAACTCGACAACCTGACCGTGGGTTTCCCTATCCTGGGGAACCTGCGCTTCGATAACCAGATCGAGATCGAGGGGGAGGGCGCGGACGCCTTCGCGGCCGGCGGCGACAGCGGTTCGCTGATCGTGGACGAGGAGCGGCGCGCGGTGGCCCTGCTCTTTGCCGCGGGCGACACGGGCGGGGCCAACGGCCAGGGACTGACGGACGTACGCCAACCCCATCCGGGTCGTGCTGGATGCCCTCGGCGTGGACCTGGTAACATGACGTGAGCAGAAGGAGGGCTCCGACGATGACAACTCCCAATCCTTGCACCCTGGAGCAGGCGCGTGCCGCCAAGCTGCGCGTGCTGGCCGTGTTCCAGCAACTCGCCCCGGTCGTCGGCGTGGGCGTCACGCGCACGGACGGCGGCTACGCGGTGAAGGTCAACCTCCAGGCGGCGCCGCCGGAGGGCATTGCACTGCCGGAGAGCGTCGATGGCGTGCCGGTGCGCGTCGAGGTGGTGGGGACCATTCGCGCGCTGTGACCGCCCTCAGCCGGGGAAGGTGTCCTTCCACTCGGGGAAGGCATCGACGAGCATCCGCGGGGTGTCACGATGGCGTTCAGCGACTTCACTCTGGAATCCGTCAACCTTCTGCTCGGCGTGGTGTCGCGCGCCGCCGACCTCTTCCCCGACCTCCATCCCGTCACGCCTCCTCCCTGGCTTTCGGAGACCCTCGCGCGCGGCGCCCAGGGGATCCAGCTCTCCCTCCTGAGCGAGAAGTCGCGGAGCGAATTCGTCGTCGCGCCGATTCTGTTGGCCAGCCGCGAGCTGAGCGGTAACCGCTTCGCGATCTATTCGGGGCAGCGCCTGGACGTCGATCCGGAACACGGGCTGACCGGAGAATGCGAGTTCATCCTGTCCGCCTCAGAGCCGCTGCTGCCGCTGCCGGCACCGGTCGCCACGATCGTCGAGGCGAAGAAGAATGACATCGAGGGCGGTCTGGGTCAGTGCATCGCCCAAGGAGTCGCAGCGGACCGACTACCGGGCGGCGCCGTTGTCTGCCAGCGGCACCAACGTCTGGACACCCTTGATGAGCTGTCGCATCGTCACCGAGTGTTGCGGCGGGTCGGTCAGGATGAGGACGCTCGGCCGTTGCTTGACGCGCACGGCCCAGTCGGCCTGTTCGTGCGACAGGATGAGGATCGCGCCGCACGAGATGCCCTGGCGGTCGGCCTCGGTCGAGATGCGGTCGAAGTAGAGCAGGCCCTCCTCGCCGGTCGTGCGGGCGTCCACCACCAGGCCGTCGTAGGGCTGCTGCCGGAAGCGGTCGTAGGCACGCGCCGGGTCGCCGGCGATGAAGACCCGGTAGCCCAATTCCTTCAATTTGTCGCGGATGTGGTCCTGCAAGCGCGGGTCGCTCTCCACCACGAAGACGCCGCGCGGGCCGCTCTGCGCCTGGCCGCTCGCCCTCCCCTCCAGCTCGCGGCGCACCGAGCGGATGGCCTCGAGCAGCTGCGCCGGGGTCTGGTAGCGCTGCGAAGGGCTCAGCTCCATCATCGTCTCGACGAGGCGGAACAGCGACGGCGGCCCCTGCACCTCGTCGCGGCCGAGCGGCTTGACCCCGTCGAAGCGGTGCGGGTTCATGCGCGCTTGCTTGTCGCGCGTCATGTCCAGCGGCGGCCGGCCGAGCAGGATCTCGTACAGCACGCAGCCGAGGAAGTAGATGTCGCTGCGGATGTCACCGGTCGGCACGTTGGTCTTGCGCTCCAGGCCGGCGTAATCGACGGTGCGATCGACCTTGTCCTCGCTCGATCCGGTCATCGCCTGGAACATCTTGGCCAGGCCGAAGTCCACCAGCTTCGCCGTCCCGGAGCTGGATACGAGGATGTTCGTCAACTTCATGTCGCGGTGGGTGAAGCCGCGCGAGAAGGCGTAGGCCAGTCCGTTGGCGGCGTCCTCGATGACCTTGATCGCCTCCAGCGGCTCGAGCTTCGTGCGGATGGCGAGCATCTCGCGCAGGTTGCAGCCCTCGACGAATTCCATCACGATGTAATACTGCCCGGCGTTCTTGTCCACGCCGACGGTGAGGATTTCGACGATGTTGGGGTGGTGAAAGGCCATGCCGACGCGGGCCTCGCGCTGGAACAGGTCGATGTGCGCCTGGTCCTCGCTCCAGCGGCGGCGCAGCACCTTGACGGCGACGACCTGGCCGGTCGCCTCCTCCTGGGCGCGGAAGACGCGGCCGAAGCTCCCGGATTGGATCTTGTAGAGCAGGCGGTAGCCGCCGAGGATGAAGCCGTCGCGGTCGCCCTTCACGATCTTGCTGCTCTGCCAGGGTGTGATGTAGCCCTTGCGCTCGAGGAAGAGCACCAAGCGTTCGGCCTCGGCCCCCTTGCCGCCGATGCCGTCCAGCGCTTCCTCCAGCTGCGCCTCGGTGATCAGGTTGATCTTGAGCAGATCCTGCCCCAGTGAATTCGCGTCGAGGTCTGGCATGGATTGCTCGCCATTCTCGTCCCAGGCGCGTGAGGAGAGGTCGCGCCGTATAAGGCAACCAGGACTATTTTACCGCGTGTCCGCGTCCTGCCAAGCCGATCCGCGCCTGCGGCGTGAACCGGCGCCTCGGTTGGCCGCCGGGAATGCGGCCGGAAATTGCTTGACAACGGCAACGGAGCCTCTAACATTGAGAAATTGCTCCGGCCAGCCTCATCCCATGACCCCTCTGACGGAGCAAGCAAGCTCTCAGCGGCCTCACTTTCGCCAAGGAGTTTCGTCTATGTCGCAGCCGCCGCGTCGCCGCCGCCTCGAGGTCGAAGACATCGGCGACGTTACCGTGGTGAACTTCGTTGACCGCCGGATCCTCGACGAGCAGAACATTCAGGTCATCGGCGAGCAGCTCTTCAGTCTGGTGGACGAGGTCGGCCGCCGCAAGATCCTTCTGAACTTCGGCAACGTCGAGTTCCTGTCCAGCGCCGCCCTGGGGAAACTGATCGCCCTGCACAAGAAACTTCAGGCGGTCGGCGGGCGTCTAATCCTGTGCAACATCGACGACGAGATCTACGAGGTGTTCGAGATCACGCGCCTGGATAAGTTCTTCCACATTCAGAAGGAAGAACAGGCGGCGCTGCAGGCGTTCTAGCCGGGTTGCCGGCGACCCGGGACGGGCTTCAAGCCGAGGCCCTCGACCCCCCTGACATCGGTGCCGGCCAGGGAAGGAACGGGACGCGAACCTCTGCCGCCCCAGGCCCAGGTTCAGCATCGGTGGCGCTTCCCCTTTTCCCAGCCCCGTTCCGTTAACTGGCCCGGGACGGGCCCGACGGTGGTGGTTGCCCATTCGGACAGCGAGGCGCGTTCGGCCCGGCGGACGTTCGACCGGGTCAGCCGCGGCGGTCTGCGCAGCCCGCCGCACGGTCAGGAGGCCCCATCCAGTGCCTGTAGCTTCAACAACGATCATGACTTCTCCCCGCGAGGTCGGCCCTTCTTCCACCGTGGACGTCGTGATCCCGAGTGATCCCGCCGAGGCCCGGGTCGTGCAGGAGCAAATCGAGCGCTTGCTTCGCGCTCACCACGCCAGCGAGAAGGAGATCTTCGGCATCCGCCTCGCCCTCGAAGAGGCCCTCGTCAACGCCATCAAGCACGGCAACCAGATGGACCGCTCCAAGAAGGTGACGGTCGTCTCCGTCGTCCACGCCGAGCGCATCGAGATCCACATCACCGACGAGGGGAGTGGCTTCGACCCCGGCGACGTGCCCGACCCCACCGCCGTCGAGAACATCGAGCGCCCCTGCGGCCGCGGCCTGATGCTCATGCGCCACTACATGACCGAGGTCAGTTTCAGCGGCCGCGGTAACTCCGTCCGCATGGCCAAGGTGCTCCGCAACGGTAAGAAGTGATCGTTTAGCCGCCGCCCTCGATTTATCGTTTCGCGAACCGATGAATCCGCGCCGCCCCGAGGGCGGCGGCTAAACAGAGTCCCTCCATGACGACACCGATGATGCAGCAGTACCGGGAGGCGAAATCGCGCCACCCCGGGATGCTCCTGTTCTTCCGCAACGGCGACTTCTACGAACTCTTTGAGGAAGACGCGGAACTCGGCTCGCGCCTGCTCGGCATCGCGCTGACCCGGCGCGACAAGGAAATCCCGATGGCGGGGGTGCCGCACCACGCCCTCGACCGCTATCTCGCCAGGCTACTCCAGGCCGGGCACCGCGTCGCCATCTGCGAGCAGGTCGAGGAGGCTTCCCAGGCCAAGGGGCTTATCCGCCGCGAAGTCACCCGCGTCGTCACCCCGGGCACACTCACCGAAGACAACCTGCTCGACCCGCGCCGCTCCAACCACCTCGTCGCCGTGGCGGCGGCCGGTGACACCGTCGGCCTGGCCTGGGTGGAGCTATCGACCGGGCAGTTCCAGGCGGCCGACGTGTCCTGGCAACGCCTCGCCGACGAGCTGGGCCGGCTGGCCCCCGCCGAATGCCTCACGTCCGAGGACGGCCCCGCCCACCTCGGCGCGCGCCTGCGCGAGGCGGCGCCGGCGACGGCGCTGACCGCCCGCCCCGGCTGGACCTTCGACGCCAACACCGCCCGCGCCGCCCTGTTTCATCACTTCGGCGTCAACACCCTCGCCGGCTTCGGCTTCGACGACACCCAGGCCTGCCTCGTCGCCGCGGGGGCGCTGCTGCTGTACGTTCAGGAGACACTCAAGGCGAGTCTTGGCCACCTTAGCCGGCTGCGGCCGTACCGCCAGGATCGCTTCCTGTTCCTCGACGAGGTAACGCGCCGCAGCCTGGAGCTGACCCGCACCCTGCGCGACGGCCAGCGCGAGGGGTCGCTGCTGTCGGTCCTCGACCGCACCGTGACGGCGATGGGGGCGCGGCTGCTGCAGGAATGGGTGGTGGCGCCGTTGGCCGAACGCCTCGCCATCGAGGCGCGGCTCGACGCCGTCGAGGAGCTAAAAGGGGAAGAGGGTTTGCGGGCGGAGCTGCGGCAGGCGCTGGGCGAGGCCTACGACCTCCAGCGGCTGACGGCGCGCGTCAGCACAGGCCGGGCGTCGCCGCGCGACCTGGCCGGCGTGCGCGACACGCTCCGCCTGCTGCCGCGGGTCAAGGCCAAAGTGACGGCCCGGCGCGCGCGCCTCTTGAACGACCTCGAAGGGCGCCTGGAGCTGTGCCCCGACCTGCGCGAGCTGCTCGACGGCGCCCTGGTGGACCAGCCGCCGGTCAACCCGCGCGAAGGGGGACTGGTCCGCCCCGGCTACGACCCGGAACTCGACGAGCTGCACGCCATCACGCGCGACGGCAAGGACTGGATGACGCGCTTCCAGGCCGAGGAAATCACGCGCACCGGCATCCCGAGTTTGAAGGTCGGCTTCAACCAGGTCTTCGGCTACTACATCGAGATCACGCACACTCACGCCGGCCGAGTGCCCAGCGACTACCAGCGCAAGCAGACGCTCAAGAACGCGGAGCGCTACGTCACCGCGGAGCTGAAGGCGTACGAGGAGAAGGTGCTGACGGCCCAGGAGAAGATCCACCAGCGCGAGTACGACCTGTTCCTGACGCTGCGCGACCGGGTGGCGGCGCAGACACAGCGGCTGCTGCAGACGGCGGAGGTGCTGGCGACGCTGGACGTGCTGGCGTCGCTGGCGGAGCTGGCGGTGTCGCGCGGCTACTGCCGGCCGGCGCTGTGCGACGAGCCGGTGCTGGAGATGGCCGACGGCCGCCATCCGGTGCTCGACGTGGTGCTGCCGCCGGGGACCTTCGTGCCCAACGACGTCGCCCTCGGGCCGGGGACGGGGAACCTGTGGGTGATTACAGGACCAAACATGTCCGGTAAATCGACATTTATCCGCCAGGTGGCGCTGCTGGCGCTGCTGACGCACATGGGCAGCCTGGTGCCGGCGCGGGAGGCGAAGGTGGGCGTCACCGACCGCATCTTCACGCGCGTCGGCTCCAGCGACAACCTGTCGGGTGGGCAGAGCACGTTCATGGTGGAGATGACGGAGGCGGCCAATATCCTGAACAACGCGACGGGGCGCAGCCTGGTGATCCTGGACGAGATCGGCCGCGGCACCAGCACCTACGACGGCGTGTCGTTGGCCTGGGCCATCACCGAGTACCTGCACGACCGCGTCGCCTGCCGCGCCCTCTTTGCCACCCACTACCACGAGCTGGCCCAGCTCGCCGACAAGCTGCCGGGCCTGCGCAACTACAACGTGGTGGTGCGCGAGTGGCAGGACGAGATCGTCTTCCTGCATAAAATTGCGGCCGGCAGCGCCGACAAGAGCTACGGTATTCATGTCGCGCGCCTGGCGGGGGTGCCGGAGGAGGTGCTCGGCCGGGCGAAGGAGGTGCTGGCCGAGTTGGAGTCGCACCCGATGTCGCTGCGCGAACGGCCGACCGCCCCCGGCCGCCGCCGCCGCCGCGAGCGCGACGCGCAACCGACGCTGTTCGACAGCGTGGGCGACCCATGAATAGCCGCTTGCGGCTTCGCAACACTGCGAAGCCGCAAGCGGCCGGATCGGAGTATTCGATGGAATTTCGTCCCGGCGAGATCGAGGGGGTCATCTGGCGGCCCCTGAAGAAGTTCCACGACTCGCGCGGCTGGTTGTGCGAGCTGTTCCGGCACGACGAGCTGCCGGCGGAATTCCACCCCGTGATGGCCTACATCTCCATGACCGAGCCGGGCGTGGCGCGCGGCCCGCACGAGCACATCGACCAGAGCGACTGCTTCTGCTTCCTGGGGCCGTCGAACTTCAAGGTGTACCTGTGGGACAACCGCAAGGACTCGCCGACCTGCGGCGTCGCACAGACCGACGTCGTCGGCGCCGACAAGCCGGCGCTGCTGGTCGTCCCGCCCGGCGTCGTTCACGCGTACAAGAACGTCGGCCGCGAGCCGGGGATCGTCTTCAACTGCCCCAACCGCCTGTACAAGGGTTGGAACCGCAAGGGATGGATTCCGGGCCAGGGCGTCGATGAGGTCCGTCACGAAGACGACGCGGGGAGCCGCTTCCGGCTAGACTGACGGCGCTGGCGAGGCGGTTGGCCGGTTGGTAGAATCACACAATGGTCGCCCCAAGGAGCCCGAGTCATGACTGCCGACGAGATGCGGCCGCTGATCAAGCGGGACGAGAGTTTCAGGCCGTTCCGGGTGACGCTCAAGGACGGGCGAACCTTTGAGATCAAGGATCCCTGGCTCGTGATCGCCCCGGACGACTTCTTCGTCATCGGCATCCCCATGCCCGAGGATCCGACATCGGGCATCGCCGACCACTTCGTGCATGCCGATTGGTCCCGGATAACGAAAGTAGAGTTCCTGGAGCCCGCCGTATCGGCTTGAGGAACGTGCCCCGATGCGTGCCGATACCCTACGCGAATGGATCAGGCAGATCCCGTTTCGGGCCTTTCGCCTGCATTTGACGAACGGCGTCACCTTTGACGTTCGGCATCCCGAACAAGCCAGCGTTAGCCGTGACCGGATCACGTTGGCGGGGAGCGAACCGTCCAGCAATTCCTCGACCGGCGCCGCTCCGTTTCGGAACATCGATGTGGCCCTGCTGCACATCACCTACATCGAGACGATTCCCGTCACCCCGTCGCCATCGGTGAATTGAAGTCCACGCGCGGCCGGCATCACGGCGCGGCCGTCCGATCGGCTTGCGTTGCGGAGCATCCAGCGACACGGACCTGGTCGGCGTTACAAAGCCGAGCCTCCCTCCCTGGCTAGACTCACGGCGCTGGCGAGGGGGTTGGCCGGTTGTTAGAATGGCACAGTTGTCGCCCCAGGAAGCCCGAGTCATGACTGCCGACGAGATGCGGCCGCTGATCGAGCGGGACCAGAGTTTCAAGCCGTTCAAAGCGAACGGTGTCGGCTCGCGTTCCTGACACGGCAGCAGGAGGTAGCAGGGAGTCCGACTCATGCCGCTGCGCGACCACTTCCGCCCGCCGTTGGATGACATGCGCCATTGGGAAGGTTTTCACGCGACCTGGCCCGTGATGATCGTGGCCCTGCTCCGCCGGAAGCTGCCCCGTCGCTATTTTGCCGGGCCGCGGGTCCATCCGGGATCGAGTGCCGAGATCGACGTGGCGACTTTCCACGACGAAGGCGAAGACGTGCTTGCGGTCGCCGACCCCAACGAGAACGGCGGCGGCATCGCGACGGCGGTCTGGGCGCCGCCGCGGCCCACGCTCGCCGTCGTCACCGACCTCCCGGCCCAGGACGTCTACGAGGTACGAGTCTACGACGAGAAGCGCCACAGCCGTCTCGTGGCCGCCGTCGAGATCGTCAGCCCGGCCAACAAGGATCGCCCGGAGCATCGACGTGCCTTCGTCTCCAAGTGCGCCGGCTTGCTTCAAGAGCGAGTCTCCGTCGTCATCATCGATCCGGTGACGACTCGCACCCAGAACCTGTACGGCGAATTGCTCGATCTGATCGGGCGATCCGACCCGGGCCTGAGTCCCGAACCGCCGCCCCTGTACACCGTCGCCTGCCGCATGACGAAGCGCGAGAACGAGTGGCTGCTGGAGACGTGGGCACAGGCCCTGGGCATCGGGCGACCGCTGCCGACCGTGCCGCTATGGCTCGCCGACGACCTCGTGGTGCCCCTGGAGCTGGAGGCGAGTTACGAGGAGAGTTGCAGCATCCTCAACATCCCTTAGCCGCACGCACGGCAGCCTCAGGACCGTCCTTTGGCAAGAGCAGCTCGCACGTAGCGTCCCTCGAACAGGCGCTTGGTGCGGTCGGTGAAGTTCTCCCCCTCGAAGCGGTCGATGACGGCGCCCGCGCCCGCGCGGCGCATGCGGAAACTGAACGACCCGATCTCCGACAGCTGCATCGTGAAGCTGCCGTCCTCGAAGAAGGTGTGCGAGCGCATCACGCCGGCCCCGTCGAGTTCCGGGATCGAGCGCGAGTCCGCGGTGAGGGCGGCGCCCGTCGCCTGGCAGATCAGGATATTCTGGCCGCTCAAACTCCACTGACCTTGCACGTAGAACGCCTCGCGCCCGCTGCCCTCCTCGACCACCGCGATGCGGATTGTCCGCTGGTCGAACGAGTAGCGCACCCGCCCGCCGACCACCCGGCGCTCCCACGTCCCCTCGAGCAGCGCCAGGGGCAGGAAGCCGTTCTCGGGCGCCGGCTGGCCGTCCTGACTGCCCGGGCCGCGCACGCCGACCGGGCCGAGGGCGACCTCGGCGGAACTGGCCCCGCCGACCACTTCGGCGGGCGGGCGGGGGGCGCAGCCGGCAAGGAGGACGAGTCCCAGCACGGCCGGGATGAGGCGGCGCATGACCGCACCTCCGTTTTCGAGAGCCGAGTAGGGCTTGTGGAGGGGGGACGATAGCGAGGCCGCCCGGAAAAGGGAAGGGCAGAATTCGCCCCCGGCCCGACACCGTCAGTGCCGGCACAGCGACAGCCAGGCACGGCCTTCGCCCGCCAGGAGTTCGTCGGCGCATTTCGGCCCCGCCGAGCCGACGGGGTACTCCTGCGGCGGTGGGGCGTCGGGCCGCTCCGTCGCCGCGATCAGCGGGTCCATGATCTCCCAGGCCCGCTCGATCTCGTCGCTGCGCATGAACAGGTGGGCGTCGCCGTTGATGGCGTCGAGCAGCAGGCGCTCGTAGGACTCGGGGATCGGCCGGTCCGGGTACGCCTTCCGGTAATGGAACTCCAGGTCGGCCGGCTTCAGCGTCATGGCCTCGTCCGGTACCTTCGTCTGGAAGTTGAGGTGAATGCCCTCGTCCGGCTGGATGCAGATGGCCAGCCGGTTGCACTGCAACATTTGCCCCGGCGGCAGCGGGAACATCAGGTGCGGCGGGCACAGGAACTGGATCACCACCTCGCTGAGGCGGCTGTCCATCGCCTTGCCGGAGCGCAGGTAGAAGGGCACGCCGCGCCAGCGCCAGTTATCGACGCCCAGCTTGATCGCCGCGTAGGTCGGCGTCTTGCTGTCCGGGCGCACCCCCTTCTCGGAGCGGTAGCCGGCGTACTGCCCGGTGACGATCTGGCCGCAGGCGGTGTCGCTGTCGAGGACCGTCACGGCGTCGAGGACCTTCACCTTCTCGTTGCGGAGGTGGTCGGCGGTGAACTTCGCGGGCGCCTCCATCGCGACCATCGTCAGCACCTGGAGCAGGTGGTTCTGGAACATGTCGCGCAGCACGCCGGAGCGGTCGTAGTAGTCGCCGCGGCCGCCGACCGGGACCGTCTCGGCGACGGTGATCTGGACGCTGTCGATGAAGTTGTGGTTCCACACCGGCTCGAAGAGGGTGTTGGCGAAGCGGAAAACGAGGACGTTCTGCACCGTGTCCTTGCCGAGGTAGTGGTCGATGCGGTAGAGCTGCGCCTCGTCGAAGTGGCCGCGGATGATGCGGTTGAGGGCGCGAGCCGAGGCGAGGTCGTGGCCGAACGGCTTCTCGATGACGAGGCGGCGCCAGCCGCCGTCCTCGCGGCTCAGCCCCTCCTCGCCGAGGCCGGCGACGATCTTCGGATAGAGGTCGGGCGAAACCGCGAGGTAATAGAGCCGCCGGCCGCCGCCGGCCCCCTCGTGCTGCTGGAGCCACGCCTTGAGGTGGTCGAGGCCGCCCCGGGTGGTGGCGTCACCGGCGACGTAGAAGAGCCGGCGGGCGAAGGCGCCCCAGGCGCCGTCGTCGTATTCCCGGGGGAGGAACTCCCGCAGGGCGTCGCGCAGTTTCTGGCGGTAGGCGTCGTCGGCGAACGGCGAGCGCGCGACGCCGACGATGCGCAGCTCGTCCGGCAGGCGCTTCTTGCGGTCCAACCGGTACAGCGATGGGATCAGCTTCCGCGCCGTCAGGTCGCCGGAAGCGCCGAAGATGACGACAGTCAGCGAGGAGTCATTAGTCATTAGTCATTCGTCATTAGCAGGAGCAGATCGGGGCTGAGCCACGGTACAATGCCTATTGTCGTGCGACGCCAGGCCGCTGGCTACGGACTAATGACTAATGACTAATGACTAATGACTTCTCATGAGATGGCTCTTCCGCCCGTCGCTGCTGGTGCTGTTGTCGGTGGGGTTGGTCGTGGGCGCCGCGGTGCTGGTGCTCTGGCCGCGCTCGCAGGAGATCCGGGCGGCGCCGCTGCAGGAGGACGAGTCGGAGATCGTCTGGTTGTACTCGGCGACGAACGAGTCGGCGTGGGAGCGCTTCGTTACCGCCGTCAGCCGGGCGGCGGAACAGTTGCGCGCCGCCCAGCCCGGTGTTGAGGTGGTCAGTTCGGGTGACGACAGCTTCCCGCGGCACACTTCCTCGCATCCCGAGGTGGCGGTGCGGGTGCGGAGTGGGTCGGCGCGACTGGTGTTTCGGTGGTACAAGCTGGCCAGCGACCAGAAGACCGATCAGTGGGTGGCGGCGCTGCTGAACGGCTCACGCCGGCCGCCGCTGGCCATCCTCGGCGGCAGCTCCAGCGAGCAGGCCAAGGAGATCGCCCTCAGCCTCCAGCGCCGGGCCGGCTCCCCCCCGCGGCCGACCGCACCTCTGCTGCTGCTGACGACGGCGACGGCGGACCGCGTGTCGGTCGGCGACGGGGCCGGCGACGTGCCGCTCAACGAGCTGCACCGGGACCGCACCTTCCGCTTCTGTTTCACCAACCAGCAGATGGCCGCCGCCGTGACGGCCTTCGTCGCGACCCGGGAGGAGCTGCGCCCCGACACGGGCCCGTTCTACGTGGCCCAGTGGGAGGACGACGCCTACTCGCGCGACCTGACGGGCCGGTTCTGTGACGCCGTGCGCTCGCAGCTGGATCGGCCCGCGGCCGGGACGGGGGGGCAGTTCCAGATCCCGGTTTCCGAGATCATCGACTACAGCGTGGGCGGCTTCGACCAGCCCAACCGCTGGGAGGCGCCGGCGGTCGAGCGGCTGATGAAGGCCAAGGTCGAAGCGCACCCCAACCAGCAGCGGCCGCTCCTGGTGCTGGCGGCGCCGTCCTCGCAGCCGGCGCGGCGCTTCCTGCGCGGCCTGGCGCGGATCGCCCCGAGCGAGGCGCGGCGCTTCGTCGTCGTCACCGGCGACGCGCTGAGCTTCAACACCGTCTACCGTGACCGGAACGTCGTCTGGCCGATACAGGACCTGCCCTTTGAGTTGGTGTTCTTCTGCCACCGCAGCCCCGTCGATCCCGCCGCCGGCTTCCTGCGCGAGGACGCCCCCAACGTCGGCATCACCGCGCCGGCCACGGGGACCGAGGACCTGCTCCTGTACGTGGACATCGTCGAGGCGCTGGTGCAGGCGGTCAACGAGGGCGGGGCGATGCCGGCCGGCGGGGCCGACTTGGGCGAGCGCCTGCGGCGGGCGCGCTGGCACGACGGCCGGGTCTCCTTCGGCGACGAGGGGCCGGCGCTGTTCGACGCCGACGGCAACCGCCGCGGCGGGAGCGGGGAGCACGTCGTCTGGCTGCGGCCGGACGTCCAGAAGGACCCGCAACAGCGCCAACCGCCGCGCCCAGCCATCCGCGTGTTGCCGCACGCGACCCTCAAGGTATACGAGTTGCGCGGGGCGCCGGAGGAGGGCGGTCCGTGGCGGGAGCTGCCGGAACTCAGCGTCGATTACGACGAGGCGGGCACGGATCGGTGAGCCGACCGACGGCCCGGGGCCCGTGGGGTTCGAGTCCACCATGATCACGCGCAGACAGGTGTGGCGCTACGTCCGGGCCCTGGTCGCCCCCGTGCTCCTCTGGGTCCTGCTCTTCGGCGCGCTGTTCCGACTGCTGCCGTCGCCGATTCGCGGCGACCTCCTGCCGACGTGGATGCGCGGCGACGACCCTTACGACGAGAAGGCGCTCAAGGAGTGGCTCGACGAGGCCGGCACGCGCGACAACCTGCCCACGATGGTGCGCGATTACCTCGACGCCGTCGCCAAGTGGCGGCGTCAGAACCCCGAGGCCGACCTGTCCGGCGACCTGGTCCTGCGCCTGCACGCCGAGAAGATCGAGGAGCAGTTGAAGTCCCTGGGCGACCCGCCGACCAAGATGTACCCCGGCCAGCTGATACTCTTCCCGACCATCTACCGCATGGAGGTGCGCTTCGACGACGCGGCGCTGCGGCCGATCTCCTGGGACTCCGACCTGCCGCGCCACGCCAGCCAGTACCGCGAGCTGACGCACCCGCTGTCGGAGGGGGCCCGCGTCCTGGTGCAGTACCAGCTGCACGTCTACAAGAAGCGGCAGCGGAGCGAGCAGGACGCCGACTTCCGCGTGCGCTGGGTCCTCCTCCTGGCGATCGGCGGCAGCTTTCTCGCCGTGACGTGGATCATCCTGGAGCAGCGCCGCGAGGCGGAGCGCGAGCGCCAGCGCTCCGAGGCCCAGCACCAGATCGACCGGGCCGAGCGCCTGCGCGTCGAGGAGGAGCTGCGCCGCCAGGAGGCCGAGCGCCTGCACGAGGAGGCCGAGCGCAACCTGCTCGAACAGCGCCTCGCCACGCAGGCCGCCGAGCGCCAGGCGCTGGAGCTGAAGTCGCGGCTGTACGCCAGCATCGGCATCATGGCCGGCTCCTACGCCCACAACATCAAGAACCTGCTCGTGCGCCCCAACGACCTGCTGCGCCGCTGCCTCGAGGCCGACGGGTTATCCGGCGACCAGGCACAGATGCTTCACGAGGTGCGGCAGACGCTCGGCACCGTGACCGAGCGCTTGCAGCAGATCCTGCGCACGGTGCGGCGCGACCCCAACCACTCGGAGCTGGCCCGGATCGACCTCAACGCGGTGCTGCGCGACCTGGAACACACCTGGCGCGACCTGGCACGCGAGCGCTGGAAGCTGGAGTTGACGCTCGACCTCGACACCCAGCCGCTGTGGATCGACGGCGACCTGTCGCACCTGCAGCAAGCGGTCGAGAACCTGCTGTTCAACGCCCGCGACGCCACGTTTGAGATGCGAAATTACCTCCGCGACGAGGCGCGCAAGCAGGCAGCGGGGGTCAAGGGTCCGGGGTCGGACGGCGAGCGGGTGCGGCAGGCGCTGATCGCGGCGGCGGCCTGGAAGGGCGGCGTCGTGCTGCGGACGCGGCGGGTCGGCGATCAGGCGCTGCTGGAGGTGCGCGACAACGGCATCGGCATGACGGAGGAGGTGCGCCGCCGCTGCACCGAGACGCACTTCTCGACCAAGCGCGACAACGCCATCTACGAGGGGCACAGCACCGGCATGGGCCTGGGGCTATCGTTCGTGACGTCGATCCTGGAGCACCACGGAGCGCCGCTGGAGATCGAGTCGCTGCCGCTGCACGGGGCCACGCTCCGGGCGAGCTTCCGGCTGGCCGAGGCGGCCGTGACGACGGAACCTGCGGAGGTCAAGGGCCAGGAATAACCGCCAGGCGACAGGCAGTCCCCTGGGCAAGCAGAAACCAGGGCGGCGAGAGGCCAGGTCATTTCTCGGAGGAATTCGATGCGATTCATCATCGGTGTGCTGATCGGTTGGGCGATCACGGCCGGCGCTGCCCGCGCCGGCGAACTGAAGGCCGGCGCCGCCAAGGTCGAGATCACCCCACCCACCGGCTACGCCATGTGGGGCTACGGCTCGCGGCACGACCAGCCGAGCGAAGGCGTCCTCGACGCCCTGCACGCCCGCGCCCTCGTCCTCGCCGCCGGCTCGGAGAAGATCGCGATCGTCAGTCTCGACCTCGGCCGGCCCCCGACGCGGCAATCGACCGCGGCCATCCGCGCCAGGATCAAGGGCGCCGGCATCGAACACGTCTTCCTGGTTGCCTCGCACACCCATCACGGGCCGGTCCTCGAACTCGACGACTGGCCCGACGCTAAACAATCGTACGTCCGCCAGCTCGAACAGAAACTCGCCGACCTGATCCTCGAGGCCGACAAGGCGCTGAAACCGGCACGACTGGGCGTCGCCTCGAAGGAAGTCCCGCTCAACCGCAACCGCCACTCGAAGCGCGACGACAAGCCGGTGGACCGCGAATTGCTCGTGCTGCGCCTCGAGGCGGCGGACGGCAAGCTGATCGCCCACGCCGTCAATTTCGCCGCCCATCCGACGATGACGAGCGAGAAGGTGCGCAAATTCTCGGCGGACTACCCGGGGGCGCTGGCGGCGCTGGCGGAGAAGGAGACGGGGGTGCCGTGCCTGTTCCTCCAGGGGGCCGCGGGCGACCTGTCAACCAACCCCGGCGACAACGCCGGCCCCGAGAAGTTCGGCCAGGCGCTGGGCCGCGAGGCGCTGACACTTGCCAAGACGATCCGCTGCCAGGAGTCGAAGGAGGCGGCCCTGGCGGTGAGGGAGGAGGACTTCGTCTTCAAGAGTCGCGTCGATCTGAGCAACGCGCTCTTGCGGGGGATGTACGAGAGGGCGTTCTTCCCAAAGCTGGTGGATTTCTACGAGCGCGAATATCGTGAGGGAGTGCGGCCGCACCTGACGGTGGCCCTGCTCGACGGCCGCATCGGCTTCGTCGGCGTCTCCGGCGAGTTCTTCTGCGGCCATTCGCTGAGCCTGAAGCGCCGCGCCCGGCTGGAGCACCTGCTGTTTGTGGGGTACTGCAACGACTACCAGCAGTATTTCCCGACCATCGAGGCGGCGGCGGAGGGCGGCTACGGCGCCGACCCGATGGTGTCGCCGGTCGAGCCCGGCGCCGGCGAACGCATGATGGATCGGGCGCTGATCCACCTGTACAAGATGCGCGGGCTGCTGCCGACGCTGGGGAAGGAGAAGTAAGCCGCTTGCGGCTTAGCGTTCGCTCCATCCCTCGATGAAGCGAACGCTAAGCCGCAAGCGGCCCTACTTCCCGAGTCCCTTCAAGTACGCATACAGATCGGCGATCTCCTGGTCCTTGAGCGGATCGAGCAGCCCCGCGGGCATCAGCGACACGTCGCTGAAGCGGCGCGACTCGATCTTGTCGGCGGGCACGCGCACCGTCGTCGCCGGTCCCGTCTGAAGAATAAGGCTGTCCGTCGCCTCGTAGATAACGAGTCCCTGATAGGTCTTGCCGTCCGTGAGACTGACGGCGGTGGTGCGGTAGCGTGGGGAGACGTCCTTGCTCGGTAGCAGGATGGCGGTGAACAGGTCGTCGCGGGAGAAGCGGCCAGTGATGCCGTGCAGGTCGGGACCGAGCGCCTGCGACCCGGAATGGCACGAGGCGCAGCTCGTTTTGACGAAGACCGCCTGCCCGCGCGTCGCATTCCCCGCCGCCCAGTCGAACGCCCCCAGGCGCTTCCGCCAGGCCGCCATGTCCACGCCGTCGGCACCTTCCAGGCGCGCCGCCAGCGCCGGATACGTCTTCGCAAACCACTCGGCCCAGCGCTTCGGATCGACCCCCATCTTCTCCTGGCCGGTGACGTGTTCCAGGTACTTGCCGACGCGCCGGCGCAGGGCGTCGCCCTCCTTGCCTTCCGGGAGGCGCTGGAGGCAGCGAACGACGACGAGCAGGTCGGCGCCGTCCTTCGGCGGCGGTAGTTTCTCCAGGGCGTCCAGGCAGGTGCCGATCGTCGCCGGCTGCAGCGACTTGAGGCCGGCGACGAACCTGGCACGGTCGGCGGCTTCGGGCTTGCGCGCGAAGATCGGCAGTAGCGCTTCATCGAGCCCCCCCTTTCCCCAGAGCGGGCGCAGGACGGGCAACGCCTGCTCGTCGGGAAGCTCGCCGACGAGTCGCACCAGGGACGGCGACCACGCGAAATCCGAGTCCTTTGCGGCACGGATCACGAAGATCTCGGCCGCCTTGTGGCGGTCGAGGCCGGGCGCCTGGGCGAACAGGACGTGATCGGGCCGGCCGAACTCGTGATCGTTGAGCAGGGCGGCGTTGATCTCGGGATGCTTGCGAACCACCTCGGCGTACAATTCGGCGATGCGTAGCGGCCAATTGGTATCGCGGTTGAGGTGCTTGTCGGTCAGCTTGTGGTCGAGGGCGAGCAAGGCCTCAGCGACGTGCCGGGTGATCTTCTCTGTCCAGCGCCCGCGCAACCGGGCCAGCACAATCAGGTAATGCACGTCCTCGACGGGGTCGGACAGGCTACCGAGCTTGTCCACCATCTTGGCCGGGGTTGAGTCGTCGGCGTCTTCGAGGATGGCGAGGCTGCGCGAAATCTCGCGGTCGAGGTCGGCGTCCCGCGACGGGAAGCCACCGCGGAGGACGTCGAGCAGCTTTTTCGGCAGATCCTCAATATCCTCGGTGGAGCGCCGCGAGTAACCCTCGAACACTGTCCCCTTCGATTTGGCCGCCGCGCTGCCGCCGAACGTCAGCTGCACGGCGCGCACCCGGGCCAGGCGTGACGCTTGGTCGCCCTCCCACCCGCGGATCAAGCCGGTCGGATCCCTGTCGAGCGAGGCAAGCTGGAGCGTGGCGCGAGCGGCCGGCGTCATGGGATCCTCGGGGAAGATGCCGGCGGCGCGCATCAGTTCGGCGGTCGCCAGGCGCACGTAGCGGTCGGGATGGTCCCAGTTGGCGCGGATGATCTCGGTCAATTCCTCGGCCTGGAAGTTCGCGCGGTAGCGGGCGATCAACTTGAGGGCACGGAGCCGCTCGAAAGCGTCTTCGCCCTTGGCCCACGCCGGCACTTCCTTCGCCAGCGCCGGCGCCCAGTCGAGCGAGCGCGCCTTCGGCTGCCACTTCGCCACTTCCGCCGGGTCGATGGGCCGTTCGTTCTTCGCGTAGCGGATGCGGTAGACGGCGCCGCGCGTGCCGCGGCCGCCGATGGATACGAACAAGTCGCCGGTCTTGGGATGCACCGCCAGCGCCGTCGGCGCGAAGCCGTTGTCGCCGACCGACTGGAGGAACACCTTCGGCTTGCCCGTGTAGCTCGCCCCGGAGCGCTCCAGCGGCACGAAGTAAATGCGGCCGAAGGTCCAGTCGGCCAGGAAGAAGCCGCCGCGATACTCCGACGGGAACTGCGCCTGCTTGTAGCAAACGACGCCGGTCGGCGAACCGCGGCCCAGCGTCGCCACGGGGGCGACCACGTCGGGGAAGTAGGGCGGCAGACGCCAGAACTGCGCGTGCTGCGGCGCCAGCCAGCCGTAATGCCCGCCGGGGATGATGTGGTAGAACCGCGTCGGCTCGTACCAGGGCAGCGACACGCAGCGCTCGTTGTCCGAGTCGAAGGTGAACAATTCGCCGTCG
Source organism: Gemmataceae bacterium (assembly GCA_035266225.1). Taxonomy (GTDB): domain Bacteria; phylum Planctomycetota; class Planctomycetia; order Gemmatales; family Gemmataceae; genus DATFNV01. Next base: position 23,092 of record DATFNV010000428.1, read on the forward strand.
CTGTTGAAGTCCATGCCGTAGGCGTTGCGGAAGCCGTCGCAGACGATTTCGCTCTTCTTCAGGTCGGGAGTGAAGCGCACCACGCCCCCGGCGACTGGGACCTTGATCGGCGACGTGGGCAGCTCGGCGAACTTCTTGTCGATGCCGGTGTTGTTGCCGCAGAGAAGATAGAGCCAGCCGTCGGGGCCGCGGCGCAGGGCGTGGGCGTCGTGCTCGCCGCCGGTCTTCAGTGTACGGATCAACTCGGGCGGGCCGTCCGGCTTGCCGTCGCCGTCGGCGTCGCGGTAGCGCCGCAGCCCGCCGTCGCCGACGACGTAGAGCGAATCGCCCTCCCACAAGAGGCCCATGGCGCCGTCCTTCGGCCCGGCGAGGAAGTCGATGGCCCGCGCCGCCTTGCCCTTGCCGTCATCGACCAGGATGCGCGTGTAGCCGCGACCGGAGACGATGACGCGGCCCTTCGGGTCGATCGTCATGCAAAAGATGTCGTTGGCCAGGTCGCTGCCGGCGTACTCGGTGACCTCGAAGCCGTCCGGCACGCGCAGGCCGTGCTGGACCTCGGCGCGGGCGGCACCGGCTGCGAGAAGAAGGAGGGCCACGACCACGGTTGTGCTGCGCATTGCCATTCCCCGACGTTGCTGAGGATTGTTCCTTGCTCTACGGCGTGACCGACTCGGCGACAACGGGCGGCTGAGTACTCTGTACTGAGTACTCAGCGGGTCGTGGGCACAGCTCTTGCAACCCACCTCAACGGCGGGGGACTCGGACAGGTCAGGTGCAGTCATGGCCAAGCAACCCTTCGACATCGACGAGGCGCTGCGGCGCGTCGCGGAGGCGGTGAAGCCGTATCCGATGGCGGCGATGTTCGAGCTGGCCGAGGAGGGCTTCACGTCGCCGTTTGAGCAACTCGTCGCCTGTATGATCTCCATCCGCACCCTCGACGAGGTGACGCTGCCGACGGCGCGGCGGCTCTTCGCGGCCGCGCGCACGGCCGCGGAGGTGAGCCGGTTGAGCGTGACTGAGATCGACCGGCTGATCGGCACCTGCACCTTCCATGAGGCCAAGGCGAAGCAGATCCATGAGATCGCGAAACAAGTGGTAACACAGTACGGCGGCGAATTGCCCTGCGACCTCGACGTACTGCTGTCGTTCCGGGGCGTGGGGCCGAAGTGCGCTCACCTGGCGCTCGGCATCGCCTGCGGCCAGGCGCGCGTCAGCGTGGACGTCCACGTCCAACGGGTGACGAACCGCTGGGGTTACGTCGCAGCCCCGACGCCGGAGAAGACGACGGCGGCGCTGGAGGCGGTGCTGCCGCGACGCTACTGGGTGGAAATCAACAAGCTCCTGGTGCCGTTCGGGAAGCACGTCTGCACGGGCCGGCTGCCGAAGTGCTCGACGTGCCCGGTACTGGCGATGTGCCGGCAGGTGGGGGTGACGCGGCATCGGTGAGCGGGGCGAGCCACCGGGACAAGCCCGGCGGTACTCCCCGGCGCCGCGCACGCCGCTTGTGTCACCCCCTTGGCACCAGTGAGCAGCATCGCAGAAGCCGCTGGGGCAACACCACGCGGAAGTCGCTGCCGCGGCCGTATTCGCTGGCGAATTCGTGGCGCAGCCCCAGCTCCGCCACCAGGCGATCAACCACGGACAGCCCCAGCCCGCTGCCGCCGGAGGAGTCGCCCTTGCCGGCGCTGCCGCGCTGGAACGGCTGGAAGATCGACTCCTGTTCCTCCGGCGAGATGCCGGCGCCGGTGTCGTTCACCTCCAGCGCCAGGGCCCGATCGTCCCCTTCGCCCCGCCAGGTCGCCGTGAGGGTGACCTGCCCCCCGGCCGCCGTGTAGCGGACGGCGTTGCTGAGCAGGTTCGCCAGGACGCGACCCAGCCGCACACGGTCAGTGCAGGCGTCCCAACCGCAGGCCCCCGCCAGGTTCCCGCCCAGCGCCACCCCTTTCCGCTCCGCCGCGCCGAATTGCTCCTGGACCAGGGTACTGAGGAAGGGCTCCAGGGCGAACCAGTCGGCCTCGACTCGCCGGCCGCCGCGGACGGGGGCGCGGCACCACTCCAGCAGGTCGGCGCTGACCTGAAGCGCTCGCTCGGCGGCGGAATGAAGGCGGCCCAGGTCGTCCGGCTGCGGCGCGGCGAGAGCGCCGTCGCCCAGGGCGCCCGACAGGAGGCGGAGAGTTTGCAGAGGCGTGCGCAGGTCGTGAATGAGGCCCGCCAGGGCGTGCCAGTCGGGGGGCTGCGGCGTACAGCAGACGGCCCCCAGCACGGCGGTCACCTCTCCGGCGGCGTCCCGGAGAGGGGCGGCGGTCCAGGTGAGATGCGACTCGGGCTGGCCTGGCCGGGAGAGGACGTAACTGGCCTCGACGGCGCGGCCCCGGGCCGCGGCCGGCAGGGGTAACTCGTCGGCGCGGACGCTTTCCCCGGCCGGCGTCCGCAGGTGGACCAGGGTGGGGTCGTTCTCGAGGACGGGGACGCCGCTGCCGTGCAGTTGCCGGGCCGCCTCGTTGAGGAGGTACAGTTGCCGGGCGCGAACGTCCAGGTAGAGGAGACCGAGAGACGGTGCCGTGAAGGGCCCGAGCGGCGGGCTCGGGTCTCGTTCCCGGCGGGTGCTGGAGGCGGTCATCACGCGACTCCGTGGCCCTTCAGACGGGAGGGGGCGCGACATGTCTGCCGAGCCGCCTGAGGTTGTTCCGGATGAACGACGGGTGATAAGATTGTAGGCGGCGGGCGGCCGGGCCACAAGGGCATATGCTTCGGCCACTGCGGAGGCCCAACTTGAACCGGTATCAGCGAACCTTCCGCCGGACCAGTATCTGATGAATGCCGAAGAGCGCAACCGCGAGGGCCGGCCACCCGAACCAGGGCCACAGGTCCAGCCAGCGGGGCGGCGGTTCGTCCGCCTTGACCTCGAACCGGATCAGGGCCGGCCCGTGCCGACCCTCGACGACAACGTCCACGTCCCACCAGCCCGGCTCGGGCAGTTGGAATACGGCCGCGTGGAAGAGCTTGTTAGTCGCCGCTTCAGCGGTGGCCGGGTATTCCAGCACTTGCCCGGACTCGCGCGCCGTCAGACGTATCGTCACCCGAGCCTCCGGCACACATTCCCCGGTCGCGGCATCCTGCACCAGCACGCTGACGTCTACCGGTCCGGCTCGGAACGGCGTGGGCGAGGTAAAGACAGCGATCTGATAGTTGCCGGGCCGTTCGCGCAGGCGCAGCGCGCCCCCATCCGCGCGCAGCCAGGATGAGGGATGAAGGAGGAAGACGGCAACGAGGACCAGCCGGATGAGGGCGCGCGCGCGGTAACTCATACTTCGCTCCTCCCTCAAAGGGTGCCGCGCATCTGCATCGGCTGGAAGAGGACCCATACCCCCGCCGCGAACAAGAGCACCAGGAGCAGCGCCCACGGCGCCAGCGCCTTCAGTGACGGCGCCAGACGGTAGGCGGTATAGAGGGACAGGAGCAAGCCCACGTCCAGAAAGAGGATCTCCAGAGGGAGCAACCATGGCATCCTGGGGCGACAACACGCACAGCCCCATTCCGGATCGCCGAGCGACGTCAGCCCCAGGTCCGCCGCGAAGCGCTGCGTCACTGGTACGGCGGTCTCATAGCTCGTCAGGAAGTGGACGGAGTAGTGCGCCAGCCACATCCCGAAGCCGATCGGCACCAGGGCGTAGGCGAAGCGCGTCGCCACCTCCAGGGGGCCAGCCGTCAGTCGGCCCCAACGGCGACTTAGCATCGCCGCCCCGCCGACCGTCAGCAGCGGCATAACGACAAGGGCGAGCAGGTAAAACGCGGTCGTCGCCAGCAAGGGGGAGCGGACCCTCGTCCACTCCGCGAGCCGCTGCTGCCATTCCGCCACGGGGCCGACCATGCCCGCCGCGTTGGCGAAGGCGCCGAACACCAGCACCAGGACCAGGGCGGCGATGTCGGGGCGCCGGGCGAAGCGGCCGACGCCGGAGCGTGGGCGGTCCTCGCCCAGCTCCGCGCCGGGGGGGCCGACGATCAGGCCGACGTTGTCGTGTGGGCAAGCGTGGACGCAATCGAGGCAGGTGGTGCAGTCCATGTTGCCGGCCTTGCGCGGCAGGAACAGGTGCAACTCGCAGCCGGGGATGCCGTCGCGGCCGCGGATGCAGTCCTTGGTCCGGCACGAGGCGCAGACGGCCGGGTCGCGCGCCTTGACCTCCAGCGGCGAGGCCAGCGACTGCACGAAGTTGAACTGGCCGATGGGGCAGAGGTACTTGCAGAAGGAGGCGCCGCGGAAGAGGCCGTCGATGACGAAGGCCACGGCGAAGTAGCCGATGGCCAGGCACGCGGTCCACCACGGCCGGTCCCAGAGGGCCAGCGCCTCGTAAGCCCACAGGAAGGCGACGAGCAGCAGCACCGCCAACCACTTGCTCCGCAGCCGCCGCGGCCAGTTCCAACCGGCCGGCAAGAAGCGACGGGCGATGGTCCGCGGCAGCAGGAAAGGACAGCCCATGCAGAAGACGTTGCCGGCCACGAGCAGCCCGAGGATGACCAGGCCGCGCCAGTGGATCCACGGCAGGACGCCAGCCAGGTTCATCGCGCCTACCTGGGGGCCGCGCAGGCCGTCGTAAATCACGAACCCGGCCAGCAGCAAGAGGGGGAGCTGGAAGCTGAGCCGGGCGTGACGCCATTTCAGGAAGCGGCCCAGCAGGGGGACGCGCAGCAGGTCGAAGACCCGATGGGGCGGATGAGGTTGCGCTGTTACCAGGGGTAGGGGGATTCGTTTAGCGGCCGCCCTCGGGGCGGCGCTTTGAGCGCCCCCCCGCGGGCGGCCGCTAAACGACCGATCCCCAGACAACAGCCGAATACTGATCGCGAACAGCGGCAACAGAAAGGCCACGGAGCCCGGCACCCACATGAGGACGCCGGCCGCCGACTGGTCCTCCACGGCGGAGAGCCCCGCCAGGCGCGGTACCTCCGCGTAGTACGGATAGAGCACGCGCTGGGAGAAGGTGAGCAAGGCCGACAGGATGGTGTTCGACACGTCGGCGAGGATCAGGTACGGGAACAGGAGCCAGGACGACCAGCGTGGCCGGCTGGGGTAGGGTCGGACGACGGGATACCAGAACAGCAGCGCCGTGCCGAGGAAGCAAACGTGCTGGAGGTAGTGCCAGCCGCTCGAACGCATGGCCAGGTCGTAAACCGGTGGGACATGCCACAGCCAGGTGGCAGCGACGAAGATGGGAAGCGCCGTCAGCGGGTGCGTCAACCGTCCGAAGAGTCGGCGCAAGGGCGGCGAGGACAGCAGCGGGGCGACCCAGTAAACGCGGACGGGCCGCGGCAGGCCCCGGAGCAAGGGGAACAGCGGGGCGCCCAGCCAGAGGAGCGGCGGCGCCACCATCATGAGCAGCAGGTGCTGCACCATGTGGACCTGCAGCAGCAGGGCGGCGAACGGCTCGATCGGCGACGCCAGGGCGAGGTAGACCGCCGCGAGCCCGCCGAGGAAGGCGGCGAGGGGACCGCCGTGCCAGCGCCGGGGGTCGCGGCGGCCGAGGGCGAGCCAGCCGCGGAGGTAGACGCCGGCGGTGACAAGGAGCGCAACCAGGAGCCAGGGGTCGAACGCCCACGAGCACAGGACAGCGTCAAGTGTGGGGCTCACGGGTGTTCTTTCCCCTTGGTCCGCGTGGAGGCCGGCTCGGCCGGCAGCTCCCCCGGCGGCCGCAGGTTCTCCAGGAACGCGACCAGGGCGGTCATCTCGGCCGGAGTGATCTGCTTGCCGTACGCCGGCATGTTGCCGCCGCCGGGAGCACCCTGCTTGATCCCGCCGGGGGTGCCGTTGCTGACCTGGTCAATCAACTGGTCGTGGGTCAGGCGCGTGCCGACGGTCGTCAGGTCGGGGCCGCGCTTGCCGCCGATGCCTTCCAGGGCGTGGCAGTTACGGCAGTCCTTGTTCTGGAACAGTGCGGCGCCTTGCAGCTGTAACGGGGTACTGTTCCGCACCAGGTTTTCGGGGATCGGATTGCTGCTCCAGGCGGTCATTTTCGGCGACCAGGGCGCGGTGACTCCCTCGTAGGTCAGAACGCCGAGGACGGTGTAGATCACGATCACGGCGAGCACGGCCACCGGCCGGCGGCTGGGGGCGCGCTCGCCGCGGTTGCTCAGAAACGGGACAAGGAACAGGATGCCGATGAGGATGACGGGGAACACGAGCATGAGGAAGGTTTCCGCCCCGGGCGGGCTCAGCGCCAGCAGGGCGAAGAGCCACAGGAACGGCCACTCCGGCCGGGGGTTGGCGCCGGACAGCGCGGGGTCGGGCGGACCGCTCGGCCCCTTCGGGCCGAGGACGGCGGCCAGGACCACCACGACGATCACGGCCAGGGTGGAGAAAAACGCGTCCTTCAGCATGGCGTCGCCGAGGAAGGGGACGCCGGTCTTGAGTTGCTTCTCGTACTCCTCGTCGTAGGTCTTCGGATCGACCTCTTGCCCGGGGACGGGCGGGGCGCTGATGCCGCACTTGAGCACCAGCCAGAGATGCACCGCCAGGAAGAACAGCAAGGCGCCGGGGATGACGAAGACGTGCAGGGCGAAGAAGCGACTGAGGGAGTCGGCGCCGATCACCGGGCCGCCCAGCATCATGCGCACCAACCACGGGCCGAGGACCGGAACGCGCCCCGCCATCGACCCGCCGATGGACAGGCCCCAGTAGGCGTCCGGGTCCCAGCGGAGGACCTGGCCGGTGAAGAACATGCCCAGGGTACATAACAGCAGCAGGACGCCCAGCACCCAGGTCAACTCGCGCGGGTACTTGTAGGCCCCGTGCAGGAAGACCTGCGTGATGTGCGCCAGCACCAGAACGACCATGCCCGAGCCGGCGTAGTAGTGCAGCGCCCGCAGGAACCAGCCGAGCGACTGGTCGTGATTCATGTACAGCAGGCTTTCGTAGGCCTTGTCGGCGGACGGCACGTAGACCAGCGCCAGGCCGATACCGGTGAGGACCTGCACGAGGAGCAGGGTGAGCGAGGCGCTGCCGAAGACGTACCACCAGCCCATCGGCCCGGCCGCCGCCCGCGGGATCGGGTGCTCCATCATCGGCAGCAGGGTCGCGCGCAACTTCAAGCGGGCATCCAACCAGTGGCCCACGGCAAGCAGCCAGCGCTTCATGGCGGGTTCCCCTCGTAGGTCAGGCTTTCCAGCCTGACGCTGTGCGATCGTGTCAGGCTTTCCAGCCTGACGCTGTGCGATCGTGTCAGGCTGGAAAGCCTGACCTACTGTGAGTCGAGCCGGTTACGCCGGGTGCGTCAGGGTGTTCTGCAGGGTCGGGAAGTGCGGCGCCTGGATCTCCAGCAGATCGACGCCGCGGACCCGAGTCACGCGGGAGACGCAGTGATAGAGGCCGCGCGGCGGCGGGCCGGAGGCGTGTTCGCCGTTGGCGTAGTAGACGCCGCCGTGACAGGGACACATGAACAGACCGGATTCGGCGAACCACTCCACCGGGCAGCCCAGATGGGCGCAGTTGACGGCGAGGACCAGGAACTTGTGCCCCTTCATCTCGTCCGTCGCCGTCTCCTCCCGGCCCTCGTAGCGGACGTAGACGTTGGTCTGTGCCACCATGCCGTCCCACGGCTGGCGGATAGGGTTGTCGAAGGTCACCATGCGCGTTTGGTTCTCCGGGAAGTCCGCAACGGGCCCCAGGTGTACCCAGGCGACCGGGGCCTTCCGCGCCCCGAAGAGGTAGCCGATGAAGGGGATGCCCACCGCCGCGGCGGCGACGGCGCCCAGGCCGTAGGTCAGCCAGCTGAAGAACGTGCGCCGCCCGGGAAGGGACTCGGCCGGCGGCGCCGGATCGGGAACGGGAGCCATCGCTCTGTACCTCTTGTTACGCCGAAAGGGTCATTTTTCGTTGGCCGGCCCGCCTCGCCTCCAGTCCGCCAGCAGCGCGACCAGGTCGCCGACCTCCGCCGAGGTCAGCGGCTCGAACTTCTCCGACCGTCCGTCCTTGCTGTCGTAAGCCGGCATCCCGAGATCGGGCCGGCCGGTAATGGCGTAGCGGCGCAGCGCCTGGTCGCTGATGAGCGCCAGGAACGCTGGGTCGTTGATCTTGCGGCGGAGCCGGCCGTCTCGTTCGACGCCCTCCCCTTCCTTGCCGTGGCAGCCGGCGCAGGCGCGGGCGAACACGCGGTCTCTTTCTTCCTTGTTCCCGCCGCCGACTCCCGCCGGGGCGACGTAGGGCGGCACCGACCCGGGTGGTGGTGCCGGCGGGCGCCAGCGCTTCTTGATGCCCTCGGCCAGCACCTTGATCTGTGCTTCGGTCAGCGGGCCCTTTTGCCTGGGGTCGGTATGCGTCTCCTCCTTCAGCTCGGCCCACACCTTGACCTGTGCCTCGGTCAGCGGGCCCCCCTTGCCGAGGCCAAACCCCGGCATCGGGCTTTTCTGTGCGGAAGTGACGGCCCGTCCCTCGGTGATGACGCGCAGCAACTCCGTATCGGGGACGATGGCGAGGAAGATCGGGTCGTTGAGCGGCGGCGCCGGCCCCAGCTTGCCGTCGGCCCCGTGGCAGCCGGCGCAGCGCGTGGCGTACAGGGCGTCGAAATCGGTGACCTCCTCCGCCGGCACCGGGCGGTCGGCCGGCTTGGGCTGGCCGGGAAAGTCGCAGCCGGCGAGCAGGGCGGCCAGGAGGGGCAACAATCGCCATCTTCCCTTGTGCAGCGGCTTCACGACCGACCTCCCCCCTCACCGGGCACGAAGTCGGCGACGCGGTCCGGGCCGCGCCCCGCGGGCGGGATGTGGACCATCTCTGAGCGGAGCACCACCGCGGCCGCCGCCACGCCGAAGACGAACTGCGAGACGACATACCAGGGCCAGTCCACTCGCTCCTGGAGCACCGGGTTGAGGACGCCCATGAGGCCGTAGGCGGTCCCCGTCCACAAGAGTGGCAGGACCAGGCCGCCCCAGGCCACCGGGCTGGGGATGGGGGGCAGCTTCGGCAGCAACAGGCCGTACAGGACGCCGAACCCCACGGACAGGAGGCCGTGGATGATAACGCCCGCGATCAGCCAGTCGCGGTGAAACTGCTGCAACTCCTCTGGCGGAGCCCGGCCCGGCTCGGACAGGATCATGCCGGCCAAGAGGTTGACCGGGAACCAGATGCCGTGACCGCTGAGCAGGCCCCAGACGACGGCGGGCAGCGGCATCAGCAGCCCGCCCACGAGGCCACCCCGGAGGCCGGCGGCGGCCGGGCGCAACGCCTCCTCGCGCATCACCACGACCGCGGCCACGGCCCCAAAGAGGAACTGCGAGAACAGGAACCAGGGCCAGCTCACGTCCAGGGCCAGCTCCGGGTTGACGAGGCCCATGAGGGCGTAGCTGGTCCCCGTCCACAAGAGCGGCATGAGCAGCCCGCCCCAGGCAATCGGTCGGGGGACCGTCGGCAACGTCGGCAGCAGCACCCCGTAAATCAGGCCGAGGACCACCGAGAGGACGACGTGGATGACGATGGCGACGAGCAGCAGCGAGCCGTGAAACGCCTTCAGGTCCATCGTGTCGATGCCGGGCAGGGCCATTCCAGCCAGGAGGTTGACCGGGTACCAGAAACCGTGACCGCTGAACAGGCTCCAAAGGAGGGCGGGTATCGGCATCACTGCGCCGCCGACGATGCCGCCCCTCAGGCCCGCGGAGATCGGATGCACCTCCTGCGGCAGACGGAGGCGGTAGCCGGGCATGCCCTCCCGCAAATGCACGACGCCGCCCGGGGCGCCGGTCACCGGCCGGGGCCGGCGCGCCGGCTCGGCCAGGGGCTCGCGGACGTGCCCCTGGCCCGGCAGGAACTGGGCGATCCAGAGACTCAAGCCCGCGACGACGACGATGGCGCCGACCACGAGGAAGCCCAGGCCAAAGGGCACCCCCGCCGCCAGGAGGGCCAGGCCGAGGGCCAGCACCAGGGGCGCGGCCGTCGGCCGGGGCATCTCGACGGTGTCCGGCGCGGCCGGGCCCTCACGCTGCGGCGTTGTCTGCGGCTCGGTTGCCACTCGTGCCACCCTCCGTTTAGCCGCTTGCGGCTTAGCGTTCGCGCCATCCTCGGTGGCGCGAACGCTAAGCCGCAAGCGGCTAAATCGAGCGCCCCACCACGTAGACCACCATAAACACGACCACCCAGACGGCGTCCACGAAGTGCCAGTACCAGGAAACCATGCCGACTGCGGCCCGGTTCGCGGTCGTCACCTGGCGTCGCAGGGCCAGGCCGAGCACGACGAGCATGATCGTCACACCGCCGGTCACGTGCAGCGCGTGGAGGCCGACGAGGGTGTAGTAGGTCGTGCCGAACAGGTTGCGGCTGATGGTCAGGTGGTGCTCGGAGATCAGACCATGCCACTCGTAAGCGGTGCCCAGCAGAAACACGGCGCCGAGCCCAATGGTGGCCGCCCACAACAGGATGAACCCACCCTGGTTGCCTCGCTCCAAGGTCTTCTCCGCGAAGTGGATGGTCACACTGCTGGAGAGCAGGCATGCCGTGGTAAACAGGACCAGGGACAGCGACAGCACGGCAGGCGTCGGGCCCCCCCTCGCGTCGCTACCCAGGTAAAAGACGTAGGTGACGATCAGCGTGCTAAAGAGCGCGACCTCCGACACCAGGAAACTCAGGATGCCCCACTGGCCCGGGCTCAGCGTTCGCTCGGGAGCGATCGCCGGCGGAAGCGGGAACGTCAGCCCCGTTGCCGGGCCGGCCGTGGTGGTCCCTGGTGTACTCACGTCGTGCCTCTCCGTTACTCGTACTGCCAGTCCGGGTCGTCCGGGTGTTTCTGGTCCCACAGCGGCCGGCGGCTATGCACGGTAGGGATCAC
>DATFNV010000429.1:0-7185 GCA_035266225.1 Gemmataceae bacterium
CTCTGCCTGAGGTGCATCGTCGCATATGTGATTGGCTCCTGGAGCAGGCACGACGCGAACGGAACGATCGGCAGTGCGACTCGAATGATCGGCAGCGCATCACTTTCTTCCGCCCAATGCGCAATTGACAAAGCCGTACTAGGTCGTAATGCTGGAATAAGGCCGGATAACGCCGCTTGGCCCGCTCGTTATCCAATCGCGTGTCGGAGCGCGACACCCTCCACCGCTCCTCGAAAATGTCGTCGAGTTCTTGGACGGTTCGCTTGTCTTGCTTGAGCCGTTCGTGCCGCTCGCGGAGTTCGGCTGGCGTCTGCTCATCGATCTGTCTGTCGGCTTGTCCTATCAAGGCGACGGCTTCGGCAAGCCGTGCTGACTTGAGAGCGGCCTCGATCTGGTCGAGAGTCGCCTTGAACGCATCGTTGTTGCGCGCCGCGGTCAAGGCTTGCTCGTGACGCCGCTCGGCCGACTGCCGCTCCGCCCACCAGGCGCCCGTACAGGACCAGCCCCACGACGAGGAACAGCATCCCAGCAAGCATCCCAGCGGCGATCACCCGTCCCTTGTTCCGGCGGACGAACTTGCGCAGCAGGTAGCTGACTGACGGCAGACGCGCCTCCACTGGCTCGTCCTTCAGGTAGTGCTCCACGTCCCGCGCCAGGGCACTCGCCGTGTCGTAGCGCCGGCCGCGATCCTTCTCCAGCGACTTCATCGCGATCCAGTCCAACTCGCCGCGCACCAGCCGCGCCAGCTGCGCCGGCTCGGTCTTGCGGTGCGCCGAGATTCGCGCCAGCGCCTCGCCCGAGCCGCTGAGGCGCGTGCTGGGCCGCGGCGGCTCTTCCTCGCGGATCAGCCGCAGCACCTCCGCGTAAGCCGCCTGGCCCAGTCGTTTCCGATCCAGGGGCGTCGCCCCCGTCAGCAGCTCGTACAGCAGCACGCCCAGCGAGTACACGTCGCTGCGCGTATCGACGTCCAGGGCGTTCAGCTCGGCCTGCTCCGGGCTCATGTACTCCAGCGTGCCGACCACGGCGCCGAACGCGGTGAACATGGTGCGCTCGGTCAGTTTCTGGTGCAGCGCCTTGGCCACGCCGAAGTCGATCACCTTGGGCACCGGCTTGCTGTCGTAGAGCGTCACCAGGACGTTCGACGGCTTGAGGTCGCGGTGGATGACGCCCTTCTGGTGCGCGTGCTGGACCGCCTGGCAGACGGGGACGAACAGCTCCAGCCGCTCGCGCGGCGTCAGGCGGTTCTGGTCGCAGAAGCGCGTGATGGGGATACCCTTGACCAACTCCATGACGAAGTAGGGCCGGCCGCTCTCGGTGGCGCCGCCGTCGAAGATGCGGGCGATGTTTTGGTGGTCCATGAGGGCCAGCGCCTGCCGCTCGGCCTCGAAGCGGGCGACGACCTGGGCGCTGTCCATGCCGGCCTTGATGACCTTCAGGGCGACCATGCGGCGGATGGGCTCTTGCTGCTCCGCCATGTAGACGATGCCCATGCCGCCTTCGCCGATCTGCTGGAGCAGCTTGTACGGCCCGATGCGCGTGCCGGGACCTTCGGCGGGCGCTGGCGGGGCGTCGCGGTCGATCCACTGTCCCGCGGGCGCGTCGGTGGTGACGCCCGTCGCGATGGCCGGTTTCTCCAGGAAGCTGCCGGCGTCATCGTGGGCCTGGAGCAAGGCTTGCAGGCGCCGGCGCAGCTCCGCGTCGCCGGCGCAGACCTCGTCGAGGTAGGCGGCGCGCTCCTCCGGCGATCCTTTGGCGAGGGCGGCGGCGAAGATCGCTTCGAGGCGGTTCGGGTCGTCGGTCATGGCGGGACTCCGCGGGTTTCGGGTTCCACCCTGTAATGCGACGAAAGGCGGCGGCGCGCCTCAGCGGTTTTCGGATTTCTCGCCGGCACGCACCTTCTCATAGAGCCAGGCCCGGGCGTAGGCCCAGTAACGGTCGGCCGTCGCGCGGGAGATGCCCAGGCAGCGGGCGGCGTCCTCGACCGACAGCCCGGCGAAGAAGCGCAGCTCCACCAGGCGGGCCTTGACGGGATCTTCCTCCGCGAGTTGGGCGAGCGCCTCGTCCAGCGCCAGCAGGTCGTCGGATGGGGCGCCGGCCGCGGCCCTGACGCCGTCGAGCGGCACACGCCGCAGGCCGCCGCCATGCTTCAACCGCTTCTTTCGCCGCGCGCGCTCGACCAGGATGCGCCGCATCGCCTCGGCCGCGGCGGCGAAGAAATGGCCGCGGCTCTGCCATCCGCTGGCCCCGTCCCCGACCAGGCGCAGGTACGCCTCATGGACCAGGGCCGTGGCGTCGAGCGTCTGACCAGGTCGCTCCTGCGCCAGCTTCCGCGCCGCCTGGCGGCGCAGCTCGCCGTAGACCAGCGGCAGCAACTGCTCGGCGGCTTGCGGGTCGCCCTGCTCGATGGCATTCAGGAGCCGCGTGACCTCGTGCATGGCCGTTAAGCATAGCTGGCCCGTCGCGGGAGAGCAAACCGGTGCTGCGCGGGAGGAGTTCAAGAGGTTGTTGCCAGGGACGAGCCCCCAGCCTGAGCCGTCAGTCTACGCCGGTCCGAATGCCGATGGAAGGTGATGCTGCCCTCAGGAAGAGGAGCCAGACTCCGGGGGCTGGGCCGCCCGGTTGGCTTGCTTATCAACCCGGTCGGCCGCCCGCATCGCGGCCATGTACTGCCTTCGCACCACCTCCACCAGCGCGAGGTGCAGAGGCGAGCCCGGTGCCACGGACCGCAGCCGTTTGAGGACCACAGGCTCCATTGGCACGGTCGGGGCGGGCACGCCGGTTAATTCGGGGAGGAAGGGACACTTCTCGCTGATCCCCACCTGGGATGCCACGGGCTTGCCCCGTGGTGGCTCACGTTCGTTGCTACCGGTCGGGCCAGAAGAACTCTTTTCCCCTGGGATGCCACGGGCTTGCCCCGTGGTGGCTCACGTTCGCTGCTACGCCACGCCGGGGAGCGAGCCCTGTAGCCGCGAGCGTAACGATCCACGGGGCAAGCCCGTGGCCTTCTGCGCGGCGGCGGGCCCGTCCGTAGCGACAAGCGTAACGATCCACGGGGCAAGCCCGTGGCCTTCCCTCCACGCCCCAAGTGGTGGGGATCAGCGAGTAGTCTCGAGGAAGGGCAAGAGATACGCCTGCGTAAATGACAGAGTGGCCCGCTTGAGGGCCTGCCCCACCTGCCCCCGATCGGCGAACAATCCTTCCTGCAAGGCTCGCTCGAAGCCACGGCGGCTCCGCAACCGGGCCAGTGCCGCGGTGAGGTCCGTCGTGCCCACGGCCACCTGGTTGAGCAGGCGGGCATCGAGGAATTCTTCCAGGACCCCCACATCCTGCCAGTCGCGCGCCCGTTCCGTCTCCTTGCTGCGAATCAGGTCCGGCAAGGACAGGAAGGGCAGGACGCGGCCACCGTAGTTCCCCTCTTCCCGGCGGGCGTGAAGCTCAGCAAAAGGAGGCAGAAGATGATTGGACGACCAGAATTCGAGCCACTCCTCCCGGCCGTCGGGCAGGCAGCCGACCTGGAAGCGGCGGAAGGCGTGGGGTCTCCAACTCGGGCCCTCGATGAGCGGCTGCCCGCTCCCCAGGGCGCTGCGGCCGAGCAACGACGGGAGTTCGCCCCAGTTACCCGGTGCGAGATGCAGGTCGAAATCGACGGTGTTCCGCTCGAGACCGAAGTACCGAACGGCGTGTCCGCCCATGACCAGGCAGGACAGGCCCACGGCCTCCAGGGCCGTGACGATCTCGCCCAGACGCGACGCCGTCGTCACAGAAGGGAGTCCTCCCAGCCCCGACTCCCGTGGACCCGAAACAGGACCATCAGCGGGTGCTGGCCCAATTCCGTGTCCGACAGGGGACTCTCCAGCAAGCGGAGCACCTCCGGCATGCAGTGCTCCAGGTACATCTCCTCCGCTTCCAGGACCGTGCTGGCTTCTCCTCGGAGGAGTAGCCCCGTGATCGGGTCGTCGTCCAGTTCGCGGAAGTTGTTCGTATCGGCAGACACAGCCTCGTCTCCTATTCGCCCTCCTCGTTCAGTCTACTTACCCGCCGGCGGCAGGGCGAGAGCCAGGGCGGTCGTGGCCCAGCCGCTCGCGGCCATCGAGATGAACTGGTCCTTGCCGTGCGGGAAGCCGCTCTCGAAGTACGTCTGGAACGGCTTGCTCCGCGAGCGCACTAGCCACGAGCCGTCGTCCTGCCGGTCCTTCAGGAGGAACGCGACGCCGCGCCGATACGCCGGTTCACTCGTCGCCAGGCCCCCCGCGCGGTGCAGCGCCACCAGCGCGGAGCCGGTGGCGTAGGCGTCGCTCTCCAACTCCGTGGTCTGTGCCCACCCCCCGTCCTTGCGCTGCGTGCGCAGCAGGTCCTCCGCGGCGGCCCGCAGTTCCTTGTCCGCCGCCCCGACCGTCTGCAACCCCCAAAGGCGATAGACGCGATCCTCCGTATCCTTCGCGGTCGCCTTGTGCAGCCAGACGCGAACCGCGTCGATTCGCTTCTCGATGCGGCCCTTCTGCGCCGGCGTGCCCCACGGGCGCAGCGCCCGCAGCGCCAGGGCGGTCGTCGTGAAATCGCTGGCTTCCGACGGCGGGCGCTTGCTCGTCGCGCGCCAGTGGTCGGCGTCCTTGTCGCGCAGCAGCAGGTACTCCACCACCGCCTCGGTCGTGGCGTCCGCCTTCCACTGGCCGGCTTCGAGGGCGAACAGGGCGTAACCAGCGGTATCGACCTGGCCGCCCTGCCCCTTGCCTTCGCGGTAGTTGTCGCGGTTCTTTTCGAGGAACGCGGCGATGAATTCCGTCTGCTTCTTCAGGTCCTCGTCGTGGAAGGCGAAGCCGCGATCCCGGGCCGTCGTGAGAGCGAGAATCGGGATCGCCTGGTTGTGGCAGGCGAAGCAGGTCCGCTGGGCGACGTGTCCCTCGGCCCCCTTCTTCAGCAGCGGAAGCGCTTTCGCAAGTGCGGCCTTCACGTCGTCCTGGGTAGCCGCCGGCTCGGCCGAGACGGCGAAACCGTGAGCGAAGAGGGAAACTGCCAGCGCGACGCCCCAGGTAACGGTTGCTCGGACCACGGCTCTTCTCCTAAACGATCTGCTCGATCACCCGGCCTTGAACCTGCGTCAGCCGTTCCTTGCGGCCCAGGTGCGGGTAACTGAGCTTGTCCTGATCGAGCCCCAGCTGGTGCAGGATCGTGGTGTGAATGTCGCGCAGGTGGCAGCGCTCCTCGACCGCCCGCAGGCCGAGCGCGTCGGTGGCCCCGACGACCTGGCCGCCCTTGATGCCGCCGCCGGCCAGCCACATGCTGAAGCCCAAGTTGTGGTGGTCGCGCCCCTTGCCGCCCTCGGCCTCGGGCGACCGGCCGAACTCGCCGCCCCACCACACCAGCGTCGAATCCAGCAGCCCGCGCCGCTTCAGGTCGTGCAGCAACCCGGCGACGGGACGGTCGGTGCGGCCGGCCATGCGCAGGTGATTCTCCTCGATGTCGCCGTGCGCGTCCCACTGCGAGTTGCCCGCGCCGCCGCCGGCGACACAGACGACAAAGCGCACCCCTTTTTCCACCAGTCGCCGGGCCAGAAGGCAGCGCCGGCCGAAGTCGTCGGTCGGCCCGGCGCCGATGCCGTACAGGTCGTGCGTCTCCTTCGTCTCGCCGGCGAGGTCGAACACCGCGGGCGCCTCGGTTTGCATCTTGAACGCCAGGTCGTAAGCGCTCAACCGGGCCTGGAGTTCGTCATCCGCCCCGCCGGCCGCCTCGTTCAGCTCGCGGATCAGGCGCACCGTCTCGCGCCGCTGCCCCGGCGAGACCCCCTCCGGCAGGTCGAGGTTGCGGACCGGCCGCGAGCCGCCACGGAACATCGTCGGCTGATAGACGGCGGGCAGGAAGCCGTTGACGTACATCGGCTGCCCGGCCTCCAGCGCCCCCGCGGGGTCCGGCATGACGACGTAGGCCGGCAGCGATTGGCTCTCCGATCCCAGGCCGTAGACGACCCACGAGCCGACGCTGGGGAAGCCCGGCACGACGCGCCCCGTGAACAGGTCGTACTGCGCCGCCGAATGCACGACGCTGTCGCCGTGGCAGGAGCGGATGACGGCCATGTCGTCGATGCGGCGTGCGGTGTGCGGGAACAGATCGGCCACCTCGATGCCGCTCTGGCCGTGCTTCTGGAACTTGCGGCGGCTGCCGAGCAGGCGGGCGCCCTTCTGGATGAACTGATACTTGGCATCGCCGAACTCGGTCGGTCGCGGCTGTCCGTCGAGGCGGTTCAGGAGCGGCTTCGGATCGAAGGTGTCCAGGTGACTCGGCCCGCCGGCCATGAACAGGAAGATCACCGCCTTGGCCGGGGCGGCCGGCAGGTGCGGCTCTCGGGGGGCGAGCGGGTTGCCCCGCGCCGCGTCCTCGTGCAGCAGCGACGCCAGCGCCAGGCCGCCGAAGCCGCAGAAGGCATCCCGGAGAAAATCGCGGCGCGTGCGGGTGATTTCAACGTGAGCGGCCATCATATACCATCGCCATTGGAAAACCGACGTTTAGCGGCGAGCGCGCTAGTAGTGACCCGATTTATCGGGTCGTTCTGCTGGCACGACCGCATAAATGCGGTCACTACCAGCGCGCTCGCGGCTAAACAGCCGGAAATGGAACGACGCCAGTATACCTCCCGCCCGTTTACCGGCGCGGATTCATCGTTTCGCGAAACGAAAAATCGACGGCGGCGGCTAAACGATGGATTAGTCCACATACAAGAATGCGTTGAGGTTGAACACCACCAGGGCGAACTCCCGCAGCGGTTGCCGGGTCAGGAACCTCACCGCCAACTCCTTCTCCTTCGCCGACGGCGCCCGCCCCGCGGCCAGCCGGTACGCCAGCTCGACCTGCGCGCCTCGATCCGATCCGGCTTCCCGCTCCAGCCGCCGGGCGAAGGCATCGGCCAGTCGATTCGACGTCTTGCCGTTGAGCAGCTCCAGCGCTTGCAGCGCGTGCGTGCTCGACTCGCGCCGCGGACAGCTCGTCAGCCGATCCGGCTGGTCGAAGACTTCCGCGAACGGCAGCCGCAGGTTGCGCTTGGCCAGCAGGTACGCCGAACGGCGGCGGTGTTCGGCCTCGTCCTCGGTGACGGTCCACTGGGCCGGGGTGTAGAGCAGGCCGACGAGGTCCTTGTCCACCGGCACGACGACGCTCGGCCCGCCGCCCTTGAGGTTTAGCTCCCCCGACACG
>DATFNV010000430.1:0-3429 GCA_035266225.1 Gemmataceae bacterium
GCTGGCCAAGTCCCACACCCGCACCGCCCTGTCCCGCGCCCCCGAGACGGCGGTCCGCCCGTCCCCCGTCACCGCCACGCTGGCGACCGCGCCCGTGTGCCCTTGGAGGGTGGCGCGGCAGTGGCCGCTGGCCAGGTCCCACACCCGCACCGTCTCGTCACCCCCCCCCGAGACGACGGTCCGCCCGTCCCCCGTCACCGCCACGCTGGTGACCCAGTGCGCGTGTCCCATAAGCACCTGGAGGCACGCGGGTGGCACGAACTCGCGCGGCCGGTTCAGCCACTCCAGCCACCGCTCTGGGACCTCCGCACCGTCTGCCCGCTGCTGCGCCGCCCGCGACACCGGGCTCTCGACCGGCTCGTTAAACGCCTGCTGGAAGAACAACTCCGGATACGACCCCAGCACCGGCGCCTGCCCGCGTACGAAGTGATACCACGGCGCGAAGTCCATCGGCTCCTCGCCACCCCAGGAGCGCAGCCGATGGTACTGCCCCGCCAGCGCGAACGCGCCGACCGCGACGAACTCCGCCCGCACCATGTCCCAGTCCGTCCAGCACGCCAGCAACCGCCGCTGTCCCTCCTCACGCGGCCGCGCCAGCTTGCCCAGCGCGTAGTCGCGCACGCGATCGTGATAGCGATAGCGCCGTGCCCGCTCGTCCGTCGGGATCAGCAGCGCCGCATTGGCCAGGTCGGCTAGCAGTCGCGCCGGCCGGTTGCCCCCACCTTCAGCCCCGCCCTGCCGCAGCCAGGCCGTCACCAGGTTCGGCCCCACGTCATCGCCCGGCGCCAGCGCCAGCGCCGCGAACACCTCCCGCGCCGGCTCGCTGACGAATCGCCACGACAGGTCGAACACCGCCGCCGCCTTCTCGTCTTCGTCCGCCAATGCCGACAGGCCGCGCTGCCGCAATGCGCCGGCGTACTCCGCCAGGCTGTAGTAGCCGTTGGCCACCGCCCTACCGGCGACATTGACGAACAGCGGCAGACGGCCGCACTGCTCCAGCACCGCCTCCGCCGACGCCCGCTCCGCCTCGACCGCACCGCCGACGTGCGTCCGCAGCAAGTCCGCCGCCTCGCCCGGCGGCAGCGCCTCCACCTCGCGCACCGGCACGCCGGCCGGCACCGCCTCGCGGAAGCGCGTCGTCAGCAGCGTGGCGACGCCCCGGGCCCGCACCAGCAGCCGCGCCGCCGGGCCGTCGCCGCCGCCCCGTGGCACGTTGTCCAGCACGACCAGCGGCCGCCGCGCCGCCGCCAACTCGTGGAAGCGCGTCAGGCACTGCTCCGGACTCAGGCCGCTCACGTCGCCGCCCAGGTCGCGCACCCACTCGCGGGCCACGTCCTCGGGCGCCCTGTCCAACAGGTTGGCCCACAGCACGCCGCCGGGGAAGAGGCGGCCGTCGGCGGCCAGGCGCTCGGCCAGCGCGGCGGCCACGGCCGTCTTGCCGATGCCGCCCATGCCCCGGAAGCCGACGAAGCTGAGCGCGGTGCCGCCAGCGAGGGCCGCGCGGATCAGGCGCTCGGCCTCGTCGAGGTCGGCGCCCCGCCCGGTGAAGTTGGCCGGCAGGAAGGGCAAATGCTGCATGCGCCGGTCCGGCGACGCGGGGGCCGGCAGCTTCTCCAGCGCCAGGTGGAGGCGGTACTGCAAGTCGCCGGGCGTGGCGAAGGGGGCCGTCACGATGCCGCTGTCAAGGACGCGCTGCCGGAAGGCGGCCTGGCGCGCGTCGAGAGGCCCGAGGGCTTCCTCGGCCTTCTCTTCGAGGAGAAAAGCGAAAACGCGCATCCCGCGTGTCTTCATCTCCTCCAGGGCGGTGAGGAACTCCAGCTCGGTATAGGAGACGTCGGGGCGGTCGCGGACGGGGCTGCCGTAGTCGAGGCCGAAGAGGCCGACGTAGACGTCGCACTGGCGGACTGTGTCGATGCAGAGTTGGGCTGGGCTGCGGTCGTCGGCGGTGAAGTGGCGCATGTCGCACGGCAGGAGATCGGCGGCGGCGAGGGCGTCGAGGGCGGCCTGGACGAAGCTGCGTTCGGCGGGCAGTCGCGCCAGGCGGCTGGTGTGGCTGAGGAAGATCTTGAGGGCGCTCATGGGGGATCGGGATCGCGCGGTCGTGGGGGTTGCCACCGCCACGATGATACCGCGGGAGGGCCGGGTTGTCGCGGGGGGAAGAGCGTGACCAGAAGCACGTCTTACGACGACGCGCCAGCGAGGTGCTTGCCTCGCTGGCGCCTCGGGTGAGTGCCCGATCAAGGGATCTGTTGTTCGACCCCTGCCGGCTTGCCCGGCAGGTGAAGCAGGTCGGCGGCTAGGAGGGGAAGGGGGCTACCGTCCGCGCTCCCCCCCATCTAGCCGGCGACCTGCTTCACCTGCAAGGAGGCCCACCGCAGCCCTCCCCAATGCTGCTCGTGCAGGGGTCGGTCGGGTTCGTAGTAGGCGTGGACGAAGATGTGCCGAACCGTCTCGAAGTAGTCACGGCAGCCCTTGATGAACTGAAGATGCTCCCTGGGGATCAAGTCCCGCGGACCGGCGGGGCCGATGTCCTGCCCACTGCGGTGGCCGTAGGAAGCCAGGGCCTCCGTGCCGCCAAACTTGAGCCAGTAGCGCAGTTCGGACGGCCCTTCAAGGGCGGCGAGCAACATTTCCTCGTGGTTGCCCAGGAGCGGCACCACGATGCACCGCTCGGCAAGGGCGATTACCTGCTCCAGCACGCCCCGGCTGTCCGGCCCCCGGTCGATGTAGTCGCCCAGGAACACGAGCGTGTCGAGCGCCGTGGGGTCGCTGGCCCGGACCAGGGCAGCCAGCGCCGCCGAGCAGCCGTGGATGTCTCCGCTTGCGATGATGTGTTCGGTCATCATGTGCCCCCGGCGATGGCCTGCTCGATCTCTCGTTCCAGCCTGTCCACGGTCTTCTGGTCCATCGGTTAGCCCCTCCGTTCGTTGCCATCGCCCTGAACGATCTGCTCCCCGATCATTCTCAGCACGTCGCCGTCGCTTGGGTAATCGGTCGGCAGAAAGGCCCGGAGCGGGATGGGGATTCCGTCCATTCGGTAGGCCGTGCCAGGCCGGTGGACGCCGTAGACCGCCGTGGTGAAGCGTACCGTGGGTGGGATGGCCGACTCGATTGTGGGATGGTCCAGGGCGATGGTGGGCATCCGGCGCAAGTGCTCTACCGCTGCTTCGGAAAATCGGGCGACCCCTTCGCTGCCCACGAGCAAGCAAGCATCGACCTCGCCCCGCTCCAGCATGTTTTGGGCGGAAAACTCGCCAGGGTTGTAGCGAGGGTAGCCCCTGGAAAGGCTCACACTGAAGGGGTAGCCGGTCTGCCAGGTCAGAACAGTGTCCGCCCCGGTAACGTCACCCTGGACTCGCATCCTTCGGGCGAAAAAGCGGGTGTAGGCGTTCAGGTCACGAACCAACAACAGAAGCGCTTCGACATTGT
>DATFNV010000431.1:0-7176 GCA_035266225.1 Gemmataceae bacterium
GATGAGGAGGTCCAGGCTGTGGTCTCGCTTGATCGCCCGGATGATCGCGTCGGCCTCCTTGACGGTCTCGGGCTTGAACATCTTGGCCTCGTCGCGCACCTCGGCGGTGAGGGCGGCGAGGGCCGGGGCCGTACTGAGCAGGCCGCTGAGCAGGGCGACGACCAGGCACCTCCGGCCGGTTGCGGAAAACATGCAATTCCCTCCCGTAAAAGCCACGGTTGCGGCGCTGCGGCGCCAGGCCGTATGATGATCCGTGGGGTGTGGGCCGAGGAACGACCGCCCGGCTGTCCAGTTATGGGGAAGCACACGGCGTGCCGCCCGGGGCCATTTCTTTTCTACGGGCGGCAAAGGGGGAAGGGGAGATAGCGGTGGACAAGATCCGTTCGACGACGATTCTAGCGGTGCGCCGCCAGGGGAAGGTGGCGCTGGGCGGCGACGGCCAGGTGACGCTCGGCAACGTGGTCATGAAGAGCGACGCCCGCAAGATCCGCCGGCTGCACGGCGGCAAGGTGCTGGTCGGCTTCGCCGGCGCCAGCGCCGACGCCTTCGCCCTCATGGAGCGCTTCGAGGCCAAGCTGAAGGACCACCAGGGGAGCGTGCCGCGGGCGGCGACCGAACTGGCCAAGGACTGGCGCACCGACCGCGTCCTGCGCCGCCTGGAGGCGATGATGATCGCGGTCGATCGCGACAGCCTGCTGGTGGTCAGCGGCACCGGCGACGTCATCCAGCCCACCGAAGGGGCGGCCGCGATCGGTTCCGGCGGCAGTTATGCCCTGGCCGCGGCCCGGGCGCTGCTGGCCTATTCCGAGATGGGGGCGCCCGAGATCGTCCGCGCCGCCCTGGAGATCGCCGGCGACCTGTGCATCTACAGCAATCGGAATATCGAAGTCGAAGAAGTGTAATTGTTTAGCGGCCGCCCTCGATTTATCGTTTCGCGAATCGATGAATCCGCGCCGCCCCGAGGGCGGCCGCTAAACCAAGGAGAACACCCGTGGCAGACCTGACGCCGCGCCAGATCGTGCAGGAGTTGGACCGCTACATCGTCGGGCAGGCGGCGGCGAAGCGCGCCGTGGCCGTGGCCATCCGCAACCGCTGGCGGCGGCAGCAGCTGCCGGCGGAGCTGCGCAAGGACGTGACGCCCAAGAACATCATCATGATCGGCCCCACCGGTGTCGGCAAGACCGAGATCGCCCGCCGCCTCGCCCAGCTCGTCGGCGCCCCGTTCATCAAGGTGGAGGCCACCAAGTACACCGAGGTCGGCTACGTCGGCCGCGACGTCGAGAGCATGGTGCGCGACCTCGCCGAGGCCGCCGTCAGCATCGTCAAGCAGGAGCAGCGCAAGGTCGTCGAAGAGCGCGCCCGCGAGCGCGTCACCGAGCGCCTCCTCGACCTGCTGCTGCCGGCCTCGGGCAACTGGGAGCCGGACGACGCCGAGGGCAACGACCGCCGCCAGCGCACCCGCGACAAGATGAAGGCCCGCCTCGAAGCCGGCGACTTCGAGGACCGCAAAATCGAGTTGCAGATCGAGCAGAAGGTGGTGCCGGTGCAGATCCTGGGCAGCGCCGGCCTGGAGAACATGGAAATGGACCTCCAGAGCATGTTCGAGCGCATCATGCCCAAGTCGCAGCAGCAGCGGCAGGTGACCGTGCGCGAGGCCCGCCGCATTCTCCTGGAGCAGGAGACCGAGGCGCTTATCGACCGGCAGACGGTCAACGAGCGCGCCGTCGAGTTGGCCGAGAACAGCGGCATCATTTTCATCGACGAGCTGGACAAGGTGTGCGGCCCGTCGTCGGGGCACGGCCCGGACGTGTCGCGCCAGGGGGTGCAGCGCGACCTGCTGCCGGTCGTCGAGGGCACCACGGTCAACACGCGCTACGGCCCGGTGCGAACCGACCACGTCCTGTTCATCGCCGCCGGGGCCTTCCACCTGTCCAAGCCGTCCGACCTGATGCCCGAGCTGCAAGGGCGTTTCCCGATCCGCGTCGAGCTGACCGACCTGAAGCGTGAGGACTTCCTGCGCATCCTGACCGAGCCGAAGCACGCCCTGACCAAGCAATACGCCGAACTGCTGGCCACCGAGGGGTTGAAGCTGGAGTACACCCCCGACGGCATCGAGGCGCTGGCGGACATCGCCTGCGAGGTGAACCGGACGGCGCAGAACATCGGCGCCCGGCGGCTGCACACCATCCTCGAGCGCGTCGTCGAGGACGTCAGCTTCGAGGGGCCGGACCTGGCCGACAAGCACGTCGTCATCGACGGCAAGTACGTGCGCGGCCGGCTGACGGAAATCCTGGAGACGGAGGACCTGAGTAAGTTCATCCTGTAGCGTCCCCATACGCCGCATAACGTCTTAGAGTCTGTTGGGAAAGCCGCTTGCGGCTTAGCGGAAGCCTGGAATCCGCTAAGCCGCAAGCGGCTTTCGCAACAGACTCTTAGTTTTTCCACAAGGGTCGGTCGATCCTGGGGCGGGCCGGATTCGACATTCCCAGGTAATGCGTCTCGCTCTGCGTGATCGGCTTGGGCAGCGCTTGGAAGTCGGCCTCCCAGGTTTCGTTCTCCTGTGGCAACTGCTTGCTATGAGTCTTGACGAAGGACGCTCTCTTGCCGAGCTTCAGCCTGGGGTGTTCTTTCGCCATGTGCCGCTCCCTTCCGCTTCGGTGCCTTGACCCGGTAGCGACCGATGTGCTGCGGCAGGTTGGGCGGTGCGGCACCTGCCTCGGCCACTTCCGGGGACGTCGGGACGAGGGGGCCGGTCAGGACTTCGGGTTCGCTCATGGGCGCCAGCCTCCCTGGTCGGCGGATGGGATTCGGGTCCGGCTGGTCTGAATGCTACCAGGGAGTAAGGGCCGCCGCAAATGGTTACGCCGCCCGATGAGCGTGCTGGCAGGGGTCATCAGGTTCGAGGATGTGCGCTCGACCTGGCGACAGCGCTCTTGCAAATGACCGGGGAGCATTTAAGATGCTGCCCTTCTGTCTACGGCACGCCGTCAGGGATGACATCAACGTGTTGCGGAACAGCACGGAGGGGCCGGCCCACGGACGGGGTAGGCCCCTTTTTCTTCACCCGCCCCGACCGGCCACCCGATCTTGCCCCGTTAGCCCGGATTGTTCACCGCAAACGCCCTTGGTCCCGGAAAACCTGCGCCTCAGCCACAGAAAGCCCTTGCCTACGGATCGGCGTGCGCTATACTGCCCTCCAGGCACCCCTGCGGCACAGGACGTGCTACCTTTCCAGTGCCCCGACGTAGCTCGATAACGCTGGATTCTCGAACCCTTTCTTATCAGGCAGAGCAAACACTCTCCAACAACGATGATGACGTGGACTTCTTCCGCCGCCCCGGTGACGGGTGGCGCAGGCTCTTCTCGCACGAAGCGGTTGCGGCGGGCCTTCACTGCCGCCAAGCTCGCCTTGGGCGAGCGGATGTATGCGGCGGGGATCGATGACGGCTTCCTCGGGGCGCCGATCGCCGCCCTGGGGCAGAGACTTCGCCGGGCCGAAGCGGCCCGGCTCCCGCTCGGGCCACTGCTTGCCCAACGCCGGGAACTGCTGCTCCGATTGGCTGCGGCTGCCCTGGAAGAGGTTGCTCCCCTCCCTGGCGCCGACGCCGAGTACGACAGGGCGAGGACGACCGAGGCGGCACTCAAGAAGGAAGCCGAAGGGAGAACCGTCACGGCCAGGCCCGAGCCGGTTGCGGTCGGCGTCTGAGGACCGGCGCTCTGCCGGACGGCGCCTCACGGCACA
The DNA here is from genome assembly GCA_035266225.1 of Gemmataceae bacterium. Taxonomy (GTDB): domain Bacteria; phylum Planctomycetota; class Planctomycetia; order Gemmatales; family Gemmataceae; genus DATFNV01. The sequence goes on from DATFNV010000431.1 coordinate 3,743, forward strand.
AGCAATCCCGCAGCGCCTCGTCCCCCTGGCCGGTCCGTGGGCCGGGTTCGATCCATTGCTGGCCCCATGCCTTAATCCACGAAGGCGAAGCAGCGGAACGGCCCCCTCCGGGCGGCAGTGCCGTCCTCGAAGAACAGGTCGGCGACCTCGGCGGGGCCTGTCTTCGTCTCCACCACGTAGGGGCGGACCTGCGCCTTGAGGCGGTCGCCCTTGCGGAGGACGACTCGCTCCAGCGGTTGCTTCGACGACACTTCGAGGTCCGCCACGAACTCGGCGCCAAACTGGATCGTGTGGTACACGACGCTCCCTCCGGCTGCGGCCCCGGCGGACAGTGGTTAGTTCACCCCGGCCATCGCCGGCGCCGGCGTCTTCGCCGGCCGTCCTGCGTGACGCCGGCGCACCCGCCCGCCATCGGCACGCCTCGGCTTCGCCACCCGCATCAACAGCTTGCCCCAGCCTTTGTGGGCGGAAGGGAGGAAGGCCGCCCAGTTGCCCTCGGCGAACCGGATCGCCTCGTCGTGGGACTTCGTGCCCTCTCTCACTTCCGTGTACCAGACGTAGGCGGCGAACTGGGCGGATGCCTTCAAGGGGTTCATGTGACCTCCTCAGTCAGATTGGGTGTCGGGGAGGAGACAAGCCAAGGTGCGGAATTCAGGAGCGGCCGTGAGGAGAGGTGCGGGCCTCGTCCTCGGCCGGCGGTGCTGCTCGATGGTGAAAGCAAAGGCCATGCCGACCCGACGCGTTTGAGCCCCTGCTCGGTGCCGGGGAGGCCCCGAGCGGCCCAAGTCATCGCACCGCTCTCGGCGGTTTAACTTCTGTCCCGGTAATCGCTTTCGGGCTGAAGGAATTTAGGAGACAGTCCTACATCGGCGTCGGGGAGGGTGGCGCCAAGGGCAGAAAAACATTCGGGCCGATTGGTGGCGGCGGTTGCGGCGAAGTCCCGCAGTTTCCCTGGCTTCCCGGCTCGAATTCGGCCGTGTGGCAGAACTGCCCACGAGTGTGCCGAGGATTGCCCACTCTCGGGGTGTGCAGCTGCGTGCTGCCTGGACGGGGCGGAGGAGGACTTCGGCGAGCAGAAGCGCCCGCCAGGCACGGAAGGCGCCGATTACCTGGAAAGCCACCGCCGTCTGCCGAGCAATGCCGCATTCAGGAAATGCAGCAGTGGATCGACTTGTGCGACTAAGCGGGGGGCGCCCACGCCTGCTCTGCGGCCGAGGAACGAAAAGGCCCTCCCGGCAAGCAGGAGGGCTACTGTTTGACGAGAGCGCTCACTCCGACAGCACTTCGGCGACTTGCCGCACGCCGTCCGCCCCGAGCCTATCGACCAGCGCCTTGATCGCCCGGATGTCGTCCACGCTGATGCCGCCGTTCGTTCCTCCGACCTGGGGAGATGCCTTCGGCGGCACCGGCACTTCAGCCGGCGCGGTGGCCGCCGGTGTGCGCATGATGCCGCTCTGCCCCGACTTCCCCCTCAAGATGGTCCCTTTGTAGGTGCCGATGAACTTCGTGTTCATGTCCAGGTCGAACCGGTGCTTCAGGAAGTCCTGAATAGCCCTGGGCTGGGCGTCGTTGCCGAGTTCGTGCAGCGCATCCCGGACGCACTGCAACTTGTTGATGCGGCCGCCCTTGGTCCTCCCCGCCCCGTTCTGCTGGTCCTGGGCGTCCGGCTGCTTCTTCGGTATTCCCCGTGGCATGTCTCTACCCCCTATACACAGGCCGATTAGTGAAATTGTGTCGGTCACACGGCCCATATCTTATCACCCCTTTTTCAGTTGTGGCAACATTCCACGTCAAGATTGTGCGAGGCATGGGGCCGGACTCTGCCGGTTGTATCGCCAGGGTGAACGAGCGAACAGAGCGAGGCGGACCCGACCCATAACGCCCTCCAGCGCCCCAGGCACCAACTCGACAGCCATGAAGGACTCCCGCCCAGAGAATGGCGAGGCAAGGCATGATGCCAGCTTCGAGGAAAACCCGAACCTCCTGTGTCGTCTGTTGTCATCTTGCGGAAGGACCGGCCTCCCGGACAAGCCCCCTTCGCAGGGATTCCGCCGGTGACAGGGCCGCACAGTCAGGCCGCAGACCGTAGGATTACCCAGGGGGTTGCTGTGAACGTCCTAGCTGGATGGAACGAGGTAATCGATGGAAGTAATCGAGAATGTTGCCTGCACGGTTTGCGGCTGTGTCTGCGACGACCTGCGGATCACGTTGGATCGGGGCCGAATCGCCAGGGCCGAGGGTGCCTGCCGCCTGGCCGAGCCGTGGTTTCTGGGCCAGGATACCCTCCAGCCCCCGGTCGCTCAGATCGCAGGCCAGGCCGCCTCGCTCGAAGCCGCCTTGGTGCGGGCGACGGACATTCTGCGAACGGCCTCCTCTCCCCTGATCTACGGCCTGTCCCGCAGCAGCACCGAAGGCCAGCGTGCTGCCATTGCCCTGGCCGAGCAAATCGGGGCCACCATCGACACCACCGCCTCGCGCTGCCACGCCCCATCCGTAATGGCACTCCAAGAGGTCGGGGAGTCCACGTGCACCTTGGGCGAGATAAAGAACCGGGCCGACCTTGTGATCTTTTGGGGGTCGAACCCGGTTGAGAGCCACCCCCGCCACTTCGAGCGCTACTCCGTCCTGCCCAGAGGCCGATTCATCCCCGGCGGCCGGGCGGACCGTACTCTCGTCGTGGCCGACGTGAAACCGACCGCCAGCACCGAGGCAGCGGATTTGTTCTTGCCGGTGAAGCCAGGCTGCGATTTTGAAGCCCTGGTGACGCTCCGCAGCTTGGTCCGGGGTGGGCCGGTGGAGGCAACCGCCTCGACTGGCGCACCGTTGCCGCTGCTGAAAGACTTGGCCCATCGGATGAAGTCATGCCGCTACGGTATCGTCTTCTTCGGCCTGGGCCTGAGCATGACAGGTTTGGGCCACCACAATGTCGAAGCGCTTCTGTTGTTGGTTCGTGACCTGAACGACTACACCCGCTTTTTTGCCCGAAGGATGCGAGTTCAGGGTGACGTGACCGGGGCGGACACGGTTCTGACCTGGCAAACCGGCTACCCCTTCAGTGTGAGCCTTTCCAGGGGCTACCCTCGCTACAACCCTGGCGAGTTTTCCGCCAACAACATGCTGGAGCGGGGCGAGGTCGATGCTTGCTTGCTGGTGGGCAGCGAAGGGGTCGCCCGGTTTTCCGAAGCGGCGGTAGACCACTTGCGCCGAGTGCCCACCATCGCCCTGGACCATCCCACAATTGAGTCGGTCATCCCACCCACGGTACGCTTCACCACGGCGGTCTACGGCGTCCACCGGCCTGGCACGGTAACGGTTCACGAAAGGATTTTGGACACACTTTTTATCCTTTTGTCCGCATTTTCACACCCTTACCTGTCCCCGTCCTTGACTCTCTACTCATATCATTCCCGCCCGACTTTCGCGCCGTATTACCC
>DATFNV010000432.1:0-6315 GCA_035266225.1 Gemmataceae bacterium
TAGTGTGAATACGGGCTAACACATGGGCTAAACCCCCACATTTTCTTCGGGGACGCACCCGCCTACTCGAAAACAAAGGAGGTCTTCAGCAGAATTCGTGGGTGAGATTCTATGCGAGAGGAGGCCCTCGAAGAGGAGCAGAGCGTCCTGTGGCCGGCCTGGGCCCTTCGCTGTCCTGCGTTCGTGCCGCTGCCCCGCAAAGAGGCGATGCATCCTGCCCCGCCTTTCGGTAAGGATGGGTTTGCTTGACGAACCATCCCCCGAGGGCAGGACAGGATGCAAGTACAAACTATCCTCAATCGCGTGCAGCGGCACAAGTCCTTTGTCTACCGTGAGGCCCGCTTCCGCGACGGCGACGACGGCCTGGCCCTCGACGTCAGGGTCGAGCCCCGGGCCAACGGCAAGCCCGTCTGCTCCGGCTGCGGGCAGAAGCGGCCCGGCTACGACCGCCTGCCGGCCCGCCGCTTCCAGTTCGTGCCCCTGTGGGGCATCGCCGTCTTCCTCGTCTACGCCCTGCGGCGCGTCGATTGCCCCGGCTGCGGCGTCACGGCCGAGCGCGTGCCCTGGGCGTCGGGCAAGGAGCAGTTGACGACGGCCTAGCAGTGGTTCCTGGCGCGCTGGGCCAAGCGGCTGGCCTGGCAGGAGGTGGCCGACATCTTCCGCACCAGTTGGAATACCGTCTACCGCGCCGTGACCCTGGCGGTGCTCTGGGGGATCGCCAACCGCTCGCTGGAGGGCGTCACGGCCGTGGGGATCGACGAGATCCAGTGGCGCAAGGGGCACAAGTACCTGACGCTGGTCTACCAGATCCAGGACGGTTGCAAGCGGCTCCTGTGGGTCGGGGCCGAGCGGACCGAGAAGAGCCTGCGCGGGTTCTTCGATCTCTTCGGGGCCGTCCGCGCCGCCGCCCTGCGCTTCATCTGCAGCGACATGTGGAAGCCGTACCTGACGGTCATCGCCGAGCGGGCTCGGCAGGCGACCCACGTGCTGGACCGCTACCACGTCATGGCCAAGAGGAACAAGGCCATCGACGAGGTGCGGGCGGCGGAGGTCAAGCGGCTGAAGCAGGATGGCTACGAGCCGGTGCTGAAGCACGCGCGCCGGGTACTCTTGAAGCGGCCGGAGAACCTGACGGAGCAGCAGGCGGTGAAGCTGAAGGAGCTGCTGAAGTACAACCTGAAGGCGGTGCGGGCGTACCTGCTGAAGGAGGAGTTCCAGCGTTTCTGGGAGTACCGCTCGGCCTACTGGGCGGGCCGCTTCCTGCGGGAGTGGTGCGTCAAGGCGATGCGTTCGCGGATCGAGCCCATGAAGAAAGTGGCCCGGATGCTGCGGGCCCACGAGGGGCTGCTTTGGAACTGGTTTCGTGCCCAAGGGACGGTGTCGTCGGGCAGCGTGGAGGGGCTGAACTACAACGCGAAACTGGCCATGAGAAAGGCGTATGGGTTTCGGACGCTGCGCGGCGTGAAAATCGCGTTGTATCATCGACTTGGGGCTCTCCCGGAGCCGAATTTCACCCACGAATTCTGCTGAGGAGGCTCTTTTTCGGCAAGGACTTGCAGGCCGCCTTCCCCGGCGTCGGCGGCTTCTCCCGGCCCAACGTCTACCGCATGCGGGCTTTCGACCGGGCCTACCCCGGCGCCGATCAAATTGTCTCGCAGGCTGCGAGACAATCCGACCCCGCGTCGCCACCCGAGCCAATGGCCTGACTCCCCTGGTTTCACAACGTCCTGCTGATCGAGAGGCCAAGGACCTGCCCGAGCTCCTTTGGTATGCCCACAAGGCCCTGGAGCACGGTTGGAGCCAGCCCCTCCTCGACCACCAGATCGACAGCGACCTCTACCGCCGGCAGGGCCAGGCGGCCACCAACTTCACACGCACCCTGCCCCGCCGCAGTCCGACCTGGCCCAGCAGGCCCTGAAGGATCCCTACAACTTCGATTTCCTCACCCTTGCCGACGACGCTCACGAGCGGGAACTGCAACGCGGCCTCCTGGCCCACGTCCGTCAGTTCCTCCTGGAACTCGGGACCGGTTTCGCCCTCGTCGGCGGTGGATGACCTGCTCCGCCACCCCGACGACAAGCCTTCCATCGGCCTTATCCTCTGCAAGGCCGGCAACCAAACCGTCATCGAGTACGCCCTCCGTGACATCGCCAAACCCGTTGGCATTTCCAGCTACGTGACCAAGTTGGTCGAGTCGCTTCCCCAGGAACTGCAAAGCAGCCTGCCCGCCGTCGCCGAACTGGAGGCAGAGTTGAAGGCCGTGAAAGACGCCGGGGAACGAAAGAAACCGCCGCGAAAGCCGCGGCGGCGCCCGCCGTGATCGCTCCCCACCCGCACCACGAGCGGAAGGAACGGCACGGGCAAGAGCGGGGAACCCGTCGGCTCGCCCACCCTGACACCGCCCGAACGCCCTCCGCACAGACCGGAGCCGGTGCCGCATGCGCCTTGCCGGGGGTCAGGCGCAAGGCGACGCTCAAGAGCGTCAGCGGACGTGTACCTGTGCCGGAAGGGTAGCTGCCGACGCACGGCGACCCACTGAACATAATCTGCGTTTATCGGACGCGGCAGGCGGCCCTGCCGCGGGCGCAAAGCGCCCCATGTCTATGCCGGCAAGGCCCGCCCAGGTGAGGAGTGGCGGGCATCGAAAAGCTCCTCACGAACATCGGCGTCGAAGCGACCGCGAGCACCGGAGAACCTGAGAACTTCGACACCTACTGATGGGACGGTTTTCCGCTGGCTGCCGGGCGAAGGCCGCGGCACTCACCCCAGCCCGGACTCGCGCAACCGGCCCCTCGATCACACGGCGTCCTCCAGGGCGTCCCGGAATGCGGCCGCCGTCCGGAAGTGCAGGTCCTTTTCGTCCACCAGGGCCAGGTCGATCACCGCCGCCAGCTTCGCCGGGATGGACGCCTTCCGCTCGCGGATGGGCACCGGGGCCGTCTCCAGCACGGCGATCCACGGGTCGCGCCCCTCGAAGTCGCGCGGGTACTTCCCTGTCAGCATGCGGTACAGCGACGCGGCCATCGCCCAAACGTCCACCTCCGGCCCGACCTTCTTGTAGTGGATCACCTGCTGCTGCGGCATGAAGTACGGCTTGCCGGCCGCTTCTCCGGTGCGCGTCGAACCGCTCAGCCCGGCGTCATCGAACGCCTTGGCCAGGCCGTAGTCGCCCACCTTGACAACCCGAGCACTCCCCTGGCCGGACAGGAACAGGTTGTCTGGGCTGATGTCGCGGTGGACCAGCACCTTGCCCGGACCCAGGCCGGTGTGGGCGTGGTGCAATCCCTCCAGCGCTTGCAGGGTGATCTCGACCGCCTCGTCCACCGGCAGCGTCCCGCCGCGCTGCCGCAGCAGGTCGGCCACACTGCCGCCGTCGCAGAACTCCAGCGTCAGGAAGAAGGTGCCCTGCGAGTAGCCGGCGTCCCACAGGCGGACGACGTTGCGGTGATTGAGCATCCGCGTGAGGGCCATCTCGCCCAGGAATTGCTTGACAGCGCGCTCGTCGGCGGCGACCTGCGGCAACATCACCTTGATGGCCACCAACCGCTTGCTCTCTTCGTGCCTGGCCTTCCACACCGCCCCCATGCCGCCCTGGCCGAGCTTGCCAAGGATGGTGTACCCGGAGACGGTCGGCCGGTCAGAGGCGGTGCGGCAGGCGGCGCAGACGAACTCGCCGGGCCGGTCGGCTCCCGCCTCGCCGCTGACGTCCCGACCGCAGCGGGTGCAGGTTCGCCCGGGTTGGGGTCGGCCGGCGGCCGCAGCCTTCGCTCGGCATCGCTCGCAGCGGTAGACGCCCCCTGTTGGAGTCCCGCCTTTAGGCGGTCTGCCCCCGTCCGGCGTCGGCGACTGCCTCGAACCGCCTAAAGGCGGGACTCCAACAGCGGCGTAGACGGCCGGCGACACCTCGCAGGCCGCCTTGCCGTCGTCGGAAATGGCCGTCCCGCACTCCAGGCACCGCGCCGGCACGACGATGCTTATTCGGAAGGCGGCGGATTCGCGGTGGCCGAGCCGCAGCTCGTCGCCGTCCTTGAGCGCACGCTCCGGGAGAGGCTTCCCGCGCTCCTCTTCCTTCTTGCGCTGTCCGATCATGTCGTCGTTGACGAAGGTGCCGTTGCGGCTGCCGAGATCGCGCACGCAGACATCCGGCGGGTTGACGTCGATGAGGCAGTGGTGCCGCGAGATGCTCCGGTGTACCTGGTGCTCCTTGCTGTCCGTGGGGAAATGCGGGTCGCAGTCGTCGTCGCGGCCGAGGATGCAGGACGCGCGTTCGGTGAAGACGACTTGCCGCCCTTGCAGCGGGCCGGCGATCTGCGTGAGGGTGACGGTGGCAGGAGGCGGGTCGGCCGCCGGCCGCAGCAGCGACACGAGATCCTGCGCTTGCCGCAGCGGCAGGGCGGGCGGGACGCTCCGGCCGCTGGGGTCTTCCGGCCGCCGCAACGACAGGCGCAACATCTCCGGCAACTCTTCGAGGCAGCGCGACACCTGTTGCTGCACGGCCGCGGGCTGCCCTGCGGCGACTTCGCGGACCACGTCGGCCACGTGCTTGCGGAACTCGTCCGCCGCCATGCGGACGATGGCCTCGACCTCGGCACGTCGTGCGGCCTCTTCTTTTTCCTTGTTCCAGTCGTTCCACACCTGTTCGACGACGTCGCCCAGGCCGAAGCCGACGAGGTTGGCGGCCTGCTTGAGCGCGGCCCTGGCGATGCATCGAAGGAGAGCGAGCGGGCGCATGGTTGCGAACTCCGTGTGTGTCCTCGGAAAGAGCGGCGGCTGCGGGAGACGAGCCGCCCTCACGATTTCGACGTTTCTTCCGGCTCAAAGGGATTGTCGCTATCGTCAAACCACTCCTGCGGCGGCCGCTGCGTTTTCGGCACACGGTCCCAATCGATTTGCGCCGCCCGCTGTTCCACTGCCTGCCGAGCGGCGACTTCGCGCAGCAGCTCCAGGTGCTCCAGAGGGATGACGGCCGCCAGGTCCGCGCCGTTGCGGCGGACGATCAGCGGTTTGCCTTCGGCGGCGACCCGGCTCAACACGTCGGAATACTCCGGAGCGGCCCGCGGTTCGTCCACGCGGCCGGGTTCCGTGAGCAAGGATTGCAGGGTCATCATTCATTCCTCTAGGGTCGCAGCCGATTCTACCCGATCAGGTCAGCGGCGGCGGGCCTTGCCAGGTGGCGGCCATCTTTTCGAGTTCGCGGCGGACGCCTTCGGGCCGGAGCCAACCGTAGCCAGCGCAGCCGAGCTGGTCGAGCAAGCGACGGAAGTGGGCCTCGGCCCAGGAGGGCTTGCCCCGACGGACCAGGTCATCGCCGTAGGGGGTGCCAAGGGTCAGGAACGTGGTGAGGAACGGCCGCGCTCCTTCGTCCCAGTCCGCCGGTTGGTTCGGTTCAAACTCCCAGTCCAACTCCCACAGCCGTATCGTCTCGTCACGGCTTCCCGAGAGGGCGCAGCGGCCGTCGGGGCTCCACGACACCGAGCGCACCGAGTCCGTGTGCCCCTCGAAGGTGCGCAGGCACTTCCCGCTGGACACCTCCCACAGCCGTAGCGTCTCGTCAGCACTCCCCGAGAGGGCGAAGCGTCCGTCGGGGCTCCACGACACCGAGGTCACATCTTCCGTGTGCCCCTGGAAGGTGCGGAGGCACTGGCCGCTGGACACCTCCCACAGCCGTAGCGTCTTGTCTTCGCTCCCCGAGAGGGCGTAGCGACCGTCGGGGCTCCACGACACCGAAAACACCCGACTCGTGTGCCCCTGGAAGGTGCGAAGGCACTGGCCGCTGGACACCTCCCACAGCCGCAGCGTCTCGTCAGCACTCCCCGAGAGGGCGAAGCGTCCGTCGGGGCTCCACGACACCGAGGTCACATCTTCCGTGTGCCCCTGGAAGGTGCGGAGGCACTGGCCGCTGGACACCTCCCACAGCCATAGCGTCCAGTCCCGACCCCCTGAGAGGGCATAGCGTCCGTCAGGGCTCCACGACACCGTGGTCACCTTGTCCATGGGCCCCTCCCAGGTGCGGCGATTCCCCCCCAGTATCCCGGCCAGTAGGGCCGCCTTAGCGGCGATGGTCTCCTTGTCCATGTGCTCCTCGAAGGTGCGAAGGCACTGGCCGCTGGACACCTCCCACAGCCGCAGCGTCTGGTCATAACTCCCCGAGAGGGCGAAGCGTCCGTCGGAGCTCCACGACACCGAGGTCACCGTGTTCGTGTGCCCCTGGAAGGTGCGGAGGCACTTGCCGCTGGACACCTCCCACAGCCGCAGCGTACTGTCAACGCTCCCTGAAAGGGCGCAGCGGCCGTCAGGGCTCCACGACACCGTGGT
>DATFNV010000433.1:0-4839 GCA_035266225.1 Gemmataceae bacterium
CTCGCGGTGTTGAGGGTCACGTCGGCCAAGTCCTTGCACGCGGCGTGCATCGCCTCCTGGCCCGCCAGCACGCCCTCAACGTGCCAATCCGGGCGAGCCTGGCCATGTGCGTTCGGCAGCATCAGGCGCTCATGGTGCTTCACGGGATCGGGCGTGCGCAGGTAGACGAACAGGAGGCGGGCGAACTGGTCGGGAAGTTCTCCGCGCCGCTTGGCCGCGGTCATGTCCAGGAGCATCTCCCTGTGGGCGCTCACCGCCAGCACCTCCTGGCCCGGGGTTTGCTCCAGCATCCAACCAAGCACGTCCTCGAAAGGCGGCGAGTGTGTTATGGAGAAGTGCTTGTCCATGTCCATGTCGGCGACGGCAAGGTCCCCACCCAGCTTCTTCACGCAGGTAGACTTCCCTGCCCCCGAGGTGGGACCCAGACGGACAACGCCCGACAGGAGGAACCGTCCATGCCCCTCGATGCTGCACAGCGCCAGAAGGTCAAAGACTGGCTCGCCCAGAAGTGTCCTCAGCGCACCTGCCAGGCGTGCGGGGATAGCAACTGGAGCGGGGGCGACCTTGTGGTCATGAGGGAGACCCTGCCTGGCCAGGTCATCACCGCGCAAGGGGTTCGAGTCGTGCCCGTCGCCTGCGACAACTGCGGCTGTGTAACGTTGTTCGCAGCGGCCACGATAGGGGTTTAATTGGGGCCGACGAGGGGTTCCGCGAGGACGCGATCGCCGACAGCCGGACCCCACCTCACGTTCTGCGTCGCCGGCTTGAGGGCCACGAACTGGCCGTTCGGGTCGTACACCTTCACTACGGGTATCTCGCCCGTCAGGCGTTCGGCGAGCGCGCCGACCAGGTTGAATAGGGCAATCGTTAACTCTCGGTCGCTCAGCTGGTGCATCGCAGGCTCCAGGGATTGGCCCAGCGGGATTCCGGAGAAGCGATGTGATTCTATTAGGCAGCGCTAAATCCAGACAGGTCGTGTACAATGGCCCCGGTCGCTTCCCCATGCGCCGAGGTCCCCCATGCCGGACACCTGCTCCATCCTCTCATCGGTCGCCCAGCCCCGCATGTCCACCTGCTCCACCGCCGACGTCCGCCAGCTCGCCGGCCAGAACCTGCCCTTGGCCTACCGCGTCGCCGGGAGCTTCGCCCACCGCGCCCGGGCCGTCGGGCTGGACGACGACGACCTGAAACAAGAGGCCGTCATCGGGCTCATGCGTGGGGCGGCCGCGTTCGATCCGGCGGGCGAACTCCCCTTCGCGGCCATCGCCTACAAGGCGGTCCGCTGGTACCTGCTCCGGGTCCTCGAAACCCGCCGCTACCGCCGGCTGGCCAGCCTGCCGCTCGGCGATGACGGCGAGGAGTGGGCCGTCGAGGACCAGCAGGGCGAGGCGCCCGACGACCGCGCCGAGTTCGACGACGAGCGGGAGTTGTTGCGACGACTGCTCGGCATGCTCAAGCCCCAGGACAAGCTGGCCGTCGAGATGTACTACTTGCACGACATGACCCTGCATGAGATCGCCCGGGCAACCGGGGTGAGTCACGAGCGGGTCCGCCAGCGACTCGTCCGCGGCCTGAGACAGAGGCGTGAGCAAGCCGGTCAGGATGGGGCCGAAGTGCCGGCCGGGGTCGGCATCGCCTCTGCCGCGCAGGCCGCCGACTGATCCACCACCAGGCCGAACGACTCCACCGAATCGACGGCGCCCGCAAGGCGTTCGGCTATACCGTTGAGCGCCAACGCGATCCCGGCCAGGGCTGCCGGGGTCGCTCGGGGGACCAAGCTCCGAAGCCGCTCCAAGGTCGCTCCAACCCGGTCGAGCATCTCCGTGGCAATGGACGTCTGAAGATCGCGATAAGGAGCCTGCGTTTGCTGTTTCGACTTCGGCATGAGGGGCCGCCGGGGGGCGATAGAGTTGTTTTTTGAAGGCCGAAATCGGCGATGACGCGTTCGACGCTGCGGGTGCTGAGGGGACAGCCGGCCTGGCGGAGCTTCTGGGCGATGACCTCGGCGGAGGCCTCGGGGTCGAGGAAGCGGTGGCGGATGACCTGGCGCACGGCCTGGTCGGTGCGGCGGGAGGGGCGCTTGGGGCCGGGCCGCTGGCTTTGCAGGGCCGAGGCGCCGTCGGCGAGGAAGGCGCGGCGGATCTGGAAGTAGCGTTGCTTGCTGAAGCCGAACTTCTGGGCGGCGGCGAGGGGGCCGAGTCCTTGGCACTCGCCCTCGATGAGCATGGCGAGGTTGCGGGTGACCTCGTCGGTGGCGGCGACGGCGAGCGAACCGGCGGGGCCGATGAGTTGTTGGAGTAGGGGGTCGAAGTGGAGCATGGGAATGCCTCGGGGGAACGAAGAGTCACGGGGGGAAGGAGAGGGGCCGGGGCGGGCACAGTCCAATTAAATCTGGCGGCATTTTCGATAGGACAAAGACTATCCGCGAAGAAGAAATGGAAAATCCCCGGGATTTTGCCATCTCGCCAGGAGGGTCGCCGCCATAATTAACTAGACTGCGGCGGCGGACGCCAGAAATCGGGGTCGCAGCTGCGCCGACTCAGCCCAGCTGCGACCGTCCAATAAACCCGGCCGGAAAAATCGCTGGCCACAGGGGTATGGGGGGTGGCACACTACTCCCCACACGAGGCCGGTCCCGAGGCGCGGACCGAGAGCCGACCGGCCACCCCACAATCCGTGACGGTCAGAAAAAACTGTCGGCGCGGGAATAGACGCCGTCCCGCGGCGGTAGAGAATCTCAACGCGGCCGGGACGCCCCCGGCCGCTTCCAGGCAACCCCCCCATCCCCACTCCATGAAAAGGAGGCCCGGAATGCGCTACCGCTGCGCGCCCGCCGTCGTCCTACTGGTTGTTGTGCCGGCGCTCCTCGCCGGCTGCGGCCCGCCCCCCGCGCCCGCCCCCCCGGTGAGTCCCCCGCCGTCGCCCGCCCCGACGGCCCACGCCGAGCCAGCCATGCCCGAGGCGGACGCCGCCCGAGTGGTCATCGATAATTTCGCCTACTCGCCGCGCGAAATCACCGTCACAGCCGGCACCAAGGTCACTTGGGTCAACCACGACGACTCGCCGCACACCGTGACGAGCACCGTCAAACCGAAGGCGTTCGACTCCGGAGCCCTGGACACCGACGCCACCTTCGCCTTCGTCTTCGCGGCGCCGGGGACTTACGAGTACTTCTGCGCCGTCCACCCCCACATGACCGGCAAGGTCATCGTCAAGTGATCGCCCTTAAATGAGGATAAATACGATGGACAAAACGATCGAACAGAACGTCGCTGGCGACGGCATCGACCGCCGCGGCTTCCTCCAGTGCATGGCCTGGGTCGGCACCGGCCTGGTCTGGACCGTCGGCGCCGGCATTCCCGGGTGCAGCCAGGTCGGCGACAAGGCCGCCGATGCCGCCGACAAGAAGGGCGACTTCTCCTTCGCCCAGGTCAGCGACAGCCACATTGGCTTCGCCAAGGAGCCCAACAAGGACGTGACGGCGACCCTCCAGGTCGCCATCGACAAGCTCAACGCTCTCAAGGAGCGCCCCGACCTCCTGCTGCACACCGGCGACCTGACGCACCTGTCGAAGCCGGAGGAGTTCGACACCTGCGCCGAGGTCCTCAAGGGCTACAAGGGCGGCGAGACGTTCTACGTCCCCGGCGAGCACGACCTGTTCACCGACGACGGCAAGCGCTACCTGGAGCGCTACGGCAAGGGGACGCAGGGGATGGGCTGGCGCAGCTTCGACCACAAGGGCGTGCATTTCGTCGGCCTGGTCAACGTGGCGAACCTCAAGGCCGGCAAGCTCGGCCTGCTCGGGCAGGAGCAGCTCGACTGGCTGAAGAAGGACGTGGCCGGCCTCGGCGACAGCACGCCGGTCGTCGTCTTCGCCCATGTCCCGCTGTGGACCGTCTACGAGAAATGGGGCTGGGGGACCGAGGACAGCGAGCAGGCCCTGGACCTGCTCAAACGCTTCGGCTCGGTGACGGTGCTCAACGGCCACGTCCACCAGATCCTACAAAAGGTGGAGGGCAAGGTGACGTTCCACACCGCACGTTCGACGGCCTTTCCCCAACCGGAGCCGGGCAAGGCCGAGTCGCCTGGCCCGGTCAAGAACCTCGCCGCCGACAAGCTGAAGAGCGTCCTCGGCGTGGCGCAGGTGAGCTACGTCGAGAACAAGAAGTCGCTGGCCACGGTCGATTCGACGCTGGAGTGAGGCGCCGGCGTTCCCGTCCCTTGTGTGCCGCGCCCTGCGGGGAGGGGCAACTCTCCCCCGGGCGCGGCCCTCAGACCTCGCGCGACTGACCCAGAGTCAAGCGCGCCTGAAACCGGATCAGAGAGACGAGAGCGGCACGATGAACGAAAACTGCGATTGAAGGCTGGTGATTCCCCGGTCTGCCGTGATGACCTCGCACGATTCTCGTTCAGCAAGTGCGATGTACAGGCAGTCGTACAGGGCAACGCGGTAGCGGGAGGCGATGTCGCCGGCCCGCGGCATCAAGGGGAGATAAGGATGCAGGACGGGAATGTCGGCACCGATGGAAGCGTAGTGCGTCTTCGCCTCACCGACGTTGATCCTATTGGTTCGCTCGGCCTTCAGGAGGGCGTTGAAGACTTCGGCCGGGAAGATGTCGGGGCGAGGAGTTCGTGAACGGCATTGAGAGCATCATCCCGAAGCTGGATCGCCTTCGCGGAATCCTTCTCTGGTAATACCCAGGGCAACGCCGCCGATGAATCCAGGACGTATTGGGCGTAACCGCCCGTCCGCTACGGTGCCAAGGCGAAGAAGGCCTCACCGGCGACGAGGTCACGGTGAGGATAGAGGCGCTCCACTTCCCGCTCGATGCGCTGCTC
>DATFNV010000434.1:0-3657 GCA_035266225.1 Gemmataceae bacterium
TGAATGACCGAGAGCTGTGGGATGAACGCAAGTTGCTTTCCTACAAGCTGTTGTGCCGACGCTGGCCGAAATGCCATGCTTACCCCCGATTTCGCCTTGGTAAAGTATGCGTTGACCCTGGGGGGTGGGCGCTGCCCATCCTGGCCGGCCTGCTCCTCGCGCCGTCAGCCGCCCGGGCAAGCTGCGGCGATTACGTCACGACACGCCTGTCCGCGCCGCACCACGCGGCCCCCGGTGAGCAACCGCCGCCGGCCGTGCCGAAGCCGCACAAGCCCTGTCACGGGGCGCACTGCTCGCAGGCGCCCGCGAGCCCGCCGGCCCCGGTCCCGACGACTTCGACGCAAACCTTGCAGGAATGGGGCTGCGTCCTCGACGAGCTAGCCCTCACCCCGCTCGGATCGACTCCCCTCCTCGCCAGGCAACAGGCCCCCCGCCTCGTCCGCCTCCCCTCCGGCATCTTCCACCCGCCCCGCATTCCCTCCTGATCCCTGCGCCCCATCCGTTTAGCGGCCGCCCTCGGGGCGGCGCCTAGAGAGCGCCGCCCCGAGGGCGGCCGCTAAACGGGACGGACCGCGCCGCCAACAAAATCCTCAATCGCGTGACATACTCCGGAATTACCGGTGATTCCGGGCTCGTTCATCCTCCCTACTCCGAAGGAGACCCTTCGATGAGACGTCCACGGTCCGCATTTACGCTGATCGAACTGCTGGTGGTGATCGCCATCATCGCCGTGCTGATCGGCCTGCTTGTCCCCGCCGTCCAGAAGGTCCGCGGGGCCGCGGCAAGAATCGCCTGTGGCAACAACCTCCATCAGATCGGCCTCGCCCTGCACAACTACGAGGGCGACAAACGCTGTTTCCCGCCCGGCGGCACGTCGCAGGGCGGTTTCAGCGTCCACGTCTTCATCCTGCCGTACATGGACCAGGACGTCCTCTACAAGTCGATCAACTTCAGCTCCGCCTGGAACGCTCCGTCCAATGCCCTGGTCACCGGCACCACGGTGCAGAACTACCTGTGTCCCGCGGATCCGGGCGGCGTCGTCCCCGCGGGCTGGGCCGGCACCAACTACCGCTACAACGCCGGGACCAGTCCGGTCAACGCCTACGGCCCCGCCGATGACCCGACCGGCATCAACGCCAGCCTGCCTGCGCCCAACGGCGGCTTTTTCCGCGATGATCCGACTCCAACAAGGGGCTACAAGGTCGCCGCCTTCAAGGACGGCCTCAGCAACACCGCGGCCTTCTCCGAGCACGTCATGGGCGACTTCAACAGCGCGATCTCGACGCCTGACGGCGACACCTACAAACCGGGAACCCACCCCACCAGCGCCGACCAGGCCCTGAGCGACTGCAACGGCATCGCGGGCAGCCTGAACAA
This sequence comes from Gemmataceae bacterium, assembly GCA_035266225.1. Lineage (GTDB taxonomy): Bacteria > Planctomycetota > Planctomycetia > Gemmatales > Gemmataceae > DATFNV01. The sequence goes on from DATFNV010000434.1 coordinate 1,378, forward strand.
TCTCGCCTTGCAGTTCAATTCCAACGCGGGTGCCCCCTGGGTCGAAGATGGACACACCCAGACGAGATACTATCACGTCATGCCCCCCGGCGGGATCTCCTGCGCGTACCCGCCCCAGCGCGTGGCCACCAGCGCCAACAGCGGCCACACCAACGGCGTCAACCTGCTGCTCTTCGATGGCTCGGTCCGCTTCGTGTCGTACAGCATCGACCTGAGCACGTGGCGCGCCCTGGGGACTCGTAACGGCGGCGACCAGGTTGGCGACTACTAACGAGCGGCGGTCGAATCACGAGAAGGGCGACCCACCGAAGGGAGGAGGCTCGGGGCCCGCGCTACGCCGGGAGGGTGGAACGTCTCCCACCGCGGCCCCGAGCCCCAACGGTCGTCCCTCGCAGACCTGAGGAGGTGGCGGAATGCTGAAGTCTAACAGCGTGCGACTCGCGTTTGTAATCCTCGGCCTGGCGCTGGTGGCGACGGCGCCGGGGTGCCGGCGCCGCCAGGCGGCGCAACCTGTCGAGGCCGACAGGGCCCGCGAGGTGCTGCGGACCACCCTCGGCGCCTGGCAGAAAGGCCAGAGCCCTGAGTCGTTGCAGCAACAGTCTCCCTCGATCACGGCGGCGGACCCGAAGTGGCAGAGCGGTCACCGCCTGCTCCGCTACGAGATCGCCGACAAGGACCAGCCCGTCGGCGGCGACCTGCGGTGTCGCGTCGTCCTGGTTCTGCAGGGCCCCGACGGCAAACAGACCGAGGAGAAGGCCGTCTTCAGCGTCAGCACGGCCCCCGCCCTGGTGGTCGTGCGCGCGGACAATTGAGCAGCAGTCCCAAGTCATCCAAGGAGAGTTCCCATGCGTAAGTTGGTCATCGCGGCCATCGGCCTCGTCCTGGGGACGGCCGGGGTCGCCCGGGCCGGTGAGCCGGCCGCCGAGCCCCGCCCGATCCCGCTGACCCGGCCCGAGGTGAAACAGTACCTGGAGGACATGAAGGCCCGGAAGCCGCGCATCCCGCTCCCGGAGCTAACGGAGGAAGAAAAGACGAAGCTCGGCGAACGGGGCGCGAACTACGAGGGCCGGCTGCGCTACCACTACATGCCGGGCGGCGACATGCGCGTCGTCGGCGGCTTCTCGCGCGAGGCCGACCCCAACATGTTGCTCGAGTATCCCTTCAAGACCGAGCTGTTCTGGATCGTCTCGCGGACCAACAACTGCCAGTACTGCCTGGGCCACCAGGAGATGAAGCTGGCCGTGGCCGGCCTCAAGGAGGAGCAGATCGCGGCCCTCGACGGCGATTGGGCGGAATTCACCCCCGCCCAGCGCGCCGCCTTCGCCTTCGCCCGGAAGATTACTTGCGAGCCGAACCGCATCGGCGACGCGGACATCGAGGGGCTCCGCAAGCACTACAAGGACCTGCAAATCCTCGAAATGATCCTCTCGATCGCGGGCAACAACTCGATCAATCGCTGGAAAGAGGGGGTCGGCGTGCCACAGTCGAAGGAACTGGGCAACTTCCTCAGAGGGGCGGAGAAGCCCGCGGACCCGGACCGGGTCTTGCCGACGAAGAGCTTCCTGACGCCGACTCCGGAGAAATACAAGGAGGCCATCACCAAGGTGGCGCCGCTCCAGGCCGGCGACAAGAGCGAGAAGCCGAGCCGGGCGACCGTCTGTAAACGTCCGCCGCTGGAATCGCGCGCCGACGTGGAGAAGGCGCTCGAAGCCTGCCGGAAGCGGACGCCGCGCCTGCCGCTGGTGGAGGAGGACAAGGCCCGGGAACTGCTGCCCGACGACTGGGCGAAGGGTCCGCTGCCGCAGTGGGTGCGACTGCTGGCCAACTTCCCGCGCGACGGGAAAAACCGCATCGTCGGCCTGCGCGCCGCCGACGAAAAGGGCGACCTCAAGCCGCTGCTGAAAGCGCAGGTGAGCTGGATCATCGCCCGCCAGGACCGCGCCTGGTACGCAACCGGCGAGGCGAGGGCGCGCCTGAAGAATCTCGGCGTCTCCGACGACGAGATCTACAAACTAGACGGCGATTGGGCGGACTGCAAGGAGGGTGATCGCGCCCTGTTCACCGTGGCCCGCAAGCTGGCCGCGTCGCCGGTGGTGCTCACGGATGAGGACGTGGCCAAGGCGGTGAAACTGGCGGGGCCCCGCGACGTCGTGCAGCTGATCAGCTACACGACCAACCGGGCGTCCTTCGACCGCATCACCGAGGCGGCCGGGTTGCAGTTGGAGAAGTGATCCGGCGACTCGTTTAGCGGCGGGTCGCAGACCCGCGCGTTGGTCAACG
>DATFNV010000435.1:0-21521 GCA_035266225.1 Gemmataceae bacterium
GTGGAGCTTCTACTGACTTTTCTCGGCGCAACTCCTCAAGCTCAACTGCCCAGCAAGTCCCAGAATCGGTTACAGTAGAACTAGGACACTACCCGGCAGGCCGAGCGCTACCACGAGAAAGGCGAGCAGGAAGTCCGCCCGACGACGGTCGAGGAGGTGTTCGACGAGGTGAAGGCCCAGACGGAGTACCCGGAGACGTTCGAGGTGCCGGGGACGGAGAAGCAGGTCGGATAGTTAATCCTTGCTGTCCCCGGTCTGCTTCAGAACACGGTCCGTTCAACCCCCGCTCGCATTTCTCAGTTCCCCGGCGGCTCTTCTGCGCTGCGTGGATACTGCCCGGCCAACGAAGGCCCCCAATGCCGCGCAACACGCGAACACAGTCCACCGCAGAATCAGAGCCTTTAGCTCACACTGTGCATGGTCGAACGTATCTTCTGTAAAAAAAACGTTGTTCCCGAAAACCCAGACGTTGATGCGCGCGGGTGAGGGCTTCATCAGTGCATAGGCTACGCTAACGTCGATCATGACCACAGACAAAATCAAACCCCCAAGAGCGCCAATCAGTATGACCCCCTTCCGCCATTCGCGCCGTATGAAACGGAAAAGGCTCGCCGCAAAGAGGAGGGCAGCCATAGCCGCGAATGCGATCTCTTCAACACCTAATTGCATCGCCGTCCCAGTGTATAGCTGTGTAGAGCGGCCGGTTGCGCAAATTCGCTTGTCGTCGCGGAGCGGCCGTGCTCTTCAGGATGCCGCACGCGAGGGCTGAGCCAAGTATAGAACACAGCCAGCGAGTTGGTTGTCGGTTGGCGATGTTATACCCTCCCCACTGGAAAACCGACTAGCTTGCAGAAGGGCCGGGGCAAGGCGACACGACCGGGGGGCCGGAGCGATGCGCGGGATGTTGGTTCGGTTGCTGATCCTGGCCGTCCTTGTGCTGGCCGTCCTGGCCACGCTCGTTCTTTGGGGGACGTGTAACGGTTGGGGGAGGCGCCAAGTGGTGACGGTGGGGACGACCCCGGCCCCGATCGTCACGGGCGCGTATGAACGCGACGAGACCGATTGGGGACTCGTGCCCTACCTGCACACGTCGTCCCAGCGCGAGATGACGCGGGGCACCGGGTCGATGACCTGGCAGTGGAAGCCAGTCCCTCTTCTGCTCACCGCCGTCCTGTCCGTCTGCATCTGGGCGCCCGTCGCCTATGTGCTCCGGCGCTGGTCCAGGGTTGCGTAGCCGACAATTCCAGGCGCCTTGCCGCATCCTGCCGTCTGGGGTCACCCGGCGCCGCCCCTCACCGCGCGTCCCCTTGCCGTGAGGGAGGATGACCTCATCAGCGACACGCTCCTCCTTGCCCAGACCGAAGTGAGCCACCGCCGGCTGTCCCGAGGCGTAGCCGTAGCGCCCGCACAGCCCGATCCGCTTGTCCTTCCACTCGCCGGTGAGGCCGAAGGAGAAAAGCGCTCGGGAGTCGTTTCCAAACAGGCAAAGGGAAAAACGACTCCCGAGCGCTTTTCTCTGCGGTCGTTAGAAGAACATCGCCACGTCCTTGAAAATCGCCTGGATCGTCTTGATGTCGCTGCTGTCGTAGCTCTTGGCCTTCGTCGCCTCGGCGATCTTCTTCAGCACTTCGCGGTTGGCGTCGCGGCCGTAGGCGATCGTGTAGACCCGCGTCGGGCTCTTTTCCGGGTCGAACTTGATTTCCTTCAGCAGTTCCTCGACCGTCTTCAGTTTGCTCTTGTTGTCCTCGCCGTCGGTCAGCACGACCACCGCGGTGATCCGGTCCGACTGCGGCCCCTTCTGCAGCTGCTGGTACGCGCTCAGCACCGAGTCGTACAGCGCCGTCTCGCCCTGGGCGATCAGGCCGCCGATCTCGTCGGTCATCTCCTTGCGGCCCTTGTCGTCCATCTTCACGTCCTGCTTGACCCAGGTGAACTTGGTGCTGAAGACCATCAGCGACAGCGTGTCGCGCGGCCCGAGCATGCCCACCATGTCCTGGGCGCCCTTCTTGGCCTTGAGCAGCTTCTGCTCCTCGTTCATGCTGCCCGACACGTCGATGACCAGGTTGATGTGCGACGGCTTCTTGTGTGCCTTCCACAGGTCGATGACGGCCTCCATCACGTCGTTCGACGGCACCTCCATGATGAGGCGCGGCTGCGCCGGGTCGATGCCGTGTGCCTTGTCGAGCGGGGCGGCCAGTTCGATCTTCTCGACGCCGGGCCGGAAGCCGTGCTTCATCGCCTTCTTCTGCTGCGCTTCCTCCAGCAGGAAGTCGCTGTAGACCTCGGCGGCCTTCGTGTGGGCCTCGGTCACCCACTTGCGCTGCACCACGCAAACCGGGTGGTCGCTCCAGAAGGTGCCCTCCTTCGGGTAGATCGCCACCACCTCGGCCGGCGCGTTGGGGTACTTGGCGCGGTCGTACGACTCGATCACCAGGTTCTCGTACACCACGGCGGCGTTGAGGAAGCCGACGTCGTTGGAGAACATCCGGTCCGCGAAGAAGCCGGTCGATTCGCCGTAGTGGACGACCCCCTTCTCGATGTCCTCCAGGAAGCCGGCGGCGTTCTTGACGTCGTCCGCGGTCAGGCCGTCGGTCTTGCCCTTGGTGCTGGCGTAGACCTCGGCGAGGACGGTGATCAGCCCGCTGTTGCTGTGTTCGGGGTGCGTGTGGCCGAAGCGAAACTGCCCCCACTGCGGCTTGCCGACGCTGCCCCAGCCCTTGTCGTTCTTCACAAGGCCGAGCACGTCCGCCCAGCCGACCGGCTTCTTGCCGTAGCCCAGCGCCTCGGCCATTGGCTTCCACATCGCAATGACCACCGGCGAGCGCACCAGGTACTTCGGCTTGCCGAGCAGGTCGCCCTCCTTGTTCTTCTGCGAGCGGCCGTTGCCGATCTCGACGTAGGCGCTCGACGCCGGGCTGGTGAGGTGCGTCTCGCGGCGGCCGGCGAAGATTTCAGCGACGCACTCGCCGGAGCCGAGCGGGATCGCCTTGACGCGGATGGTGCGGCCGTCGGGCAGCTTCTTGGCGGCGGCGTTGAACTCCTTGGTCACGTCCTCGATCCAGCTCTTCTTCTCGGAGCCGTAGGTGAAGGTCAACTCGACGACGGTCGGGTCGGCCTCGGCCTTCTTCTCGGTGCCGGCGGCGACGCTGGCCTGCTGGCCGACCTGGAAACACCCCACGGCGGCAAGTACGGCGAGCAGGGCGCCCGACACCCAGGCGAGGGGGGTCCACTTCCTTTGGCGGGACAACATGACGTCCTCCTTCGCAGGTTGGCACCGCCGGACCTTCCCGGTGCGGGTGACGGACGGGAGCTGCGGGCGGGGAACCGGGACGGCAGTGCGAATACAGGGACAGGGTTCGTATATCATTAGCCTCAGCGGGACGGGGAAGAAAGTCAAGCGGCGCCAGCCGGAACCCGTCCGAGTATCATGATTTCTGCACGCCATCTTCACACAAGAGGTGTGTGATAGGAGCGAATAAGATAGTGAGAAATAGCGCAGTGTCTCTCAACTCGGGGGAGGAGTCGCAATGAACCCCGACACCTTCGTCAACTACCTCGAACGCATCGACCCGAGGCTGCCGACGGCCATCGGAGTCATCGTCGCCGTCTGTACCGTCGTCGCCGTCGTGCTGAGGGCGATGAAAGCGGTCCGCGAACACGGCAAGTACGACCTGCTCCGCGACGCGGTACTGATCTTCTCGGTCTGCACCTGCCTCGGCGTGATCGCCTTGTTGGTGTGGCTGTTCGCCACAGGCACCTGGCCCCGACCGCAGCACGAGTCGCCGGCCGACCCGGCGGACGTGCGGCTCGCGTCCCTGGGGAGCGTGGTCCTGCCGACGGGGGGAAGCGCCTCGGCCGCGGACACGACGGAGCCGGCACCCGCCGACGCCGACCTGCCCGAGACGCTGAGCGTCGCCGGCGACATCGAACTGGTCCTGGTCCGCGCCGGCCGGTACGCGGTGGGCTCGCCGCCGGCCGAATCGGGACGGCTGCGCAACGAGCCGACGCGGCGCGAAGTCACGATCGCGCGGCCCTTCTACGTCGGCCGTACCGAGGTGACCCAGGGGCAATGGCAGTCGCTGAGCGGCGGCCGGAATCCGAGTTACTTCGCGCGCGGCGGCGAGGGGGCCGACAAGGTCGCCGGACTCAAGGCCGACCTGCTGCCCGTCGAGCAGGTGACCTTCGACGAGGCGCAGGCGTTCTGCGCGAAACTGCCGGCGCGCTGGAAGGGCTGGCGCTTCGCGCTGCCGGCGGAGACGCAGTGGGAGGTGGCCTGCCGCGCCGGCACCGAGACGCCCTTCCACTTCGGGGCGATCCTGGGGAAGGGCGACGCCAACTTCGACGCGCGGACGCCCTACGGCGGCGCCGACAAGGCCGAGCCGCTCGACCGCACCAGCCCCACCGGCACGTTCGCCGCCAACACCTGGGGCCTGCGCGACATGCACGGCAACGTCGCCGAGTGGTGCCGCGCCGACGGGCCGCGGACGAAGGCGCAGGCGGGGCTCGAAGTCGTCTGCGGCGGGTCGTGGAGTTCGCCGGGCTCGATGTGCCGCGCCGCCGCGCGCGACTGGCGCGAGTCGAAGGGGCGCCACAGCGATGTCGGCTTCCGCGTCGCCTTCGTCTGCGGTCCGTAACGCCTTCCCCCGGCACCGCCCTTTAGAAACGGTATCAACACCCCTCTTGCCGCTTGCGGCTTCGCAGGAAAGTGTGCGAAGCCGCAAGCGGCGAAGTCATTGTTGTTACCGTTTCTCAACGGGACGGGCGGCAACCAACGCGGCGCGCTCGACCCGCAGCAGATCGCCAATGCGCTCGATTGTCACGTCGGCGGGCGGATACTTCGCCATCTCGGCGGGGTCGAGGGCGTAGTGCCCCTGGAGGGGAAGGACAGTCGTCACGCGCGTCCCCCAGGCCGCCTTCACGGCCGTCAGGATGCGCAACTTGTCATCCACCAGGACGTAATGCCGTGCCGGGTAGCGGCCCTCCACGTCGTCCAGCTCCTGCTCCTTGTGGATGTAGATCAGCACGCGGCCGCCGACCGCCTGGCACAGGCCGGAGCGATCCACCTTGCGCGGCTGGAAGACCACGTCGCCGTCGGACAGGATGACCGTGGGCCCCCAGCCGGTCAGGTGCGCGATCGCATCCAGCGCCGCGGGGAACACGCGGTCGGCGAAGGGGTAGTCTATCAGGTACGACGAGACCCGGAGCAGGTGCGGGTCGCGCGGGTTCTCGATACGGTAGCGCTGCAGGGCGCCGAGGTAATCCGCGTAGCCCACCTCCTGGCGCAGCTCCTCGAAGATGGCCCAGTAGCGCCGCTGGCGCTCCTCCCCGAACGCCTGCGCCAGGTGGTCGCGCAGGTCGTCGGCCACGCCGTCGTTGTCGAGCAGTGTGTTGTCCACGTCGAGCAGGAAGACGACCTCATGCGGCGTCATCGTGCGTCCCTTCCGTTGGCCGGGGCCACCCCACTTGTTAAGGCGATCGGCCGCCATCCCCACACTGTACTTCGCCCGCCGCACGGCGGGTAGCCCTGCCGCTGCCTCTGGCGCGCCGGCGGCGTCCGCTCGACGCCTGACGGCACGCCAGTTGCTGCCTTAGCTCATCACGTCCAGCATGAGCATGCCTCATCTCGGGGCCTTGCTCACCCCTCTCCCCTCACGGAGACCTCTCCCATGCGCATCTGGCCCGGTCGTCCGTACCCCCTCGGCGCCACCTGGGACGGGGCCGGCGTCAACTTCGCCCTCTTCTCGGAGCACGCCGCCAAGGTCGAGTTGTGCCTGTTCGCTTCGCACGAGGACGCCACGGAAGCCGAGCGCATCGAACTGCGCTATCGCGACGACCAGGTCTGGCACTGTTACCTGCCCGACGCCTTGCCCTCGCAGTTGTACGGCTACCGGGTCCACGGCCCGTACGAGCCGGCCCAGGGGCGGCGCTTCAACGCCAACAAGATCGTGCTCGACCCCTACGCCAAGGCCATCGGCCGCGACCTGAAGTGGGACGATTCGCTGTTCGGCTACACGATCGGCGAGGCCGAGGCCGACCTGTCGTTCGACGAGCGCGACAACGCCGCCGTCTGTCCGCTGGCCGCGGTCCTCGACAGCGCCTTCACCTGGGGCGACGACCGGCCGCCGCGCACCCCCTGGCACAAGACGCTCATCTACGAATTGCACGTCAAGGGCTTCACCCAGCGGATGCCGGGTGTGCCGGAGGAGCAGCAAGGCACCTACGCCGGGCTCGCCTCCGACCCGGCCATCGAGCACCTGAAGGGCCTGAACGTCACCGCCGTCGAGCTGATGCCGGTGCATCATCACGTCGATGACCGCCACCTGGTCGAAGAGCGCCGCTTGACGAATCACTGGGGCTACAACACCTTGGCCTACTTTGCCCCGGACCTGCGCTACGCCTCGAAGCACTCGCCGCGGAAGTCGGTGCAGGAATTCAAGAAGATGGTCCGCACCCTGCACGCGGCCAAGATCGAAGTCATCCTCGACGTGGTCTACAACCACACCGGCGAGGGCAACCAGCTCGGCCCGACTCTGTCCATGAGGGGCGTCGATAACGCCAGCTACTACCGCCTGTCCCCGAAGGACCCGCGCTACCACATGGACTTCACCGGCTGCGGCAACACGCTGAACATGACGCACCCGCGGGTGTTGCAACTCATCATGGACAGCCTGCGCTACTGGGTGCTGGAGATGCACGTGGACGGCTTTCGCTTCGACCTCGCCAGCACCCTCGCCCGGGAATTGCACGACGTCAACAAGCTGGGCGCCTTCTTCGACATCATTCAGCAGGATCCGGTCCTGTCGCAGGTGAAGCTGATCGCGGAGCCGTGGGACGTGGGGCCGGGCGGCTACCAGGTCGGCAACTTCCCCGTGCTGTGGACGGAGTGGAACGGCAAATACCGCGATTGCGTGCGCCGCTTCTGGAAGGGCGACGGCGGCACCGCATCGGAAGTGGCCACCCGCCTCGCCGGGTCGAGCGACCTGTACGAGCACGATGGCCGCAAGCCGCACGCCAGCATCAATTTCATCACCTGCCACGACGGCTTCACGCTGCACGACCTGGTCAGCTACAACGACAAGCACAACGAGGCCAACGGCGAAAATAACCAGGACGGGACCAACGACAACAACTCCTGGAACTGGGGCGCCGAGGGGCCAACCGACGATGCGGCCATCAATACCCTGCGCGCACGCCAGAAGCGCAACCTGATGGCCACATTGCTGCTGTCCCAGGGGGTGCCGATGCTCTGCGGCGGCGACGAATTGAGCCACACGCAGAACGGCAACAACAACACCTACTGCCAGGACAACCAGCTGACCTGGCTCGACTGGGACCTCGACGACGAGCAGAAGGCGTTCCTGGAGTTCGTCCGTCTGGTGACGCGGTTGTGGAAGGAGCAGCCGGTCTTCCGGCGCCGCGATTTCTTCCAGGGGCGGCCCCTGCGCGGCGAGGGAATCAAGGACATCTCCTTCTTCGAGCCGTCCGGCCACGAGATGGCCGACGAGGCCTGGAACGCGGGCTTTGTCAGGTGCCTCGGTCTGCGCCTGGCCGGCGACCAGATCGGCGACGTGGACGAGCGCGGCGAGGCGATTGTCGGCGAGACGTTCCTCTTGCTGCTGAACGCCCACCACGAGCCGATCCCGTTCGTGTTGCCGGCCACGAAGGCGGAGCACGTCTGGGAGACCGTTTGCGACACGGCGGTGGAGCGCACGGAGCCGGCGTACCTGGAGGGGGGAGCAGAGTATCCGCTACGGGAACGGTCATTCGCCGTGCTGCGCACGCGGCTGCGTGAGGAGGAAGGGCAGCGCCTGTCCGGGGTGCAGGTGGAGGTACAGCGCAAGGAGGCGCTGGAGCCGACCCTGCCGCGCCAGACAGCAACGCTGACGCCGGTGGGGTGACCGTCAGGAGGCGGCGTGGTACGGCGATTCAGCTCTCCGCCCGCCGCGCGTATTCGGGGCTATCGCTCGGCGCCGGCGGCAGCGGGTCGGTGGCCGCAACCCGCCTGATGATCACCGCCGTGGTGATGACGCCACCCAGAAGCGCGAGCGCCACCAGGAGGATGACGATGAGGATTCCGCTTGGGCCATCGCCGTCACGGTCCCGGCTGCCTTTGCGACCGCCCCCGAAGAAGTTGCCCAGGCTGGTGAAGGCACCCCCCAGGTTCTGCCAGGCCGAGTACGTGTTGTGAATGCTGGCGTAGGTGTTCCACGCCGCCGCCCCGTAATTCAGGAACCCGCCCCGCCGGTAGGCCTGTACCCAGGAGTCGAGCGTGATGGCGTAGCCGGCGAACAGGATGAACGGGATCAGCAGAATGTAGCCCAGGTTGAGGCACGCCATCGTCTGCTCTTCCGTGATCCATTCAAAGTAACGGGCCGTCAGTACCAGGAAGCTCAAGTAGCACCAACTGAAGCCGCACGCCGACATGATGGCGCCCATCCAGCACATGAAGCGGTGCCAGCCGCCCGCGTGCCTGGCCTCGACCCAGACCTTGCCCACGGCGTAGGCATTCCAGACCGAGATGGCGAAATTCAGCACCCAGACCAGTGCGAACAGGACATTGCCCACCTCAGTACCCCCTTCGTTGCTTCGTCGCGGGCAGGGCCTCAGCTGCCGCTAACGATTTCGCGCTGCTGGACCATCTGCTGGATCATTTGAATCTTGCTGCCCACGAAGAGGACGTTGGGCATCTGAAATTGTTGGGGGATGGCGCCCCCCGTTTTGACGATCAGGTCGCCGGAGCCGATGCCCAGGATCCAGTGCCGGAACAGGTCGCTCCGCCTCTTCTCCACCACCATGCCGAGGGTGTCGTAGGCCACCTCGCCGCCGCCGATGTTCTGGTGGACCCGAAGTTGCCCCGGGGTGAAGACCATGTACGTCTGGCGGTCGAAGATGAGGACGGCGAGGAGCCACAGGACCAGGAGCGGTACGGCGATCGCCAGGTAGCCGAAGGCGTTGACGAAGATGTGGCTGTGGTCCAGGAACTCGAAGATGTAGTCCCACCCGCCGGTCAGCGCCAGGATGATCGACATCAAGAAGAGCGTGATGACGGCCACCACCGAGGTCATGCCGCGGATCGGAACGTTGGTGATGAAGATGACCAGCAGCAGCACCACGCCGGCCACCACCCCGTAGCCCGAGTGGGAGGCGACGTGCAGGGTGGGCTGCGTCACGTGCTCGTTGGGGGGCAGGACCAGGGCATCCCGAGGGTCTCCCGATACCTGCAGCCCCTCCTTGGCCTCCGTGCCCTTCGGCACGATGGCCAACAGGTGGCCGTCCAGGTAGGTCAGAAAGGCCATGAGAAGGCCGATCGCCCAGACGGGCCACCAGTAGAAGAGCATGGAATGACTGACAATCTTGACCTCGCGCGGACCCGGCACAGCAGGCGGGGTCTTCTCCTGAGCCACTGCCGACATGAATTCGTTCTCCTGGGGCTTATCTAGCTATATCGATCATGGTGCGGCCGTCAACCGCCTCTTTCTTCGGCCAGGCGCGACGGTGCCACCGCTTCCTCGGACCACGCCGAGCGGGCAGGGGCCCGCGCTCCCTGTCCGCCTCGCCGCAGGGCGCTGCGGCCTCACCTAATCCTTCTCGCGCATTTTCCTCTCCAGCTCCTTGATGTCCGCTTCCGTCAGCTTCGGCGGATCGACCTTGAGGGTGAGTTTCGCGAGCTTGCCGGTGAACTTGAACGGCACCTGGTAGTCCTTGTCGTCCACGGGTGTGCCGGTATCGGCGCCCACGTCGAACGTCTCGTCCCACTGGAGGATGATCGGAATCGTGCGCTCCATCTTCTGGGTGGCCACCGGCTTGCCGTCCACCTTGAGCACGCCGGTGCCGCCGTGGCCGATGCCGCTCATGTTGTTGAAGGCCAGGGTGGCGAAGCCGAGGCCGTCGTACTTGAAGTCAAATTCCAGGGTATGCTTGCCGGGGGCGAGCACCTCCGGCCCCTCCCAGCGGACTCGCTTGAGGTCCAGCAGGTTCCACACGAAGACGGGCTTGCCTTTGAGCAGGTAGAAGCCGTACCCGCCGAAGCGCCCGCCGTTGGTGTTCAGCATGCCCTCGGCGCCGCCCTTCGGGACCTCCACGTCCGCGGTGATCGTGTAGGAGGTGTTGAGGAGGCTCGGGGCGTCGCCGTGCGGGATGCCGGTCAGCTCGCCGGAATAGGTGAACACTCTCCGGCCCGTCGCGAGATTGGGCCGTGGGGCGACGAGGCGCGTGGCCACTGAGGCGTCTAACGGCAGAACCTGGTACCTGGCCGCCTCCACCCAGAGCAGTTCTTGTAGCTGGCGCAGCTTGTCGGGGTATTTCGCGGCCACGTCGTTAAACTGCGTCCAGTCCTTGCTCAGGTCGTACAGTTCCCACTTGTAGGCGTTGGCGGGATCCTGGACGACCGGCCCGGTCAGCTCCCAGGGCGGCCGCAGGGGTGTGGTGCTGGCGATCCAGCCGTCGTGATACAGGGCCCGGACGCCCATCATCTCGAAATACTGCGTCTTGTGCCGGGACGGCGCGTTGGCGTTCGCCTTGTCGAAGGTGTAGGCCATGCTCACGCCCTCGATCGGTTTCTGGGCGATGCCGTTGACCATGTCGGGCGCCGGAATGCCAGTGACTTCCAGGATCGTCGGCACGATGTCGATGACGTGGTGGAACTGGTGGCGGATGCCGCCCTTGTCCTTGATCCGGTTCGGCCAGGCAATGCACATGCCCTGCCGCGTGCCGCCGAAGTGGGACGCGATTTGCTTGGTCCACTTGAACGGCGTGTCGAACGCCCAGGCCCACCCGACCGCCATGTGCGGATAGGTCTTGTCCGAGCCCCACACGTCGTAGAAGTCCTTGAGCTGCACATCGACCGGGAGCTGCACGCTGTTGAAGGACATGACCTCGCTCGGCGTGCCAAGCGGCGTCCCCTCCGCGCTGGCGCCGTTGTCGCCGCTGATGTAGACGATCAGCGTGTTGTCGAGCTTGCCCATGTCCTCGACTTGCTGGATGACGCGGCCGATCTCATGGTCGGTGTAGGCCAGGTAGGCGGCGTAGACCTCGGCCTGGCGGATGGACAGCTTCTTCTGGTCGGCGTTGAGCGTGTTCCACTCGGGCAGCAGGTCCTTGGGCCAGGGCGTGAGCTTCGCGTCCTGCGGGATGACGCCGAGCTTCTTTTGGTTGGCGAAGATCCGCTCGCGCAGCGCATTCCAGCCGTTGTCGAACAGGCCCATCTTGCGGACCTTCTCGATCCACTCCGGCGTCGGGTGGTGCGGCGCGTGGGTGCCGCCGGGCACGTAGTAGCAGAAGAACGGCTTCGTCGGCTCGATCTCGTTGAGCTGCTTCAGCCAGCCGACGGCTTCATCCGCCATCGCGGTGGTCAGGTTCCAGCCCGGCTTGCCGACGTAGGGGTAAATGGGCGAGGTGTTGCGGAACAGGTTGGGTTGCCACTGGCTGGTGTCGCCGCCGACGAAGCCGTAGAAGTACTCGAAGCCCATGCCGCTGGGCCACTGGTCGAACGGCCCGACCTGGCTCGCCTGGAAAGCCGGCGTGTTGTGGTTCTTGCCGAACCAGGAGGTGCCGTAGCCGTTGTCCCGCAGGATGGTGCCGATGGTCGCCGAGTTCTTGGGGATGATGCTGTTGTAGCCCGGGAAGCCCGTGGCCTGCTCGGAGATGACGCCGAAGCCCACCGAGTGGTGGTTGCGCCCGGTGATCAGGGCCGCGCGAGTCGGCGAGCAGAGCGCGGTGGAATGGAACGCGGTGTAGCGTAGCCCCATGTCGGCGATGCGGTCGAGGTTTGGCGTCGGGATGACGCCGCCGAACGTGCTCGGGGCGCCGAAGCCGACATCGTCGGTCATGATGAGCAGCACGTTGGGGGCGCCCTTGGGCGGCACCACGCGCGGCGCCCACCAGGGCTTCGACTGCGAGGCGTTGAGGTTGATCTCGCCGCCGAACTTCGGCGTCGGGTTCGGGAGATACCTCCCGTCAATCGTCGTGGTGGCGCTGGGCGAACCCGGGACAGGCGTCAGCTGTTCAGCCGGTCCCTTCGGGTCGCGGTCGGCGCCGCCCGCCCACAGGCTCAGCCGGCCCGACGCCGCCAGGAAGCCGAGCAGGGCGCCGACGCCGAGCATCGCCGCCATTTGCAGTCCCACTTTGCGAAGCATGGCACGTTCTCCCGGAGAGCGAGGTGGGAAACAGCGAAGGCATTCCGGCCGCCCCACTCTGTTCTGCAATATGCGAAGCTCCTGCCTCAATGTGATTTCGTGACGAGCCCGCCCTGCTCCGCGGGACAGGGCGGGCTTGCGGAGCGTGGGGGAGCGACTTCTCCAGGCCCTTGACGGCCGGCGACTTCCTCACGCCTCGGCGAGCCACGCCCGGGCCGCCTCGATCTCCGAAGCGTCGAAGTAGCGGAGCTTGGCGAGGGTGAACGGCTTGCACACCTTGGCCATCCACGCCTCCCACTTCTGGTCCCCGACCAGGGCGATACGTTCAATCTTGGTGCAGTGCGTGGTGGCGAACTTGATGTCGTCCCACAGGGCGTGCAGGTCCCAGCCGTGGAAGTCCTGGAACACGGCCAGCAGCCGCACCTTGCCCTGCTTCGCCGCCACGGCGTCGATCAGCGGGACGAACGTCTTGTAGTCCTCGTCGTGCAGCTTGCCGGACATCTTGAAGGCCAGCACCTTCTCGGAACTCGCGGGCAGTTGCTCGATCATAGTAGAATCCTCCTCAGTTGCGGCGAATTGTCAGGCGCGGTACGGCGCACTCCGCCCGCCGCGCCCCTGCTAGAGTAAGAACGTCCACACCAGCACGGCCGCCAGGGCCAGCACGGCGCCGATCGCGAACAGCCAGGCCGGGTGGAACGGCAGCAGGCCCTTCTTCTCCTGCTGGCGCTCGTGCTCCTTGTGCTCCCTCTGCTCGTGTTCGCGATCCTTCTCGTGCTTCTGATGATGCTGTTCCTTGTGGTCCATTCATTCTCCCTTGCATGGGGTAGGTCAATCGATAGCGGCCGTCGTTCGCGGGTCAGGCCGGCGAGGCCGACCCGCGAACTCCGGCTCTCGGGATGGAGGATCAGCGGACGAGCTTCACCGCCGGCGGCTTCCAGGTGCCGTTCAGGAGCGACGGCTCTTTCTCCTTCGGCCAGTAGAGGCGCAGCATCAGGACGAACTTGCCTTCGGGCGCCGGCAGCCAGTTGGTTTCCTTCTCGCTGCCCGGCGAGTCCTTCTGGAGGTACAGATCGATCGACCCGTCCGCGTTCTCCTTGAGCTTGTTCCGCTCGCTGAGCGTGTACCGCTTGAGCGAATTGGGCACGAAGAACATCTCGGCGTCGTACATCGTCAGCGACCAGAAGCCGTCCACCGGCGGCAATTCTCTCTTGCTGGCGAAGTGGATCACATACTTGTTGGCGCCACTGTACGGCTTGCCGTCGGCGTCCACGGCGGAGGTCGGATAGATTGCGTCCTGGGGCCGGTTGGCGCCGAGGCCGATGGCGGTGACGAAGGCCCGCTGGAGGTAGTCGGTGCCATAGACGCCCGTTTTCGTCGGGACCTGCCAGCCGTTGACCTCGATGCCCGCCTTCGCGAAGTGAGCCTTGATCTTCTCTACCCCCGCCGCGGGGGCCCCTTGCAACCCCTTGGCGACGGCCGGGGCGAGCTTGCTGACGTCGAAGTCCTTGCCGGCCACGATGCCGACCTTCGCCATCTTCTCGACCATCGAGGCGTCATCCTTCGCCGGCGGGTTGTCCTTGAGCAGCGCCGCCAGCAGCTTGAAATACGTCCCCGCATCCATCCGGTTCACCTGCTCCCGAACGGCCGTCTTCATGTCGATGTTCGGATTGACCTTCCCCTCGGGGGGCGTGTAGGGCTTGCCGTAGGCGCTCAGAGGCACCAAAGAGAGTTTGTCCTGGAAGGCATGTACCTTCTTGTAGTCCTCCGGGGTGCCGGTGCAGTAGGTGCGGCCGAGGATCCAGACCATGCTCGTGGGCGACTGGTACGCCCTAACTCCCTCGGGGAGCTTGCCATTCCAGTTCGGCCCGGCGATGAGGTACCTCTGGGCCTCGGTCCCGGTGGTGCGCTTGCCCGGGACCTGGAACACGGTGGTCCATCCGTCCAGCATGGGCATGAGGTAATAGCGACCTTCCGCGTCAGGAATACTCAGGACGTAAGGCTCCCTGGAGACGTCCAGCCAGGCCAAGGAGTAGAGCGTGTCCGCGTTGGGGGCGGTGACGTCATGGTTCGAGGCCGCCGGGTACTCGCGCAGTCTGGCGAACTGGCCCATCGGGGCGTGGTCCCCATCCGGCACAGCCACGTTGGTCATGACGCGCCGGGTCATCTCCATAGTGACCAGCGAATATCCGTAAATGTAGGCGTCGGTCCCGATGGCGAGGGCTTCGGCCTCCGTGAGGCCACCAGCCTTCGCCACCGCGAAGTCGCCGCGCAAGTCGAAGGAGTTCTTTCCCCCGGAGCGCACGAAGACCTGCCGGGTGACGGTCTTCCCCCCGGCGATCACTTTCAGGTCGTACCTGTACTCGGGGCCGACGCCAAGTTCGGGCGTCTCATAGACACGTGACGCCCCGGTCGATGTGGTCTTCTGCCCGTTGATCTCCACCTGGGCGTCGGCCGGAACGAGTACCTCGAAGGAGATCGCTTTCTTGTCGGGCTTTTCCTGCGCGGTCGCGGACGTCAGCGCCAGACCGGCCAGGGCCAGCCCGGCGAAGAGCCCCACGAGGGCCAGTCGCATCTTCATGGTTGTTCTCCCTCTCATGAGAGTACCGATCGAGGATCAGTAGCCGTAGTGGTAGCCGTAGTGGTAGCCGCCCTCCCCGTAGCTCGGGGTGGAGTGGTAGCCGCCGTAGCCGTAGTTGTAGTGGGCGCCGTAGCCGCCGGAGCCGTAGTGGTAGCCGCCGCCGTAGCGATAGCCCCCGCCGTAGCCGCCGTAGCCGCCGTAGCCAGTGCGGCCGTAGTGCTGGACGCCGCCGTAGCCGACGTGCGTGTAGCCGACGTGGTAGGCACCCCAGGCGTGAGCCTTCGTAGATGTCACCAGGGTCAGCAGCAGCGCGGCCGCGGTGAGGAAGAGGGTTTGTCGCAGCATGACGTTCTCCTGATGGTTGCTCTGTTTAGCGGCGGGTCGCAGACCCGGGCGGGTCTGCGACCCGCCGCTAAACATGGCGTGGTATAGAGATCACTTCGCCCGCTTCATCTTGACCACCTCGGTGTCCGGGATCTCCTTGCCGTCCAGGGAGCGCTTTGTCGATTGCCAGGTGAAGTGGTCGGCATCGACCTTGGTGAGGACGACGGTCGCGGTCACCTTCTTGCCGTCGGCGAGCGTCGCCGTCACCTTGGCCGACCACTTGTCGCCGTCCCGGCTCCAGGTCCCTTCGGCGAAGCTGCCGTTGGAGTTGAAGGACCAGGAGCGAATTGTCTTCGCGGCGGCGTCCCAGCCGATCCACTGCGTCCCGCCGGCGACCGGCACGTCCTTGAAGGCGGCGACGAAGGAGGAGACGAGGAAGTTGTCGTTCTCGGCCCACGAATACGTCGCCTTGGCCGCCTCGCCCTTCTCGGCCGCGTTCACCCACTCGCCGGCCAGCCACTCCAGCTCGCGCAGCTTGTCGTGGTTGGAGGGCGGGACGTAGACCGCGTCGCGGACGCTCGCCAGGTACCACTTCCCGTCTTGCTTGACGTGGAGGGCGGTGTAGCGCGCGCCGGTCGGGGGGATGTCGTTGGGATAAAGGATCTCCGTGGTCCCATCCTCGATGGCGAGGTCACCCTTGACGAAGCGCAGCGACTTGGTCGCGATGCGCAGCTTGGCCCCCTTGGCGGCCGCGAACTGCTTCTCGAAGGCGCCCTGGATGGCCTTGCGCCCGCTCAGGGTCGTGCCGGCCTGGTCCACGTAATCCCCGTCCGGCGTCCAGAAAGCGGCGAGGGCCTCGGCGTCGCCCTTGGCGAACGCCGCGATGAATTCCTCAGCCCGTGCCTTCAGGGCCTTCTCTTCCTTGGCGTTGGCCTTGGCGTCCTCGGCCACCGCCGGCGGCGCGACGAGCGAGACCAGGCCGAAGGCGGCCAGAGTACAGAGTAGCTTGCGCACGAGATTGCTCCTTGGTGCGTGTCCGTTAGCAGGTTCTCCAGGCCAGCGGCCCGCCGTCACACGACAGGGGGAAGCGTGGCTGAGCAGCACGAAGACGTTGCGGGGCGGCTCCTACGGGCGGGGCGGCTTGGGCCGCATCCAGTTCGAGAGACCCCAGAGCCAGATGCCCATGCCCGCGAAGAACAGGCCCAGGCCGATCGGGTTGCCCCAGCCGACGTTTTCCATTGGTCTTGCTCCTTGGAACTACGAAGAGAATGTGATCGACCCCACAAGCCGAGCGGGGCCGCCGGAAGCTTTAGTTGATGTTCCAGGTGTACGTCTTGAATCGACCCCAGATGTTGATCGGTCCCCAGCCGCCCGAGTCCTCGTCGCCGTAGCCCGTCAGCACCGTCGGATTCCAGCGGTGCTCGACCATGAAGGACTGACTGAGGCCGGGGCCCACTTGCACCTTGTAGTAGCCGTTGACCCAAACGTCGATGTACTGGGTCGTGTAATTGTTGACGATCACCTTGCGCGGCGTCCAGGTCGGCTCCTGGTTCATGCGGATCGACTCCGAGTCGGCGGCGGCCTGCGCCTTGGCGCTGGCCAGGATGTTCTTCAGGAGCGTCACCGTGTCATCGGTATCGGCCACCGACTGGGCGACGGTCGTGACGGCCCGCAGCTCCGTTTCCTGGCGGCGCAGGGCGGCGAGCTGCGCCGACTCCTTGACCAGCTCCTTCGCCAGCAGGCTGGCCTTCTTTCCCGAAACCTTCTCGGCCACGGACAGTTCGTTAGCCGCATGGGCCAGGGCCACCGGGTCATGCGCCCGCCGCGCGGCGTCGATGCGCGACCCCAGCGTGTTCAGGGAGGGGTACGGCAGGCCAAGCTCCTTGCGGAATTTCACCGTGGCGGCGGCGGTCCGGGGGGTGGCCTTGGAGTCGATCACCTCCTTGTCCGCCGCGGCCGGATCGTCCTTCTTGGGCTGCTCCCCGGCGACGAGGGAAACCACGGCGAAGGACACCAGGGTCGTCGCAGCCAGCAAGAGCAGGCCGACCTTTGCACGGGAGAGAAACATAAGCACCTCGGTCTACAGGGGGAGGAATCCTCGATCGCAGGAGACAACGGTGCCATTACCGCTCGAGTCGGTGCAAGTCCTGAATCCGTCCAGACTTGTGCGAAATGTGAAAGTCGGCCACGTCCTACCGTCGCCACGAGGACTACGAACTGTCCTCTCTCAGGCCGATGGCGGCCGTTTTCTCTTGGATAAGCGCAGGGTTACATCTAGTAGGCTCCTCGTCGATGTCAAGGGGCCAGTGATAGCTGGGCTCGCGTTTTTTCCTGCCCGGGAGCGATGTGGGCGCCCAACCGCGGCGGACCGGAGCGATACTGGCCCGACCGCGGCCTGTCCGTTTGTGCCGGCGGCGCGGCCTGATATTTCGCCCAAATTGGCCAACCTGCCTTTGACTTTCGCCGTTGCGTTTTTTAAGAGTGACATTGAGAGTACACAGAACTCTTCCGGTAGGGGCCTCGCGGATCTGCGCGGCGAGGCCGAAGCGACGCAATTCAACGGGAGGGAGGTTAACACGATGTACAGCCTGATGCTCGCGGCGGCGCTGACGACCAGCACCGCCACCCCCGACTGCTGCTGGTGGGGAGGCTGCGGCTACTACGGCTACTACGGGTGGTATCCCGGCTGGTACGGCTACCCCGGCTGGTACGGCTACCCCGGCTACTACGCCTGGCCGTATGCCTGCGCGCCGGTCGTGACTTCCGCCGCCCCGGCCTCCACCGGCGAATCGGCGCAAACCGCGCGTGAGAAGGACCTGGAAAAGCAGATCAAGGAACTGCGGGAGGAAATTCGCAAGTTGAAAGCCGGCAAGGAGAACCAGGACGAGGTGGCGGCGCCGGCCCCAGCCCACGTGGTCGTGAAGCTGCCGGAAGACGCCCGTCTGTTCGTCAATGACGATCCCTGTCCCCTCACCTCGGCGACGCGCGCCTTCGATACGCCCGAGTTGAAGGCGGGTCAACCGTATCACTACACGCTGCGGGCGGAGGCGACGCGCGGCGGCCGGGTGGTGAGCGAGAGCAAGCGGGTGGACGTCCGCGCCGGTCAGGAAACGGTCGTCGAGTTCGGCGAGATGCGCGGGGCGCAGGCCGCCAACCGGTAACATGTGTTTAGCGGCGGCTCGCAGAGCCGCGCTCGTAGTGACCGCATTTATGCGGTCCTGACGGCCACGACCCGATAAATCGGGTCACTACCAGCGCGGCTCTGCGAGCCGCCGCTAAACGCATCAACAACGAATCAACAGCAACACGTCCGGCGCGCTCTTGTCCAGGGTGCAGCCATCAACGAGCAGCCCCCCCTTCGGGAGGCGGAACCCTTCGCCCGGCTCAATCCGGAGGCGCACGGGGGGATAGTCCGCGCAGAGCGTTAGAAATCGTTCGGCCAGCTCTCCGTGAGTACACGGCGAAAACAGATCCGATTGACGGCGCCGCACTTCGGCCAGGAGGTCCGTTGCCAGGAGGTTGACGAACAGTAGCGAAGTGGCTTCGTCACCGAGGTTGAGTCCCCCCCAGAGCCGGGGGCGGCCGGTCTCATCTTCCAGCGGGTAGGGTGTTTCCGCGGCCAGGTTGAAGGTCAGCCCGGACGCGGCCCCGTTCCGCCGAATCGAGCGCAGCCCCGGTTTGCTGACGAGCAGGTCGAAGGCCGCTCCTTCCGGGACGGGGAGATCCTTGAAGGTCAGAAAGCCGGCGACATCGGCGACGAAGCGGTCGAACCCCTCCAGGCGCCCGGGCGCGGCTTCTCGGGCTTGCTCCAGCAGGCGCCACCAGGCCGAAAAGAGGTGCCGCGGGATCTGGAAAAGACACAGGCAGCCCCCGGACGCCTGCCCCGTAGGCGCGAGCAGGCCCTGTTCCCGCTCGTCGGGCGCTCGCCAGTCGAGGCGGGGGGAAAAGCCGTCGCCGACTCGTTCGATGCCGGGCGCCAGCTGGAGCCGCCTGGCCCAGTCGATGGGGAGGTGAAACGAGGGCGCCACGACCAGGGGACAGCCGGGCTGAAGAGTCACGTCGGGCAGGCCTCCGAGAGAACGGCCTTCTGCTGTCGTTCCAGCCGTTCCAGCGTCACGTCGAGGCAGACCTGTTTGTGGAGCCGGCAGAAGAGGGTCTCGGTCGAGGCGAAGGTGCCGTTCTCGAAATACTTGTTGGCCGGCGGGCCGCCGCCGCAGAAGGCGAAGTACGGACAGCTCTGCCGGCACAGGTCGCCGCCGAGGCTGACGTCGGCCTCCAGGGCGCGGAAGCGCTCCGAGGCGATCACATCGCCGAGCGAATCCGCGGCCACGTTGCCCAGGGCAAAGCTGCCGTAGCGCGGACTCGATAGCCCCAGCAACTCGGGCGAGTAGGTGCTGAAATTCCCATCGCAATCGACGTTGACGATGGCCCAGGGCTTGTTTTCCTGGGTGCGTGCCCCCGGCCCGTAGCGAACGCCCAGCAGCGCCCCCGCCGACGTCTCGAACTCCCGGACCATCAGCGGGGGCTCGGCCGAGCAGGCCAGGTCCATGAAGCGCGAGAAGAAGCGCCGGAAGCGCTCCTTCATGCCGGCCCCCAGCAGGGACGACGAGGTGTTCGGCCCCTCGATCTCCTCGACGTTGAAACAGACCTGGGAGATCCGGTGCTCCTGGTAGAAGTCGAACAGCTCGTCGGCGTAGTTCAGGGAGTCGGCCGTCAGGACGCTGATGACGTAGAACGGAACCTGGTGCTCGTGCAGCAGGTGGATTCCGTGGAGGACGCGGTCGAGCGTCCCTTTCCCCTGGCGCGTCCGGCGACTGCTGTCGTGCAGGTGGGCCGGCCCATCGACGCTGACGCCCAGATGAATGCCGTGCCGGCGGATGAAGTCGCACCAGGCATCGTCGAGCAGGGTGGCGTTGGTCTGAAACGACTGGTAGACGGTCACGCCCGGCCGGTTATGTCTCTCCAGCAGGACGACGGCGTCTTCGTAGAACGGCAGCGGCATGACCAACGGCTCGCCGGCGTGCCAGAGCAACGTGAACGGCTCGCGGACTAGGCCGCTGGAGAAGACCCACTCGAAAGTCCGCTCCAGCGTGGCCGGGGACATCCGTCGGGTGGATTGTCGGTCCGGCAGGTAGCAGTACGAGCAGTTGATGTTGCAAAAGGGCGTCGGTTGCAGGACCAGCAATTCGAGAGGTCCCGGCAGATCGGAGGGGGACGCCATCGCGGGCAAACTCCCTGTCGGGCGGTCAGTTCCGCCAGCCGCCGTAATTCTTCCCCCCTCGCCCCTGAGTACAGGGGCGAGGGGAGACTCTTACCTGTCGGGCGGTCAGTTCCGCCAGCCGCCGTTGACCCAACCGGCTTTGCGGAAGCCGCCGTTGTTGAAGCCGCCGTTGGCGAAGGCGCCTTTGCGGAAGCCGCCGCCACCGCCGCCGCCGTTGACGAAGCCGCCGTTGACGAACGCGGCGAGTTGCGGGCCTTCGCCCTCGGGGAGAGCGGCCTGGGCCTCGGCAACCTGGTTCGCCCGTTGCTCGAGGTCCTTCACCGATTCTTCGCCGGGAGGGGAGGTCGCACCCCCGGCCGCGCGGGCGGGCAGGACGGCACTGGCGAGCACCACCGTCCCCGCGGTCTGCAGGAGGCCGCCGAGAACGACCTTGAGGGCCTCGCGACGATTCAACGAATTCATGAGGTTGATCCCGATGGAGAATCTGGACGGTCGGACGACATCCTCGTAATACTAGTGGGCAGGCTGGATTTGTCCAGGTTGCGCCGGTCAAACTCCCTGAAGGAGACCCCATCATGCGGCACGCACTGCGCTGGATGCTCGCGGTCGGAACGATCCTCTTGGCTTCTCCGCTCCTCGCCGTGCATGCGGCCGAAAAGGACGAGATGGTCGTCAACCCGATGTACAAGCACTGGGCCAATTTCAAGCCCGGATCGACGGTGACCCTGGCGGAAAAGACGGTCCTCAGCGGCCCGGACAAGGAACTGGTTCCCGATGGCATCGACCAGAAGCAGGTCACCTACAAGCTGCTGTCGGTAACGCCGGAACATGTGGTGGTGCAGACGGTGGTCGTCGAGCGCGACTTCCTCGGCTCCATCGAGCAGGCTCCGACGAAGAAGACCTTCCCGGCCAAGATCAAGAAGTCCCACCTGCGTGCGGGGCTGCACGGCGTTGACCCCAAGATCGGCAAGGACACGATCAAGGTGCTGGGCAAGGAGATGGACTGCACGACCTTCTCGGGCACGGAAAAGAAAGACGGCGGCGAGGCGGAACACGAGATCTGGGTGAGCGACAAGGTCCCGGGTGGGATCGTCAAGCACACGCGCGTCACCAAGCAGGACGGCAAGGTGGTTGCCGACACCACGATCACGCTGAAGTCCTACGAGAGCGCGGAGTGAGGCGCTTCGAGCTTGAGCCGCGAGCGCTGATTCATCGGTTCGCGAACCGATGAATCAGCGCTCGCGGCTCAAGCTCGAAGCGCCTC
>DATFNV010000436.1:0-11459 GCA_035266225.1 Gemmataceae bacterium
GTCAGTCTACCCGCGGGCCCAGTCAGACGTCGTCCGGAGCCAGGCGACCCTGGGCGGCGTGGCGAACCCGCAGAATGTTGACCGTCTGGCCATCAATGGTGAACAGGATGCGGTACACATTCTGTCGCCGGCCATAGAGCAGCTCGCGCAGGTCCCATCCCAGGTCTGCCGCCTCGTCGGCCAACGGGCAGCGCTCGGGGTTGTTGGCCAGGGAACGAATCGCTGCGAGCAGCCCGGCGTGCCAGCGGGCAGCGGCCGAAGGGGACCGTTGGCTCCGCCAGGCGACCGCGGCACGGATGTCGGCCATCGCCCGGGGAAAGATGTGCAGGGCGTGCGGCATGGCTCACTCCGACGGCACGGGGGGCAACTTGTACTCCGCGGCGAGTTGGGCCATGAATTCTTCAACCGCGACGCCCCGCCCGGCCCGGACGTCTTCCAGCGCCTCACGCAGGAGGGCCAACTCCTTCGCGCGGTCGTAGGGCTCCGGCGGCGGGGCAATCACGTCGGGGTCGGCGAGATCGACCCGCACCCGCGCGCCCTCAGGGAATTTGACCCCGCCATCCAGAACAATCACCCCGTTCACCACGGTGCCTTCGGCGATCATTTCTCACCTCTCCACATTCTCAACCACCGTTATCGTAACATCGGGCGTGGCCTCAGAACAGCCCGGAAGCGTCGGACAGCGGCTTCGCGGCTTCAGCCCGCGGCCCGCGTTATCGCGGCGACCTGCCATTCCCGCGGCGGGGCGGGTCGGTTAGAGTAGCGGATGAGGAGGGCCCGACCGATGAAAAAGACGAACGAAGCAGCGACGTTCCCGCCCTATCTGACCGAAGAAGAGCAGCGGAAAAACGAAGACTACGAGTGGGCACTGCACGACCCCCAGGTGCAGAAGAAGTATGCCGGGAAAATCGTCGTGGTCTATCGGAAGAAGATCCTGGGCGTGGGCAAGACCTACGCCGCCGCCTGGGCGGCAGCCCAGCGCCGCAAGGACTGCCCCCCGAAACCGCTGGTGGTTACCCCTGTCGTTCCCTACCCCATCCCGGCGGATTCGACTGCCTCCGAATGAGGCGCCCGCAAACGAGACCCGGCCATGGCGACAACGACTGTCCTCAAGCCTTCTCGTGTTCCCGCACCGGCAGCGCTCACGCATTACTTCTGCGAATCGTGGTGGACCTGCCACACGGCCCCCGGGAGCCGGCATCAGTATCGGGAGCGCCTCGACTCCCTTGTCTCGACAGGCGAAGTGCTGTCTGTCATCCCCGCGGCCGTGCTCCGGCGCTTGGACCTTGTCGTGATGCCGGAGCGCGGGTGGAAAGGGCAGGTGCCAACTTGGTTCGGGGTACCCTGTCGCGTCGGGCGAGTAACGATGTGGCTCCGAGTTGTTGAAGCACCCGAACCGTACCGCCAATTCACGCTGCTGGCCCTCTTGCCGCAGTCCGACCTCGAAGACGAGCCACCGTTCATTCGACTGGGCACGCAATTTTTGCTCGAACACCGGGCCGAGTTATCCCTTGACTGCTCTTCACCGGCGGGAGAGGGGCGCCTGATTATCCCGTGATGGGACTACGGGCCAGCAGAGGGATGCGCATCGGTCTCAGCGCTTCAGCTCGTACAGCTTGATCTTGCGGTCGAGCGTCGAGCGCTCGATGTCGAGGATTTCGGCGGTCCGACTCTTGTTCCACTCGGTGTGCTCCAGCGTGCGCTGGATGTGGATGCGCTCGATCTCCTGCAGCGTCATCGGCTGGTAGGCGGCGCCGGTCGCCTCGGCGGGGCCGGCGGCGTCCAGCGACGACAGCCAAATGTCTGGGGCGTCGAGCATCGGCCCGTTGGACAGGGCCACGGCGCGCTCGACGACGTTGCGCAGCTCGCGGACGTTGCCGGGCCAGTCGTACGCCTCCATCTTCTGCATGGCCGACGGCGTGAAGCCCTTGATCTTCCGCCCCGTCTCGCGGACGAAGCGCTTCAAGAAGTGGTCGGCCAGCTGCGGGATGTCGCGTCGCCTCTCGCGCAGCGGCGGCACGCGGATCTCGACCACCTGCAGGCGGAAGAACAGGTCGCGGCGGAATCGGCCCTCGTGGACCGCTTGCTCCAACGGCTGGTTCGTCGCCGCCACCATGCGCACATCGACCTTGATGGGAACGCTGCCGCCGACGCGCTCGAACGAGTGCCCCTCCAGGATGCGCAGCAGCTTGGCCTGGGTGCCGACGTTCATCTCGCCGATCTCGTCGAGGAAGATCGAGCCGCGGTCGGCCGCCTCGAACTTGCCGACCTTCTTCTCCGTCGCCCCGGTGAAGCTGCCCTTCTCGTGGCCGAACAGTTCGCTCTCCAGCAGCGTCTCGGTCAGGGCGGCGCAGTTGAGGCAGACGAACGGGCCCTCCTTGCGGTGGCTGCTGTAGTGGATGGCCCGCGCCACCAGTTCCTTGCCGACGCCGCTCTCGCCGCGGATCAGGACGGTGGCGTTGGTGCCGGCGACGCGGCCGATCTGCGACTCGATCGTCGCCATGGCGGAGCTGTCGCCGATCAATTCGCTCTCGACGCACAGCTGGTCGCGCAGCGAGCCGATCTCGGCGGCCAGCGACTCCTGCCGCTGCATCTGGTGGATGACGTTGCCGAGTTGCTTGGCCACGGCGACGGCGAACTCCAGGTCCTCGCCGTCCAGTGCCTTGTGCGGGTCGGTGCAGTACAGGTGGATCAGGCCCAGGACGCGGTCGCCGAAGCTGACCGGGGCGCAGATGACGCTGGTGATGCCCAGGTCGCTCAGGCTCTCGCGGTTGCGCAGGTAGCGGTCGCGGGCCACGTTCTCGGCCAGCACCGCCTCGCGGCTGTGCAGCACCTCGCGGCTGAGGTACTCGCTGACGCGCGTGTAGCCGCGCATCGACGGGTCGCGGTGACGGTGCGCCGTCAGGTCCAGCGCCCCGCCTTCCTTCACCGTCAGCACGGCGCCCACCTCGGCCGGGATCGCCTCGAGCAGGCCGTCGAGGACGACCCGCACCAGGTCCTCGTAGCTGGTCGCCGACCCCATGTCGAGGGCCAGGCGGTACAGCAGGGCCAGGTCGCGGCTAAGGTTGTGCCGCGACGGCGGCGTGCCGGCCAGCGTGTCGCCGGCGCCCTTGTCCGCCGGGACCGGCGTCAGGAAGCGCGTCTGACCGAGGCGCTTCTTGATCGAGACGGAGCCCTCGTCCTCCTCGGGGAGGCGCGGCTCGGTCGGCACGTCGGGGAGCTGGCTCATGTCCTCGACGAAGAGGAGGTGAGTCTTGCCGAGGTGGACGTCGTCGCCGGGGGTCAGTTCGATTTCGGCGGTCAGGCGCTCGCCGTTGACGCGGGTGCCGTTGAGGCTGTTCAGGTCGCGGACGCGCCAGCAACCGTTGCCGTGGAAGACCTCGGCGTGCTCGCGGCTGCACAGTTCGTCCTTGAGGACGATGCGGTTGGTGGCGGCCCGGCCAAGGGTGTAGCGGTCCGCGGCGGCCAGGGAGAAAACATCTCCGAATCCGTCGTCGCGCCGCACCACGAGGAAAGCCGTTCCGTCTGCCGGCATGGTTGTGCCAGGAGCCTGTCAGAGAGAGTGTGCTGGGAGTCCCCCTTAACCATATCGGCCAGTCGGAGGGTTAGGCAAGGAGTTTCTGGTCGGGAAACGAGAAAGCCGCTTGCGGCTTCGCCGTTCTCGCGAAGCCGCAAGCGGCCCGGGCGCGGGGGCGGGCCATTGTCAACGGTCGATCAGCACCTCCTCGCCCGGCGCCTGGGGCTGGGCCGGCGGGGGCGACGAGGGCTTGGGTGCGCCGGGGGCCGGCCGTAGCGGCACGTCCTTGAGCGTGAAGGGCACGTCGATGCTCACCGGGCGGCGGCCCTGGAGGACGAGCTTGGCCGGGTCGGGCTGCCCCTTGGCGACCTGGTACGTGAAGTGGTACTCCTCGCTGACGCCGTTTTCGTCCTGGATCTGCTCCTTGCTGAGGAGGCGGACGAGGTTGCCGCGGGCGTCGAAGAGGGTGAGGTGGCCGGTGCTGACGGAGCTATCGACCTGCTCCTCGCCGCCGTTGCGCATGCCGCCCCACCACCTGCCGCCCCAGCCCCACGGGTTGGCGACCGCCTCCTCGTCCTGGCGCTGCTCGACCTTGACGTAGATCACAAGTTTGCCGCCCTCCTCGCGCTTGACCTCGATGACCTTGAGGAAGCTGCCGTCGCGCCCCTTGGCGCTCTTCTCGCGGGCGTGGAGGATATTGTCGATGGTGGCGATGGCCTCGGTGCCGGTCTGCATCTTGATGGTGGCGACGCCGCTCAGCTCCTTGAGGACGGCCGACGGCTTGCGGCCCAGGGCCAGGCGCAGCGGCACGCGCTGGCCGCCGTTGTTCGCCGCGTTGCCGCCGCCGTAGTCGTAGCCGCCAAAGAAGTCCATCTCGTCGTTGGCCGGGGCGTCGGCGCCCGCGAAGCCCTGCGTGGCCTGGAGGTTCTGCCCCTGGTCGTCGATGGCCTTGTCGATGTGCAGCGACTGCACCTTCTCCCAGGCCAGGGCAGGCTCGGGCAGGATCTCGAGCCCGAAGACCAGTTCCTTGTCGCCCTTGAAGGTGCTGGCTCGGCCCAGCGTGGTGCCGGCGGGCAGGGCCCGGAAGCGGAGGGCGCCGGCCTGGAAGCTCGGCCGCGGCGCTGCCTTGGCCTCGACCAGGACGAACTGCCCGTTGAGCAAGGCCGGGATGATGTCGTCCTGCTGGGGGGCCCAACGGCCATTCCACATCACCATCATGCGGCGCCGGCCCATCCACGGCTGCTGGTAATTCACCTGTGCGTCCGGCACGGGCGTGTCGTAGATCTTCTCGGCGAGACCGGCGGCGGCGCAGAACTTGTCGAAGGCGTCCCAGAAGGTGGTGTAGCCGGTGTCGAGCGTCACCTTGCGGTCGTTCTTGACGCCCTGGTCGAGTTGGATGCGGGCGCCCGAGGCGCGCGTGAATTCGGCGAGGGCGACGTGCAGCGGCACGTCGCGGAAGGCGACGCGGAAGCGCCGGGGCTCGAGCACCTCGGCGGCCTCCATTTTGCGAGCGATTTTCTCAGCCACCTGGAGGGCGAGGCGGCGCACCTCGGGGTCGGAGTTGGCGACCGCCTTCTGGAGGGTCGGCCCCGCCGCGGGGCCCAGCGCCTCGAGCTGCCGCACGGCGCGCTCGCGCACGTCGAAGTCATCACTGCCCAGCTCGACGACGAGGCGGGCGGCTTGCTCCGCGACGCTCTTTTGCGCCGCCTTCTTCGCCGCCACCGGCTCACCGGCCGTCGCCCAACCCGTCCCGATGCCTGCCGCCATGAGCAGAATCACGAAGCGCCTGGACATATCCGTTTCCCTTCAACAGCCTGGATGAAGGACTCGGGCGCCGGGACAGCCCGACGCACCGCGACCCTGCGCCGTCGCGGCGGGAATCATCGTACCACGGCTCCCGGCCGGTTGCAAAAAGAAAGACGAGCTATTGTGACAATTCCAACGCTTGCACCGGCCGCCGGTTCGCCGCGACCCGCAGGGGAGAGGTGGCTGACTCAAGGGGTATCGAGCAAGTCCAGCCAACTTGACGCTTTGAGAAGGCGGCGGTGGATTCTTTGGAGGTGGTCGATGTCAGTGATGCCATTCAGTTTCGTGAGGGTCGGCTCATCCGCCGGCCCGAATCGTTGCTCGCCGAGTTCCTGAATATCCGTCTTCAACTGCACTTCGCGGCCCTTTTGGCGGCCCTCGTCCAAGATGGCCATGAACGTAACTGATTCGCGCATGGCTGGCCCTCCCCTTCGTCCCGCTCAAGGAGTGTCGAGCAAGTCCTGCCAGCTGGACGCGTCGAGAATACGATGATGCACCCGCTCCAGCCGGGCGATGTCGCTGATCGCATTTAGCCTGGTGATCACAGGCTCCTCGGCGGCCCCGAAGCGGATCTGAGCCAGATCGAGGATGAGTCGTTTGCTCTGCTCCTCACGGCCCTCGTCCATGATGGCCAGGTAGGTATCCGATTCTCGCATGCCTCGCACTCCTCGGAACACTTCCCGGGCGATGTCACGCGGGACGCGCATTCCCGTCAACACGAACGCCGCCGTCAGCAGCTTGCGCGTCTGCTCCGTCGCCGTTTCTCGGTCCAGACGCTCGATGACCCGCTGGGCCACGCCTGCAAGTGCCTCTTCCAGCGGGATCTCCTCCGGCAAGCGCCCCAGCATCGCGAGCGGCAGTAGGCCCAGTTCGCCGGCCAGGAATGCCTCGGCGGGGCGCTCCCACAGAGGGATTGTCTCATAACCGAAGTTCATCCTACCGCGCAGCGGCCGCGCCGAATAGCTTACGACGCCGTTGAGGTTGGCGTGCGCCGCCTGCGGCCGCAGCAACAGGATGATGCTGTGAATGGGGACGTGGTACGCGCGGTAGAGCAGGGAGTTGTACACGAGCGTGTCGGCATGCTTCCACGCCGCGGCGCTCGCCTGGAAATCGAAATGAATGACTTCCTGAAGCGGGTCACCCACGCCGATCACCAGGTCGGCCGCCGTCGTCACCGTCGAGAGATCGACGTTGAGGAGCGTTACCGGCGCCGACGGCGGCTGGTCGAAGGCGGTCAGAAAGCCGTGCGGACTTTCCCGCCCAAGGTCTTTCAGCGTAGCGTCAAACGGCTTCGACACGGAGACTCCTTTCCCGGCCCGGGGCGCCCCTCCTACTCATCGAACGTCCACTCGGCCTCTCTGTAGCTCGTCTCCCCCAGCCGCCACGCCCTCATTGTCGGCACGCCCTCCTTCAGCGAAATGATGAGGTGGACCACCGCGTCGCCGTAGAAATTGCGCTCCAGGTCGGTGCGGCTCGGCACCGGCTCGGTGGCGGGGTGCGAATGGTAGATCGCCAGCAGCTCCGTCCCCTGCTGCCGCATGTCCTTGTCCGCCGCGAAGGGATAGGACTCGTAACGCACCGGGCTGGCCAGCACATTAGTCAGCGGGTAGCGATGCGTCACCCTTCCCCCCTGTCCCGCCAGCAGACCACAGCACTCGTTGGGTAGTTCTGCGACGGCCTGCGCGAGCATTTCTTCATAAACCCGGCGTGAAATTTGCAGCTTTGCATCAAGTGACATTGACATTTGTAGTATTTCCCCCGATGCTGGAAGCCTTTCCTACGATGAGGTTCAGGCAGTCCCGGCAAACCGGAGAAATGCCGGGCCTTCTTTGTTTTGTAGAGGTTGCGAGACGGCAATGCCCCGGGACAAGGTCATTTTGGCGTACAGCGGCGGTCTCGACACCTCCGTCATGGTGCCGTGGATCGGCGAGAAGTACCACCTGGACGTGGTCGCCTTCACGGTGGACCTCGGCCAGGGCGAGGACATCGAGCGCATCCGCCAAAAAGCCCTCAAAACCGGCGCCGTCGATGCCGTCGCCATCGACGCCCGCAATCTCTTCGTCGATCATTTCGTCTGGCCCGCCCTGATGGCGGGGGCCGTTTACGAGGGGAAGTACCCGCTGGCGACTGCGCTGGGCCGCCCACTCATCGCCAAGTTGATGGTCGATACCGCACACGAACACGGCGCCAGGGCAGTCGCCCACGGCTGCACCGGCAAGGGCAACGATCAGGTTCGCTTCGACGTGACCTTCCAGACGCTCGACCCCAGCCTGAAGATCATCGCCCCGGTGCGCGAATGGAAGATGACGCGCCCGGAGGAAATCGAATTCGCGAAGAAGCACGGCATCCCCGTCGAGGCGACCAAGGAAAGTCCCTACAGCCTCGACCTGAACCTCTGGGGCCGCAGCTGCGAGGCCGGCGTCCTGGAGGATCCCTGGGAGGAGCCGCCGCCGGACGCCTTCGGCTGGACCGTCGCCCCCGAAAAAGCGCCCGACCAGCCGGAGTATATCGAAATCGAGTTCGAGCGCGGCCGGCCGATCGGGCTCGACGGCGAACGCCTCGACGGCGTGCCGCTGATCGAGCGCCTCAACAAGGTCGGGGGCAAGCACGGCGTCGGTCGCATCGATCATGTGGAAAACCGCCTCGTCGGCATCAAGAGCCGCGAGTTGTACGAGGCGCCCGCCGCGGTGATCCTGCACGACGCCCACCGCGAACTGGAGACGCTGGTCCTTAGCAAGCAGGCAGTGCGCTTCAAGACCTTCGTGGCGCAGGAATATGCGGACATGATCTACAACGGCTTGTGGTTCAACGGGTTCCACTACGACCTGTGGGCTTTCGTTCAGAGCAATCAGCGCTTCGTGTCGGGCTTCACGCGCGTGAAGTTGTTCAAGGGAAAGGCGACGGTGGTGGGCCGGCGCAGCGAGCACAGCCTGTACAGCAAGAAGCTGGCGACTTACGAGGGCGGCGACGTGTTCGACCACGACGCGGCCAAGGGCTTTATCCGCCTGTGGGGCCTCGGCCAGCAGACGCAGGCGCAGCAGCAACTACTCAAGGGCGGCCGCGGCTTCGACATGCCGGGACTGCCCGGACCCGGAAAATGAGTTTCGCCGCGCGACTCGATTGATCGTTTCGCGAAACGATCAATCGAGTCGCGCGGCGAAACAGTTCATCGGAGAAGAGGTGCCATCATGGGGAACGACGTTATGGGCTTAGAGGAGCTGGCCACTTACTTGCATCGCGACGTGCGCGAGGTGAGCAAGATGGCCAGCCGCGGTTACCTGCCGGGCCAGAAGGTCAGTGGCGAATGGCGCTTCCACCGGGCCGAGATCAACCGCTGGTTGGAGGGACAGCTCTCCGGCTACACCGAGCAGCAGCTGACCGCCGTGGAGGCCGGTACCGACCGCAACCCCGAATACGAGCCGCTCCTGTCGGAGTACCTCTCGGAAGCGTCGGTCGCGGTGCCGTTGCCCGCCACGACCCGGGCGTCGGTGCTGCGCGAGCTGGTCGCGTTGGCCGAGCGCTCCTGGCAGGTCTACGACGCCGACGCCCTGCTGGAAGCGATCCGCCAGCGCGAGGAAGCCGGCAGCACCGCCCTGCCGTCGGGCGTGGCCATCCCGCACCCGCACCGGCCTCTACCGGCCGTACTCGGCGAGGCGGTGATCGCTTACGGCCGTACCGCTTCGGGCATCCCCTTCGGCGGTGAACGCGGCGCCCTGACCGACACCTTCTTCCTGGTGGCCTGCCGCGACGACCGCACCCACCTGCGCGTCCTGGCTCGACTGTCGCGCTTGCTGCTTCGACCCGGCTTCCTCGACGAACTGCGCGCCACCGAGACGCCCGCGGAAACCTGGGAGCGCATCGTCACCGAGGAGCGCGAGTTGCTGTCGTGAAGGGCCTCCGCGTCAAGCCCGGCACCAAGGTCTCGCTCGACGACTACGACCCCGCCGACACCGGCCGGTACAGGTCGGCCGAGGAGGCCGCCGACAAGCTCCGCGAGCACCTCGACGAGCTGGACCGCTTGCAGAACCTGCTTTACGCCGAGGGGCGGCGGGCGCTGCTCATCGTCCTGCAGGGGATGGACGCCTCGGGCAAGGACGGCACCATCCGCCACGTCATGTCCGGCCTGAACCCGCAGGGAGTCACCGTCACCCCCTTCAAGGTGCCCAACGACGAGGAGCGCGCCCACGACTACCTCTGGCGCGTCCACAAGGTCACGCCGCGCTACGGCCAGATCGCCATCTTCAACCGCTCGCACTACGAAGACGTCCTCGCCGTCCGCGTCCACGACCTGGTGCCGCGCAAGGTCTGGAAGAATCGCTACAAGCAGATCAACTTCTTCGAGCGCATTCTGACCGAGAACGAGGTCGTCATCCTGAAGTTCTTCCTGCACATCAGCAGGGACGAGCAGAAGCGGCGCCTCGAGGAGCGGCTGCGCGACCCGAAGCGCCACTGGAAGTTCTCGCAAAAGGACGTCGAGGAGCGCCGCCACTGGGCGGCCTACCGCAAGGCGTACGAGGACGCGCTAAGCGAGTGCAGCAGCAAGCGCGCCCCGTGGTACGTCGTCCCCGCCGACCACAAGTGGTATCGCAACCTCGTCGTCGCCGAAACCATCGTCGAGGTGCTTCGCGGCCTGGACCTGAAATACCCCGAGCCGGCCGAGGACCTGTCGCAGATCGTCATCGACTAACCCGGATTAGTCAGAGCCTTTACCACGCGGCTGCCGGCCGTGGACCTCCAGCCCGTGGGTCGGGGCACTTCGGCCGGGATCGCCCCTGTGGGCACACCGTCCCTTAACCCCACGCGGGGAAGGCACGGCGACGAGTTGTCCGGCAGGTTAGCCGCTCCTCCATGACTCTCGGCAACCGCTCGGTTACAATGGTCCTCGGCCGAAGACCGTGGGCGGCGATGAAGCCGTGCAACGCGAGGACCACGACGGAATCCGTTGGTGATGGACGATCTGAGCCATGAACGACTCCGAACGAACAGGTGCTTACCGGCCGGGCGGCAAAGAAGAGCCCGCCGTTGATGCCGCTGCCGAAGCGCTACCACAGCGCATCGGTCGCTATCGCATCGAGAAAATCCTGGGAGAAGGCGGCTTCGGCCTCGTCTATCTCGCCCACGACGACCAGTTGCAGCGGCAGGTGGCGCTGAAGCTCTTGCGGGCGGGCCGGGCGGAAGATCGCAAGAGCCGATGACCCGGTTCCATCCCCAGGTCCACGCTGCCTTCGAGCGCGTGGTCGCCCGTTGCCTCGAGAAAGACCCGGCACGCCGTTACCAACTGCCGGGGGGCCGCCGCCGCGGGAGAAGAAGGGACCGTAACTTCGCTCCCGTTGGATTCCGACAAAGTTCGGATAAAATGTTTCCGAGGAGGACCGAGTCATGCCCTTACGCGATCATTTTCGCTCGCCGGTGGACAACATCACTTCGTGGGAGGGTCTCCACGGTCAGTGGCCGGCGGTGATCGTTCAGCACTTGCGCAAGAAGCTCCCCGCCGGGTATGTTGCCGAGCCGCGAGTTCATTCGGGCTCCGGAGTCGAAATCGATGTCGCGGCGTTCGAGAAAGACGATGCTCCGCCGTCGTTTGGGATGACCGAAGGGAACGGCGGGGTGGCGACCGCCGTTTGGGCACCGGCTCAGCCCAGCGTGGCCGTGGAAACGACTCTGCCCGATTACGACGAGTACGAGGTCCGCATCTTCGACGCGAGGCACGGGCGGCATCTGGTCGCGGCCATCGAGATCGTCAGTCCGGCGAACAAGGATCGACCGGAACATCGCAATGTCTTTGTCGGCAAGTGTGCGGCGCTGCTGCAAAAAGGGGTCGCCGTCAGCATCGTCGATCTCGTGACCGTTCGGCAGTTCAACCTCTACGCGGATGTGTTAGCTTTTGTGGGTCACAACGACCCGACGTTGAGCGACCCGCCACCCCCCATCTACGCCACGTCGTGTCGTTGGGTCGAAAGGGAGAAACGAACGATCCTGCAAGCATGGTCGCACGCCCTGACCGTTGGTCAACTGCTGCCAACCTTACCGTTGTGGTTAATACGGCTTTGTCAATTGCGCATTGGGCGGAAGAAAGTGATGCGCTGCCGATCATTCGAGTCGCACTGCCGATCGTTCCGTTCGCGTCGTGCCTGCT
>DATFNV010000437.1:0-2015 GCA_035266225.1 Gemmataceae bacterium
GGGTCTGCGACCCGCCGCTAAACGGATACTGCGAGGGTCAAATGCTGAAAACGGTCATCCACTTCTACAGCACCCGTGAAGATTACGGGTGTTTCTCGAACTTCTCGGCGCACCCGGTCCGGCTCAAGGGCCGCACCTGGCCGACCTCCGAGCACTACTTCCAGGCGCAGAAGTTCGCCGGCACCGCCTACGAAGAGGAAATCCGCCAGGCCAACTCCCCGATGATCGCCGCCCGCATGGGCCGGTCGCGGAAGCACCCCCTGCGGCGCAACTGGGAGAGCGTCAAGGACGCTGTCATGCGCGAGGCGGTCCTCGCCAAGTTCACGCAACACGCCGACATCCGCGCCGTCCTCTTCGGCACCGGCGACGCAGAGATCGTCGAGCACACGAGCAATGATTCGTACTGGGGCGACGGCGGCGACGGCTCGGGGAAGAACAGGCTTGGCCGCATCCTCATGAGCGTCCGCGAGGAACTGCGGGCGCACGAGCAGAAGCAACAGCAATGACCGCCTCCCGCGGCTGGAAGACTTACGCCGCTGTCGTCCACTCCGCCCATTTACCGCCCCAAGGGCACTGACTCCGGCGGCCTCCGCGGCACCAATGGCTCATCCTTCGTAACGTCAGCGCGGCCGCCCGATCACGCCAGTACCCCCGGAATCGCCTCCCCTTCCGGCAGCACCACCATCGGCCGGCCCTGGCGGTCGTGGACTACCGTCTGCGGGTCGATGCCCAGGGCGCGGTAGATCGTCGCGGCCACGTCGCCGGCGGTGTGACGGCGCGTCGTCACGGCGGCGCCCCGTTTGTCCGTGGCACCGATGACCTGGCCGCCGCGCGTGCCGCCTCCGGCGAAAAAGATCGAGCCGGCGTCGCCCCAGTGATCGCGCCCGCCCAGCGAGTTGATCGTCGGCGTCCGGCCGAACTCCGTGAGGAAGACCACCAGCGTCTCGTCCAGCCGCCCGCGCGCCGCCAGGTCGTCCAGCAGCGCCGCGAAGGCCCGGTCCATGCCCGCCAGGTGATAAGGCCGCTTCGCCATCTCCGAAATGTGCGGCTGGTTCTGCACCGGGGCGGCGTGGTTGTCCCACAGGTTGCCGTACTCCGGGTCGTAGCCATAATCGACCAACACGAAGCGCGCCCCCGCCTCGACCAGGCGCCGGGCCAGCAGGCAGCGCTGGCCGATCTTCGTCTTGCCGTAGCGGGCGCGCGTCGGCTCCGGCTCACGCTCCAACTCGAAGGCGCGGCGCACCGCCGGCGCCGTCAACATGGCGAACGCCCCCTGGTACTGCCGGGCCAGCGCCTCGGCCTGCCCGCCGGTCTCGGCCGCGCGCAGCGACGCCTCCAGGCGGGCGCGCAAGGAACGGCGGTCGTTGAGGCGAAAGGCATCGACACCCGTCGGCGGCTTCAGCGCCTGCTGGTTGAACTCGTCCTCCGGCACCTCGGTGACGCGGGCGGTGAAGTCCTCGTTGCGCGGGGCGCCGGCTGTCGGAAAGGGGGCATGCTCGCGGCCCAGCCAGCCGCCGACGAACAGGTTATAGGGCGGCGGCCCGGGGCGCGTCGTGCCCGGCACCGCCAGGTAACCGGGAAAGCCGGCGCGCGGCCCCAGCAGGTGCGACACGAAGGCCCCGACGTTCGGCTCCTCGGTGATCTGAGTCATCGAGGTCACCTTGCGCCCCGACAGCGCCCACGCCTGGCTGAGGAAGTGGTCGTTGTTGCCGTGGGCGAAGCTGCGCACCAGGGCCAGGCGGTGCGCCTGCTTCGCCAGACCCGGCATCACCTCGGTGAAGCGGACGCCGGGGACGGTGCTGTCGATGACCGACAGAGTGCCGCGAATCTGCTCCGGGGCGGCGGGCTTGGGGTCGAACGAATCGATGTGCGTCACGCCACCGGCCATCCACAGGAGGATGACCGATTTCGCCGTCGCCGCGGGTCGGTTGGGGAGGGTCCGCGCGGCGAGGCCCTCGGGCAGAAGCGCCGCCGACACGCCGACGGCCCCCGCACGAAGCAAATCCCGGCGGTTG
>DATFNV010000438.1:0-8786 GCA_035266225.1 Gemmataceae bacterium
AGGGATGTACCGCAACCAGGGCGCGCGAGCAAGAGCAAGCGGCCCAGCGCGGCGACCAGCAGATGTGTCACGGCCAGGAGGGCCGGACAGGGTGTAGCGAAGGATCGCTCGATTTTTGTCTAGACAATGGGGTCCACTTCAAAGACCTCAAGAAAATCTGGCCGGTATTCACACGTCGTGCGCAGGGTGACGCTATCACTGTCGGAGGGACCGTCCCAGCCGTCCGTCCCGCCGCAAAGGAAGCGCCAGGAACACCGTCCGCAGAAAAGGTTCGTGTCCCAAGCAAACGAGTGTTGGTGCTGTTTGAAGATCGCAGGTACGACAGACTGGTCAGCGAAGTGAGTCTCCAGTTGTTCCCAGCCAATCCAGCTCCGCGCGAAGGCAGGGATGAGGCGGAACATTCCAACGCCACGCCCGGGCGTGACGAGTAAGTTAATCCGAGCAGGTACATGGTGTTCGCCGTGCCACCCGCCTTGTCCGACCAACTCGGCAAGTTCATTGACCGGATAAAAGACATCGTCGTAGTATGTCAAACTATGGAAAACATCGGCCAGCAGTCGGCGGTACTCCGGCGAGTCAGGCATGGGCGGTTGATCTGCCCGAAATGTATACTGCGGGTGGCAACAGATTAGTGGCAGCGAGAGGCCGGAATGCTCGTTCAGTTCCAGCCCTTCATCAACAAGCGACTTTACGAAACCAACATTGTCCCCATGGACGTAGCAATAGAGCACTACCCTGAAGCCATATCGAGCGAGATCCCGGAGTGCGTCAACACGGGCACCGCGCTCTCTTGAAACCGCGCCAGCGCAACTCCGATCACCCTCGCCCCTCGAACGTGGACCGGGTTGGCCATCCTCAATTGTCGAGGGAACTAATTTAGTGTTGAGTTTATTCCGCCTCCTCCCTACCTGTCAAGAACTTGTTCACAACTTTCCTTGGTTCTTTCTCCCCAGGACAGTGTAAATCTGTTCAGAACTTTGGGCCAGTTCAGGATCTCCACGCCTTGCAGGGCCCAGGGAGGTTGTGTCCGATAGGCTTAAGCCGCAAGCGGGCTTTGGCCTTGTCGGAATTCTCCGACGACCGCACAATGCAGGGACATCCGCGAACGCATCGTCAGGAGGCCCGGCATGGCTCGTCAGCGGCATGGCACCCTCGTCCTGGTCGCCCTCTTTCTTCTGAGCGTCACCCCGGCCGCCCGGCCCGCCGACGACACCTGGCCGGTGCCGCGCGGCCCGAGCGCCGAGCCGGCTCCCTACCGCTACGACCCCGCCGCCTGGAAAACGGTGCCGCGCGAGTTCCTCGACGACGCCCCCGCCTGTACCCTCTACGCCGCCACCACGTACCTCATCGAGGCCGACGGCACCGTCGAGTCGATCAGCCACGAGCTGACCCGTTTCAACAGCCGCAAGGCCGTCGAGAAGCTCGGCGAGTACAAGAACATCGTCTGGACGCCGGCCTACCAGAAGCTCACGCTGCACCTGGCACGCGTCCACAAGGCCGACGGCCGTACCATCGACGCCCTGCCCCGCCACGTCCAGCTCCGCGACCTGGCGACCGACTACCAGGTCTACGACCGCGACAAGCAGCTCATCATCTCTTTCCCGACCCTCGAAGTCGGCGACGTGATCGAGGTTAAATGGACCGTGCGCGGCAAGAACCCCGAGTACGGCGGGCACTTCTTCACGCGCTACACCTTCGGCGACGACAGCTACCCCGTCGTCCGCGACGAGCTGCGCGTCCGGCTGCCGAAGGGGAAGGTGCTGAAGTACGCGGCGACCGGCGGCCAGGTGGAGCCGAAGGTCAGCGACGAGGGTCCGACGCGCTTGTTCCAGTGGGCCGTCAGCAACCGCCGCCAGCTGCCGCAGGACTCCGACCTGCCGTCCAAGGAGGAGCTGCGCCTGGACGTCAGCCTCTCGACGTTCGCCTCGTGGGACGAGGTCGGCCGCTGGAAGCGAGGGCTGCGCGCCGACTGCTGGCAGTGTACCGACGAGGTGCGCCGCGTGGTCAACGAGGTGACGCGCGACCTGAAGACGCCGGAGGACAAGGCCCGGGCCCTGACCTACTGGCTGCGGCGCAACATCCGCTACGTCTCGGCCGGCCAGAAGCACGACTACACGCCGCACGCGCCGGCGACCGTCTTCGCCAACCGCTACGGCGATTGCAAGGACACCAGCCAGTTCCTCGCCGTCATGCTTAAGGAGGCCGGCATCCGCGTGGCCCTGGTCACGCTCGGCGTTCTCGACGACGGGCAGGTCCTCGAGGAGGTGCCGTCGCCGTGGGGTACGCACGCCATCCTGCTGGCGACGATCGACGGCCGGCCGCACTGGATCGACACGACGCTCAGCCTCGGCGCCTGGGACTACCTGCCGCGCCACGACCGCGACCGGCTCTGCTACGTCACCGACGAGAAAGGCATTCGCCTGCTCCGCACGCCGCCGCTGAGGGCGGAAGACAACCTCAGCGAGCAGACCACGCACGTCTGGATCGGCGCGGACGGCTCGTCGCGCTGCCGGCGCACGGCGACGTACCACAGCGGGGCCGCCCTGTCCCAGCGCGACGCCTGGCTGGAGGTGCCGTCCGGTGAGCGGCGGCGGCAGATGACCGCCGACCTGCAGGACGCCAACAGCAAGACGCGCCTGTGTGCCTTGCGCCTCGATGAGCGGAAGCTGCGCGACCTCGGCGCCCCCGTCACTGCCGAGGTCGTCTTCGAGATTCCCGGCCATTTCAGCGGCGACGGTGACCGCGAAGGGAGCGTCACGGACAGTAAGGTGTGGTCGAAGCTGCTGGCGGTGACGCTCGACTACGACCGCCAGGCGGCCCTCGACCTGTGGGCGCCGTTCGAGTCGCGCCACCGCTACGTCTTCCACCTGCCGCCGGGCTGGTACCTCGACAAACCACCGAGCGACCAGGTGGTGCGCTCGAAGTGGGGCACGTTCACGCGGGCGGTGAAGGAGGGGAGCGACCGGCACGAGCTGGAAGTCGAACTGGGCACGCGCCTGGAGAAGACGCGCGTCGAGCCGGCCGACTTCGACGCCTTCCGCGAGTTCCACGAAGAGGTCGGCAAGTATTACCGCGTCTGGCTGACGCTGAAGCCGGCGACGACGCTGGAAGACGCCCCGGCCCTGGAGACGATCCTGGCGCTGAGCCCCGATGACACGGCGTCGGCCCTGGCCCTGGCCCGGCTGTACGTCGATAACGACAAGACGGCCGAGGCGACCCGTGTCCTGCGGCGGGCGCGGCATTACCATCCGAAGGACTCGGCCTTGTGGGAATTGACGGTGGAGTCGGCGGGGAGCCCCCAGGAGGAAGAGGAGACCTACCGCGAGATGGTGCGGCGATTCCCCGACGACCCGACCTACGCGGTCGCCCTGGGGGCGGTGCTGGTCAAGCGCGGGCAGTCGGCCGAGGCCCGCAAGGTGCTGGGGCCCTTGATCCACAAGGACAAGGGCGCCGTGCGCGGGTTGGCCCACTACCACCTGGCGCGCCTCTGCCTCGCCGAGGGGCAGGCTGACAAGGCGCTGAAGCACCTCCAGGACGCCGACAAAGCCGACGCCAAGAGCGTCGGCACCCCGGAAGCTCTTCTCTTCAAGGCGGAGCTATACGAGAAGCTCGGCAAGACGAAGGAGGCGGCGGAGGCGTATCGCCGGCTGGCGGAAACGGACGGGGACCGCGAGAAGGGGCTGCGGGAACTGATCCGCCTGGAGGTGAGTTCCGGCATGCGGGCCGACGCCCTCGACCACCTGCGCCGCTACGTCCTTGCGGTGGGCGACGACCAGTCCGGGCTGCTGACCGCCGCCGACTTCTACCTGCGTCTGGGGCGTTCCGACGAGGCGCTCGACCTGGCCACGCGCGCCGCCGACAAGGGCTTCCACGAGAGGGCGCACCGCATCCTTGGCCTGGTCCACCGGCAGCGCGGCGACCAGGCCAAGGCGGTATTCCACCTGGGTAAGGCGGAACCGGACGCCGTCGTGCTGGAGGCGCTGATCCGCAGCCACCTGGCGCTGGGCCAATTGAAGGAGGCGGTCGAGTGCGCCGACCAGGGCGACCGCGTCGAGGAGCCGAGCGCGGGCTTGCGGCAGGCGGTCATCATGGCCAACAGCCTCGCCCGGCGCCGCGAGAACCTGCTGAAGGCGGCGAAGGTGCCGGCGGGCAAGGAGGAGGTCTGGAACGAGGCGGCGGTGAAGTTCGTCTGTGCCGAATATGCCTGGCGTGCGGGGCGGCCTGTGGCCGAGGTCGAGGGGCTGCTGGCGGCGGCGCTGCCTGAGGGCGTGGCCCTGGGGCCGGCCTACGGCCTGCGCGGGCTGCTGGCACTGGATCGAGGGAGACTGACGAAGGCACTGGCCGACGCGGATAAAGCGGTGGCGCTCAGCTCGTCGGAGGCGCTGGGCTACCTGGTGCGCGGCCGGGTGCGGCTGGAGCGGGGCACCGACGGGGCGCTGGCCGACCTGACGAAGGCGGTGGAGTTGAGCGGCCGCCGTGACGCGACGGCCCTGCACTGGCTGGCCGCGGCGCGATTCCGGGCGGGGCAGGTGACCGAAGCGGTGGCGACGCAGCGGGAGGCGGTCAAGCTGCGGCCGAAGGACCGGGAATTGACCGAGCAGTTGAAGGAATTCGAGGGGGTCGGCAAGGGCCCGAGCGGGGGGTAACCCGTGACCCACGGGGGCTGGACCCGTGGGCCTCGGGTTGGATGCAAGTCTCGGATGAGAACGACTACCCGAACGTGTCCGCTCTCTCGTCCGTGGGGCTGCCTCTGGTTGAAACCGGCCGGGGCGCCTCACTCAGGCGTGGTGACCGACGGCTGAGGCGGGGCGGGGGCGCCTTCGGCACCCGCCTTGAGCGGAAGCAGCTCCTGACGATAGATGGGCACGTTGCGCGGGGCGTCGATCCCGAGGCGAATCTTGCCTCGGTCGATGTCCACGACGGTGATGCAGATGTTGTCACCGATGAAGATCTTTTCACCGAGCTTGCGGCTGAGGACCAGCATGGTCGCTACCCTCCTTCGAGCAAGGCGTGGTTGACATCCTGTCGAATTGTACGCCACGATTGGCCCGCTAGGTGACACCCCCCTGACAATTTCCCCCCCCTTGACAGGGGGTGGGCCCTGTCAATTCCCGCACATGGCGTACCGTGTGCATGACTGCCGGCCGCGGCGCATGCGCAACAATGAGTTCTTCATGCACTTGTGCGCCCGATTGGACACTTGGGCGGCCGCTTGCGGCTTAGCGTTCGCCTCGCTGCGCCAGACCGGTGAGGAAGTTCCACACGACCAGCGCCGCCCAACGCGCGCTCTGTCCATCGCGGTCGAAGCGCGGGTTGATCTCGACGAGGTCGAGGCTGGACACGAAAGGCGACGCGCCGGCCAGGCGAGCGCAGTCGAAAACGTGGGCGCCGCGGACACCGTCCGGATTGGGGGCGCTCACGGCAGGTACGTACGCCTGGTGGGCCACATCGGCATCGACGCTGACGTACACCCGACAACCGAGGGTGGCGAGGCGTTTCTGTTCGCGGCGGAGGTAGGGTTTCAGAAAAGTCCCCACTCTGACAACGGACTTCCGGGCGCGGAGATAGGTCAAGTGTTCGCGGCTGACGGTGTGAGGCTGCACCCCGAGACAGGCATACCGCTCCCCGGGCAAGGGGTGCGTCGGATGCTCCATCGCCTGGCGGAACGGTGAGCCGCTGTGTCCCTTGTCGTCGATCAGTGGTCTTACGTCCAGGTGAGCATCGACATTGACGATCCCTACGGGGAGGTCCGCCGAAACGTAGCCAAGGTAATGGCCATAGGCCGTCTCGTGCCCGCCGCCGAGGACGATGGGGACCGCACTGCTCGCCAGGACCGCGCCAACCACCTCGCCCAGCACGGCCTGCGTTTCCTCCAGGCTTCCCTCGATTCGCACGTTTCCCAGGTCGAGCAGGTTGAGGGTGGCCAGGTCGGCATCCGTCTGGCAGTCCCATGGGACGAGCCGATACAGCCAGCGACGGATTTCGCGCGGCGCCTCCGCGGCACCGACGCGCCCGCCGTTACGGCGCACCCCTTCGTCCTGGGGGAAGCCGATCAGCACCGGCCGGCCCGGTCGCAGGGCCGGTGGTTCGCCGCGCCAGAATTCGACCACCTCGCCGAGGCGCGGGTCGTCCGGCCGGCGCGGCAGGTCGTCGGGCGGGGAGACGGACTCAAGCCGTGTGGACCACGCGGCCTCGCTTGATGACGCGGCGGACATGGTTGATTCCGAAATGGTAGAACAGGTGGCGGTAATCGGGAACGTCGCAGATGACGAGGTCGGCCTGCTTGCCCGGCTCCAGCGAGCCGACGCGATCGGAGCGGCCGAGGGCCGCGGCGGCGTTTAGTGTCAGGGCGTTCACAGCCTCGGCGGGAAGCATCTTCATTTGTGTACAGGCCATGACGCCGACGAGCGGCAGGTTCTCGGTGGGGCAGGTGCCGGGGTTGCAGTCGCTGGCCAGGGCCACCGGCACGCCGCGCTCGATCAGTCGCCGGGCCGGCGCGTAGGGCATCCCGAGGAAGAACGCGGTGCCCGGCAGAAGCGTCGCCACGGTGCCCGACCTGGCGAGGGCGTCGATGCCGGCATCGGTGACGCAGAGCAGATGATCGGCGGAGGTCGCCCCGAGCCGAGCCGCCAGCTCGGCCCCGCCCAGCGGCGTCAGCTCGTCGGCGTGCAGTTTCAGACGGAAGCCGAGGTCGCGCGCCCGCACCAGGATGCGCCGCGACTCCTCGACCGAGAAGACGCCGGTCTCGCAGAAGACGTCGCAGAACTCGGCCAGCCGGCAGCGCGCCACCTCCGGCAGCATGTCGTCGATGAGCAGGCGCAGGTAGCCGTCGCGGTCGCCGCGGTACTCGGGAGGGACGGCATGGGCGCCGAGGAACGTCGGCACCAGTTCCAGGGGGCCTTCGGCGTTCAGCTCGGCGATGGCCTCCAGACACTTGATCTCGTCGGCGACCGTCAGGC
The DNA here is from genome assembly GCA_035266225.1 of Gemmataceae bacterium. Taxonomy (GTDB): domain Bacteria; phylum Planctomycetota; class Planctomycetia; order Gemmatales; family Gemmataceae; genus DATFNV01. The sequence continues at coordinate 6,960 of DATFNV010000438.1, forward strand.
CGTAGCCGCTCTTGACCTCGACCGTGGTGACGCCGTGCTGAAGCAGCCGCCGCAACCGTGGCCGGGCCAGCGCTTTCAGCTCGTCCTTCGAGGCGGCGCGAACTCGGCTGACGGTAGCGTTGATGCCGCCACCGCGCTCGGCGATTTGCTGATAGGTGAGGCCCTGGAGGCGCTGCTCGAACTCGTCCGCACGGGAGCCGGCGAAGATCAGGTGAGTGTGGCTGTCCACGAAGCCGGGCAGGACGACTTGGCCGGTGGCGTCGATGACCTCGGCATCCGGCGGCAGCGGCGGCAGATCGGCGGTCGGGCCGACCCAATCGATGCGGCCGTCGCGGCTGACGAGGGCGCCGTTGGAGATGATCGGCAGCAAGCGCGTGGCAGGGCCGATAACGGCGCGGCCGCGGGGGATGGCAGAACCGACGAGTTGGGCGGCGTTGCTGATGACAAGCACGGGCCGCCCTCCGCAGATTCAGGCGACATTCTACGCCGCGGGGGCGAGGATGGCTTGGGCGTAGCGGTCGGCCTCCTCGACGTGGCCGGCGCGGGACTGCGCTACCACGACGGCGACGGAAGGTTTGGTGTCATGCGGGGCGAGTTCAGCCGCGCGTTGGAAGAAGAGGTCTGCTGTATCGGGGTCGCCCAACTGATTCCAGGACCAGCCCCGCAGGAACGCCTCGGAATGAGGGGGCCACACGCCAGGGGACCTGCGCAGGAGGTCGAGAACGCCCTCCCAGTCGCGTGCTTCCCAGGCGCGCTGGATCTCGGCGCCAAGGGCTTTGGCGGCTGCGCTCTTCTGGTGCGTGGGTGCCGCGGGTGCATCATCGAGGGTATAAAGGTCGGCCGATAGCCCCCGTATCCTGGCAATTTCCTCTTCGGAGAGGGCGTACCACGGGGCGTCCATGTCGTCACGAAGGGCGTCGCCTTCGTCCCCGTCGTTGCCTTCCGCGATTAGGCGGTGCAACTGACGGAGGAGTCGCACGTACTCGACGTAATTCGGATTGTTCATGAAAGTCGCGGCGCTCACGGCTTATCCCTCGTCAATAACCCATTGATCTCGCGTTGCGGCCAAGGCCCGCTGGTAATCTGACACGGGCATGGCCGCCGCAGGTTCGACCATCCCGTGCGCGGGCCGGTCTACTCGCAAGTCGAGATCCGGCGCGACTGCTCCCGACGTGAATGGCCCATCGCCCATGCAGAAACAGGCATCCTCCTCCTTCCCGGTCGCATCCGGCACGAGAGGTTTCAGGCGGGAAGGGATTCGGTGCGTCGGTAAAGTCCGCCATCCGGGAGCAACGGACATGCCGCCCGTTCCGGGTCTGACGACGCCGGCCCCGTCAGGGCGGATGTCGGGCCTCCCGGCAGGCGGAACTCGCGCTCCGAGTGTCCGGGCCGTCTGCCCCACCTTCGGTTTCCCGTCCGGGTCAACAGTCATCGCCCGGTAGATCAGCGGCATCTTGCCTCGTCCTCATTCTACGGAACAGCACTGGTCCGCATCACCGCCTGATTCCGTCCCCCGACGAACAATTCGTTATCCTCGTCCCCGTGGCAGCCGTGGCAGAAGAGCAAGTAACCGGCGAGCAGCGCGAGCCCCAGCCACCAGCGCCGCCGACCCATCGCGGGAGCGGCCTCTTGCTGCGTACGAGCCCTTACGGGGACGAACCAGGTGCGAGGGGTCGGGTGTCGGGTGATTGGGGCCATTGCTGCTCTCTCCGCTGGGCCGAACGGGACCATGACCGGCGCTCATTAATATTGAGGGTTGGGCCGCGAATTACAATACGGACGTCTGCCCAACCTCTCGCAGCCCCGAGGATGCTTCTCATGTCGCGC
>DATFNV010000439.1:0-2759 GCA_035266225.1 Gemmataceae bacterium
AGCCACGCTGGCCCATGAGCGGATCGAGGTCGAGGACACCGCCGTCGCCTGCCTCCGTTTCAAGGGGGGAGCCCTCGGTGTCATCGAGGCGACGACCAGCGTACATCCGGGGTCGCCGAAGACCATCGCCGTCCACGGCGACCGCGGCACCGCTGTCATCGAACAGGAAGACGTGCTGCGCTGGGACTTCACGCCCGAAACCGACGAGGACCGGGCGATCAAGCAGCGCTTCGCACAGAAGGTCGGGGCGTCGGGCGGGTCGAGCAACCCGGCGGCGATCTCTCACGTCTACCACGCCCGGCAGCTTACCGATTTCGTCGAGGCGCTGGGGTCGGGGCGCAAGCCGCTGGTCGATGGCCGCGAGGGGCGCCGGGCGGTCGAGGTGATCCTGGCGATCTACCAGTCGGCCGCCAGCGGGAGAGTTGTGGAGATCTGAATGTTGATTGGGCCGCTTGCGGCTTCGCAGGTCATGCGAAGCCGCAAGCGGCCGTCCTGGTCAAAGGAGTGACCGCATGTCCAAACCGCGCTCGAAGTCCGCCGATTACGCCGTCTACGTCCTGATCCGCGTCGTCGTGTGTGTGCTGCAATCGCTGTCGCACGGCACGGCCCGCAAGGTCGCCGCCGGACTGGCGTGGCTACTGTACCGCGTGGACCGGCGACATCGGCTCGTCGCCGACGACAACCTGCGGCAGGCGTTTCCCGGCCGCTTCAGCGACGCCGAGCGCGACGCCCTGGTGCGCTCCGTCTACGGGCATTTCTGCCACCTGCTCATCGACATTATCCAGACGCCGCGCCGGCTGAACCCAGCCACCTGGCGCAAGTACGTCGAAATGCAGGCCGGGCGGCCCCTGGTCGATCGTCTGCTGTCGGGCCGTCCGCTGCTGCTGGTGACGGGACACTTCGGCAACTGGGAGATCGGCGGTTACGTCCTTGGGTTGCTCGGCTTCCGCACCTACGCCATCGCCCGGCCGCTGGACAACCCCTACCTCGACGACTTCTTGCGCCGCTTCCGCGAGCGCACTGGGCAGGGCATCCTGGCCAAGCACGGCGACTTCGAGAAGATGAACGCGATCCTGGAAAGCAACGGAGTGCTGGCCACGCTCGGCGACCAGGACGCGGGGCAGCGCGGCTTGTTCGTGGACTTCTTCGGCCGGCCGGCCTCGACGCACAAGGCCGTCGCACTGCTGGCCCTGGAGCACCGCGTGCCGATGTTGGTCCTCGGCGTCCGCAAGGTGGCCGAGCCGATGCGCTACCGCATCGTCATCGAGGAGCACATCCTGCCCGAGGAGTACGACGGGCAACCCGACGCGGTGCGAGCCATGACGCGGCGCTTCACCGAGGCGCTGGAGCGCGTGGTGCGGCGGGCGCCGGAGCAATACTTCTGGCTGCACCGCCGCTGGAAGCACCAGCCGCAGCCGAAGAAGTCGAAGGGGGCGAAACCGCTTGCGGCGTGAGGATCACGAAGGCGTCCCGTGTCTCCAGCCGCCGGCCCGCTGGGGAGTATCCGTTTCGCGGCTGTCGCAAGATGGAACTTGCTTCCCCCCTGCTGCGTAGGATAGCTTAGTGGACGTTCGCCCCAGCCGCGGCGCGCCCGCCGCTCCCTCTCGAACGGCACGAACGACCATGACGACAGAATCGATGCAGAGTCAGTCCTTCCTCCTCGAACGGCACGGCGACGTCGCGGTCGTCATCCCGTCCCCGGAAGTCGAGAGCATGTCGGAGAACCTGATCCAGCAGGCCGCCCACCTGGTGCTGGTTCCGCTCAAGGCCGACCCGCCCAGCGGCCTGGTCATCGACCTGGGCAAGGTCAAGTACTTCGGCTCCGTCTTCCTGTCGCTGCTGCTGCGCTGGCACACGCCAATGAAGAAGAACGGCAGCGAGATGGTCCTGGCCGGGGTCAACGATCGCATCCGCGAGCTGCTGCGCCTCACCAACCTCGACACCCTCTGGGCCATCTACGACACCCGCAAGCAGGCGCTCGACGCCCTCGGCGGATCAGACTGAAATGAAGAATGAAGAACGGAGAATGAAGAACGAAGAATGTCCGCCATTCTTCGTTCTTCATTCTCCGTTCTTCATTCTTCATTGCCGCCTTCCCTTCATCCGGCTTCCCGGCCTAGAATTGGACCGCGGCCCATCGCCGGGCGCGCTCACATCAAAGGACCGATCATGAGACGACAGGCACAAAAAGGAGGGGATGCCTCCTTCCAGCAGGTCCACGACAACGACGCCCACCACGAGGAGCGCCCGCCGGTCGCCACCGAGCAGCTGGTGCAGCAGATCAAGGAGACGGCCGACAAGCTCATCCGCGACGGCGCCAACCGCGGCGACGTCAAGCTGCTCAGCACGGCGCTGAAGGAGCTGCGTTACGCCTTCAAGGTCTTCAGCCCCTACAAGGGGCGGCGCAAGGTGACGGTGTTCGGCTCGGCCCGCGTGCCGCCGGATCACCCGGCCTACCGCCAGGCCGTGGCATTCGGCCGCCGGGCCGCCGAGGCCGGCTTCATGGTCATCACCGGCGCCGCCAGCGGCATCATGGAGGCCGGCCACGTCGGCGCCGGCCGCGAAAAAAGCATCGGCGTCAACATCCTGCTGCCCTTCGAGCAGTCGGCCAATGCCATCATCGCCGGCGACATCAAATTGATGCACCTGAAATACTTCTTCACGCGCAAACTGCTGTTCGTGAAGGAGTCCGATGCGGTCGCCCTGTTCCCCGGCGGCTTCGGCACCCAGGACGAAGGCTTCGAGGTGCTGACGCTCAT
>DATFNV010000440.1:0-43612 GCA_035266225.1 Gemmataceae bacterium
CTCCGACAGCACCGGGTGGTGCTGCAACACGTCGTTCAGCTCCCAACGGTCGTCCGGCTTGACGTAGAGCTGCGCCGACCGCGCCGCCTCGCCGGAGTCTCCCCTCAGAGGCAGAAGGAACGCCCATTCCGGCGACCGCAGCGCCCACTCGATCACCTTCCCGACACGCAGCCCGGAACAGGCGTAGTCGCGCACCTTCGCAACCGGGCCGCGCGCCAGCGGCAGCAGGTCGTGCCCGTGGACCGGCGCCGCCGGCAGGCCGAACGCGGCCAGCAGCGTCGGCGCCAGGTCCACCGGCTGCGTCAGGGCCAGCACGCGCCGGCCGGCCTGCTCCCCTTTCGGCAAGCGCATCATCAGCGGAAGGTGCGTCAGCTCGTCGTGCAACCACGGCCGGCACAGGCCGACGACGCCGTGCTCGCCCAGCGGCAGGCCGTGGTCCGTCGTCACAATCAGCAGCACCTCATCGAGCAGCCCGCGCTCCTCCAATTCCTTCAGCAGGAGGTCCAGCCCGGCGTCGAGGTAACTGACGGCCGCAGCGTAACTCCGCTGCAGGCGGACGAACGTCAGGTCGTCGTGCGGATCGACGGGGCCGGCGGACGGGTCGAGCAGCGGCGCCAGGGCCACCGCCTCACTCTCGTCCGCTTCCTCGTCTTCCTCGACCTGTTCCGCAAGGTAGCGTTCGAGGAACTCTTCCGGCACCTCCCACGGCGGCAGCAGGGCGGCCAGCTCCAGCCACAGCAGCCAACTGTCCGTCTCGGCCAGGCTTTCCAGCGCCTGTCCGGCTCCCTCCAGCGCGTACTCCAGGGCCGTCGCCTCGTCGTCGGCCTCCGCCTCCATCACCACGTCCCAGCCGTCCGAGAAGTTGGCGGGCGATTCCCGGTCGGTGTCGATGATCAGCGACGTGACGACCCCCGCGTCCTTCAGCAGGCGGACGAGGTCGGCTGACGACTCGGGGACGGCGGGCCTCTCTTCAGGATGGGGGAAGTCGTAGCGTCCGCCGCGCCAGGCGCGGCGAGCGCCGGCGGGGTCGGGCTGGTCCGCGACGTGGTTGTCGAAGACCACGCCCTCGGCGGCCAGGCGGTCCAGCGCCGGCGTCTCGATCCACTCGTTGCCGCAGGCGCTGACATAGCCCAGGTGCAGGCCGCGGGCGTTGACGACGACGACTTTCATCGACTCCGATTGTAGGGACGGCACGCCCGGCTCACCAGCCCTCGTAGGTCAGGCTTTCCAGCCTGACCCCTCTCGCCGGTCAGGCTGGAAAGCCTGACCCCTCTCGTAGGTCAGGCTTTCCAGCCTGACCCCTCTCGCCGGTCAGGCTGGAAAGCCTGACCTACGGGCGTTCCTTGACCCGGCCGCCGCCCCTCCCTAAGAATGCGAAGGAGGTAACGAAGTTCCCATGCCTGAATCCCCGCTCCCGCCTGCCGCCCACGTCCCCCATCACGGCGCCGCTTCCGCGAACGGCCCCGACACCCCGCGGAGATCCCCACGCATGCCGGTCAACCACGAGCGCATCCGGGCCGCGGTCCGGGAGATCCTTCTGGCCGTCGGCGAGGATCCCGACCGCGAAGGGCTCCGCGAGACCCCCGAGCGCATCGCCCGCATGTACGCCGAGCTGTTCTCCGGCCTGCCCAAGGATCCGCGCCAGCTCCTCAAAAAGACCTTCACCGAGAAGTACGACGAGATGGTGCTCCTGCGCGACATCGGCTTCGATAGTCTCTGCGAACACCATTTGTTGCCGTTCATGGGGAAGGCCCACGTCGCCTACATCCCTAACGGCAAGATCGTCGGCCTGAGCAAACTGGCCCGCGTCGTCGAGGTGCTGTCGCGGCGGCCGCAGGTCCAGGAGCGCATGACCGAGCAGATCGCCGACCTCCTCATGGACGAGCTGGACGCCCGCGGCGTCGCCGTCATCCTCGACGCGACGCACACCTGCATGACCATCCGCGGCGTGCGCAAGCCGAACAGCGTCATGACCACCAGCGCCATGCGCGGCGTCTTTCAGACCAACCCATCGACGCGCACCGAGTTGATGGCCTTGCTGCACGGCGGGCGGTGAGCGATCATGCTTGTCCTCTTTTGTCTGCGCCTCGCCGTCGGCCTCCTCGCCTGTCTGCCACTGCTCTCGCCCGCGCAGGTCAACCCGCGCTTCTACCGCACGCACTTCCTCGTCGCCCTGGCCCTGGCCGCGGTGGCGGCGCTGTTCGGCCAGGAGAGCGGCGGCGCCGGCCTGCTGGCGGCGCTCGGCTGTGCCGTGCTGCTGTCGCTGGCCGGTTTCTTCTGCTGGTCGCTGGAGGGGGCGCCGCTGGGCCGGACACTCATCGTGGCGACGGCGGCGGCCCTGGCCGTTGGCCTGGTCCTGGTCGAGACGGAGAGCCAGGCCGGGGAAGGACTCGCCTGGCGGCTGGCGGCGGACGCTACCTCGGCGGCCCTGCTGGGCTCGGCCACGACCGCGATGCTCATGGGACACACGTACCTGATCGCGCCGGGCATGACGATGGCTCCGCTGCTGCGGCTGCTGGCGGCGCTGCTGGGGGCGACCCTGGCCCGGCTGGCGCTGGCGGGGTTGGCCCTGTGGCTCTGGTCCTCGACGGGCGGCCATTCGCTGTTTACACTGGAAGATGAAACGGTCCTGTGGCTGCCGGTGCGCTGGGGGCTGGGCTTTGTGGCCCCGCTCGTGCTGGGCGTGATGGCCTGGCAGACGGCCCGGATCCGCTCCACGCAGTCCGCCACCGGCCTCCTCTACGTGGTCGTGATCTTCTGCTTCCTGGGCGAACTGACCGGCCAGCTCCTGCTGAGCACGACCGGCTATACGCTGTGACGTTGAGCCGCTTGCGGCTTAGCGTTCGCTTCACCCGGGGTTGCGCGAACGCTAAGCCGCAAGCGGCTCAACTAAGGGAACTGGTCTTGAACATCCGCTTTGCCTGCCCCGTCTGCGACGCCCCCGGCTACGCGGAGCAGCCCGGCGATCCCGAATGGCGCTGCCCCTCCTGCGATCATGTCGTCGCCCTGGCTGCCGCGCCGGCCGGCCGGCCGCTCGCTTGCTGTGCCGTCTGCGGCACCCGCGACCTGTATCGCAAGAAGGACTTCCCGCACGGCCTCGGCATGGCCATCCTGGTGCTGGCGTCCCTGGCCACGGTGGTGACCTATTGGCTATATCACCAATGGCTGACGTGGGGGATCCTCCTCGGCACGGCCCTGTTCGACGCCCTGCTCTACCTGGGGGTAGGCGACGTGGTCGTCTGCTACCGCTGCCACGCCCAGTTCCGCGGCGGCACCCCCAACTCCGAACACGGGCCGCATGAGCTGACCATCGAGGAGCGCTACCGGCAGGAGCGCATTCGCCGCGAACAGATGCAGTTTAGCCGCCGCCCTCGGGGCGGCGCTTCGGAGCGCCGCCCCGAGGGCGGCGGCTAAACGAGGGCGATTCCCGTGGACCAGCCGCAGCGCGAGCGCATCCGCGACGACCTCAAGGGGCTCGTCAAGGGGGAAATCCTCTTCGACGACCTCTCGCGCGTCTTGTACAGCACCGACGCCAGCATCTTCCAGGTCCAGCCGCTCGGGGCCGTCGTACCGCGCGACGAGGACGACGTTTGCGCCCTGCTCCGCTACGCCGGCGAGAACCGCATCCCGCTGATCGCGCGCGGGGCCGGCAGCGGCGTCGCCGGCGAGTCGCTCGGCCCCGGGCTCGTCGTCGATCTCAGCCGCCATTTCCGTGCCATCCTCGACGTGGGCGCCGACAGCGTGCGCGTCCAGCCCGGCGTGGTCTGCCGCGACTTGAACGTGTGCCTGGCCCGCGAAGGCCGGCGCTTCGCCCCCGACCCCGCCAGCGGCGCCCAATGCACGATCGGCGGCATGCTGGCGACCAACGCGTCTGGGGCCCGCGCTCTGCGCCACGGCTACACGCGCGACCACGTCGTCTCCCTGCGCGCGGTCCTCGACAACGGCGACGCCGTCAGCGCCGCCCGCCACCCGCGCCTGCCCTCCCCCGCCGTCCCCCCCGGCCGGCTGGAAGAGATCGTCTCCTCCGTCGCCACCCTCATCGAGCAGCACGCCGCCGCGGTGCGCGACTGCCGGCCAAAGACGCCGTTCAACCGCTGCGGCTACCTGCTGCACGACGTGCTCCGCGATGGCGAGCTGGACCTGGCCCGCCTGCTGGTCGGGTCGGAAGGGACGCTCGCCGTCTTCACCGAGGCGACGCTGCGCACCATCCCCCTGCCCCAGGGGCGCGCCGTGGTGCTGCTCGCCTTCCCCCGCCTCGACGCCGCCCTGCGCGCCTCGCTGCTGGCGCTGCCGAGCCGGCCGGTCGCCTGCGAGCTGATCGACCGGCGCTTGCTGATCCTGGTGCGTGGCGGAGACGCCGAGGCGGCGGCGCTGGTGCCGGCCACCGCCGAGGCTGCGCTGCTGATCGAGTACGAGGACGACAGTCCCGCCGCCGCCCACGCCACGGCCGCCGAGTTGGCCGACCGCCTCTATCGCGTCGAGCGCCTGGCCATGCAGGCCCTCGTCGCCGTCAGCGAGGCCGACGTCGAGCGCTTCTGGCGCCTGCGCGAGTCGGTCCTGCCCAGCCTGTACGGCCTGCGCGGCGGCTCGCAGGCGGTCGCCTACGTCGAGGACGTCGGCGTGCCCCCGGAGAGCTTGCCGGCCTATCTCCATCGCGTCCAGGAGATCCTGCAGCGGCACGAAACCACCGCCTCCTTCCTCGTCCACGCCCTGACGGGCCAGGTCCACGCACGGCCGTTCCTCGACCTGAGCCGGCCCGACAACGTCGCCCGCCTCCAGGCCATCGCCGAGGAGGTGTACGCCCTCACGCTCCAGCTGGGCGGCACGATCAGCGCTCAGCATGGCACCGGCATCGCGCGCACGCCCTGGGTGGCCCGGCAGTACGGCCCGCTCTACCCGATCTTCCGCGAGCTGAAGGCCATCTTCGACCCGCGCCACATCCTCAACCCCGGCAAGATCGTCGGCCCGGACCCGTCGTTTCCCGCCTGGCCCCTGCGCCAACCTCCCGTGCCCGTGCCCGTGCCCGTGCCCAGTTCCTTCATCGGGCACGGGCACGGGCACGGGCACGGGACCGAAGGGCGCGCCCCGGCGCTGCGATGGACCGTGGCCGACATGCGCGCCGAATGCGCCAATTGCAACGGCTGCGGCAACTGTCGCACCGAGGAGCCGTCACGGCGGATGTGCCCGATCTTCCGCGCCACCCACGAGGAGGCCGCCACGCCCCGCGCCAAGGCGAACCTCATGCGCCACCTCCTCGCGGACGGGGCCAACGGCCCGGCCCTGTCGTCCGACGAAGTGCGGGCCGTCGCCGACCTGTGCGTCAATTGCAAGATGTGTGCGATTGAATGTCCCGCCCACGTCGACGTGCCGCGGCTGATGCTCGAGGCCAAGGCGGCCAACGTCGCCCGCCACGGCATGCACCGCCACGACTGGGTCCTGGCGCGCACCGAGTCGTTCGCCCGCGCCGGAAGTGCTGTGGCGCCGCTGGTCAACTTCGCCCTGGGCAGCCGCACCGCCCGCTGGTTGCTGGAGAAGCTCTTCGGCCTCTCGCGCGGCCGCCGCCTGCCGACCTTCGCCCGCCGTAGCTTCCTGCGCCGGGCCGAGCGCCGCGGCTGGACGCGCAAGCCGCACCCCTCCCGGCCGCGCGTCGCCTACTTCGTAGACGTCTTCGCCAACTACAACGACCCGCTCATCGCCGAGTCGGTCGTGGCCGTCCTGCAGCACAACGGCATCGAGGTCTACGTGCCGCCCGGCCAGCGCGGCTGCGGCATGGCCCCGCTGGCCTACGGCGACGTCGAGGCGGCGCGTGAGGCGGTCGGACACAACCTCCGCCTCTTCGCCGACCTGGCCCGCGAAGACATGCCGATCCTGTGCGCCGAGCCGACCGCCGCCCTCATGCTCCGCCACGACGCCCTCGACCTGATCGACGACCCCGACGCCAGGCTCGTGGCCGAGCGCACCGTGGAGTTCACGTCGTTCCTGTGGGACCTGTACGAGCGGGGCCAGCTGCGCACCGACTTCCGCCGGCTGGAGCTGGCGCTGGGGCATCACGTCCCGTGCCACCTGAAGGCGCTGGGCCGGCCCCCCGCGGGGGCGCGGCTCCTGTCGTTGATCCCAGGGGTGCGCGTGCATACAATCGACGTGGGCTGCTCGGGCATGGCCGGTACCTTCGGGCTGAAGGCCGAACACTACGCCGTCTCGCTCGAGGCCGGCCGGGCGATGCTCGACGAGCTGCGCCGGCCGCGCGTCCTGCACGGCTCGACCGAGTGCAGCCCCTGCCGGATGCAGATGGAGGACGGCGGCGGCAAGCGGACACTGCACCCCGCGCAGTATCTCGCCCTGGCTTACGGCCTCGTCCCCGAGATCGCCCGCCGGCTGCACGAACCGATCCGCCAACTGGTCCTGCGATGATTTGTCGTGTCCGCCTATTCGCCCGCGCCCGAGACCTGGCCGGGGCCGACGCCGTCGCCGTGAGCCTGTCCCCCGGCGCCACCGTCGGCGACCTGCGCCGCCGGCTCGCTTCCGACCACCCGGCCCTCGCCGGGCTGCTGCAGCGCTGTGCCGTCGCCGTCGCCGACGAGTTCGCCGAAGACTCCCTGACCCTGCCCGCGGACACCGAGGTGGCGCTGCTGCCGCCGGTCAGCGGCGGTTCGGGATTCATCCTCGTTTAGCGGCGGGTCGCAGACCCGCGCGGGTCTGCGACCCGCCGCTAAACAATTCCGACGCGCCGCCTATGGTCCGCCTCACCGCCGATCCCATCGATTACCCCTCCCTCACGGAGATGGTGCGCCGTCCCGACTGCGGCGCCGTCGTGACCTTCCTCGGCACGGTGCGCGACCTGACCGACGGCAAGGTGACGGTCGCCCTCGATTACGAGGCGTACCCCGGCATGGCCGAGAAGAAGATGGCCGAGATCGAGCGCGACACGCGCCAGCGCTGGCCGGTGGGCGAGATGGTCATGATCCACCGCACCGGGCACCTGGCCGTGGGCGAGGTGAGCGTCGCCGTGGCCGTGAGCTGCCCGCACCGGGCCGAGGCCTTCGAGGCCTGCCGCCACGCCATCGACCGCCTCAAGGAACTGGTGCCGATCTGGAAGAAAGAGAACTGGGCCGACGGTAGCACCGAATGGGTCCACCCGGGGACCGATCAAAGCGGTTCGTAGTGACCGCATTCATGCGGTCCTGCCGACCGCGACCGCATGAATGCGGTCACTACGAACGGAACCAAGAAATGAGCGACTTGATCGATACCTTCGGACGGAAGCACAACAACCTGCGCATCAGCGTCACGGACCGCTGCAACCTGCGCTGCAGCTACTGCATGCCCGAAGAGGTCGTCTTCATGGACCGGGCCGAACTCCTCACCTTCGAGGAGATCGCCCATTTCGTGCGCGTGGCCGTGCCGCTGGGCATCGACAAGGTGCGCCTGACCGGCGGCGAGCCGCTGATGCGCCGCGACATGCCGAAGCTGGTGGCCCTGATCGCAGCCGTCCCCGGCATCAAGGACGTCGGCCTGACGACCAACGGCATCCTCCTCGCCGACCAGGCGCAGGCCCTCTACGACGCGGGACTGCGGCGCATCAACGTCAGCCTCGACACGCTGAGCCCCGACCGCTTTCGCCAACTCGCCCGGCGCGACGGCCTGGACCGTGTCCTGGCCGGCATTGACGCCGCGAAGCGCGCTGGGTTCGACCCGGTGAAGGTCAACGCGGTCAGCATCCGCGGCATCACCGAATGTGAGGTCGTCCCGCTGGCGCGCTACGGGCGCGACAACGGCCTGGAGCTGCGCTTCATCGAGTACATGCCCATCGGGGCGGAGACGTGGGAGCGGGAGAAGGTGTATTTCGCCCATGAAATCCTGGATCAGCTCACGCGGGAGTTCGGGCCGCTGGGGCCCGCGACGGACGGCGACCCGCGGGCGCCGGCCCAAGAATGGTTGTACGCCGACGGCGGCGGCCGGGTGGGGATCATCGCGTCGGTATCGCGGCCGTTCTGCCTGAGCTGCAACCGCGTCCGCCTGACCGCCGACGGCAAACTGCGCAACTGCCTGTTCGCGCTAACCGAGGTGGACGTCAAGCGCTACCTGCGCCCGGCACACGACGACGCGGGCCTGGCCGAGGCGATCCGGCGCAACGTGGCGGACAAATGGGAGGGGCACGAGATCAACACGGCGCGGTTCATCAAGCCGCTACGGACGATGCACGCCATCGGTGGGTAGTATTTGGGGGACAGGTGGACGGAGGAACGGGACCATGACGAAGAGCCAGACACTTTCACGGGCGGATCTGGAGGAACTGGACCGCGTCTACCGCGAGGGGGGCCTTCGCACCATGGCATCACCACACGTCCATTACCACGACTCCTCCTGCCCGCACCCCGGATGCGCTCAGAAGATGGAGTGGATCGATTTCCAGCTTGAGTTGTTCGGCGATCCCGAGGGGACCTACAAGCCGTTGGTACGGGCGTGGTGGGATGGGACGGGTTTCGCCGGGCGCTGCCCGCAGTGCGGCGGCTGGATTCGCTTCACGACGCTGCGCAGGGAGCCGCTTACCGACGAGGCGGCCAAGCAACTCCCGCAGCTTCCGGACAACTGGCACACCATTGCTCAATTCGCCTGACCATTGCGGAAGATCGAGGCGACACCAGCCCGCCGCGCGGCGGGCTGGTGAAGGGTCAGATTATTCCTTCTCGAAGTCCTCGCCAGGGCGACGCGGTGGTCCGCCGGGGCCGCCCGGCCCGCCGGGGCCGCGCGGCGGGCCGCCCGGGCCCGGCTGCCCCATCTTCTTCAGCGCCTCCTCGAAGTGCTTGTACTCATCGGCGTCGAGCACGCGTTTCATGTCCTTGAGCAACTCCTCGCGCACCTTCTCGTGCGCCTCGCGCGCCTTCTTGTGGTGGGCCTGCAGGATGTCCTCGACCTGCTTCCTCTGCTTCTCGGATAGCTTCAGGTCCCTGAGGGCTTGTTCGAGGGCTGGGGGAGAACCACCTGGACCGCCGCCCGGGAAACCGGGGCCACCTGGACCACCGCCGGGGCCGCCCGGACCTGGGCCAGGACCGCCCGGGCCGCCCGGGAAACCGGGGCCGCCACCGGGGCCACCGGGGCCGCCGGGGCCGCCGCCGGGTCCGCCACCGGGAAAGCCAGGTCCGCCCGGACCGGGCGCGCCTGGCTGCCCGCCCATCGGGGTTCCCCCCGGGAAGGGCGGGCCGTGCTGGATGTGCTGGATCAGCTTGCGCGCCGCCGTCGCGGTGGCGTCGTCATCGCTCTCGGCCAGTTTCCTTAGCGCCGGTAGTGCCGGCTGGCCGATCGCGATGATTCCCGCACGGGCACTGTCGCGGAGCGTGTCGTGCCGGTCGGTCATCTTGTCGGTCAACGTCTTCAACCACGCCTCGACGGCGGGGTCGGCCCGGCCCGGGGCCGGCTTGCCCTTGTCTCGGCCCTCGCGCGGGTCGTCCGCGCCCCCCAGGCCGACGAACAACACCAGCAGTCCGGCGGCCAGCGCCCCGCGCCGCCCCACTCGCCACAAAGTTCCCATCGCTTTCCCTCCTTCCCCGAAGGTACAATCAATCAGCCTCGTCGCCCGGCGGCGATTCGCCGTCGTCAACGGGATGACTCATGTAAACGCCAAGTCGTGCCGCGCGGCAACTCTTTTTTTCTCGCCCCGCCGAAAAGCCGCCGCGCGCGCCGCCGATCATCCATCACGGGAGGACCCTGTCATGCGGCAACCACGCATCCTGATGTGCCCGCCGGATCACTACGGAATCGAGTACGAGATCAACCCATGGATGCACGTCGATCAGGGGGCGACGCGCGAGCGGGCCCAGGCGCAGTGGCACCGGCTCTGCGAGGCGCTGCGCCGCCTCGGCGTCACGGTCGAACTGATGGCTCCGCGGCCCGGGTTGCCGGACCTCGTCTTCACCGCCAACGCCGGCCTCGTCTTCGGCAAGAGATTCTTCAGCTCGTCATTTCGGCACGAGGTGCGAGCCCGCGAGTCGCCGTATTTCGACGCCTGGTTCGCGAAGCACGGCTTCAGCGTCGAGCACCTCCCGGAAGGCGTCTACTTTGAAGGGGCCGGCGACGCCCTGTTCTGCGGCCGGACCCTGTTCGCTGGCTACCGTATCCGCAGCGACGTGAACGGCCATCAGTACCTCGGCAAGGTGCTCGGCCGCCTGGTGCTGCCGCTGGAGCTGGTCAGTCCCCATTTCTACCACCTCGACACCTGCTTCTGTCCCCTGTCGCCCGGCGAGGCCATCTACTACCCCGCCGCCTTCGACGCCTACGGGCAGCGGGTGCTGCGGGCTCACGTGCCGAAGCTGCTCGCGGTGGAGGACGAAGAGGCGAGGCGCTTCGGCTGCAACGCCGTGGTGGTTGGCAGGACGGTCATCACCAATTCGGGCTGCGCTCGGCTGCACGCGGGCCTGCGGAAGTGGGGCTACGAGCCGGTGAGCGTGGAACTGGACGAGTTCATCAAGTCGGGCGGCAGCGCCAAATGCCTGACCCTGCGCCTCGACGGCGAAGAGGCGGCGGTGTGGGAGGACGTTTAGGAACGGTAACACCACGGTCTTCGCCGCTTGCGGCTTCGCAAACTTTCCTGCGAAGCCGCAAGCGGCGAAGACCGTGGTGTTACCGTTCCTTATCGGTTCGCGAAACGATAAATCGAGCGCGGCGGCTCAACCTGAGGCCGGTGTTCACCAGCTGACGTCGATGCGCGGCATCGGCCGGCCGGGGCCGCGAATTTCCAGGCAGAAGTCCAGCAGGGCCCCGACCAGGGCCACGATCTGCACCAGCAGCGCTAGCCACACGAAGGCCGTCGTATGGAGGGTGTCGCTGCTCGGGGTGAAGCCGATGAACAGTTGCATCGTCAGGAAGAAGACTCCCAGGAGGGCGAAGAAGGCGACCAGACCCGCGCGCCACGGCCAGACTTGCAGCAGCGCCGCGGGCGGCTTGAAATCGGGGACCAGGCGCAAGACGGTAATTGCGATGCTCGCCAGGAAGCCGAACAGCAGCATGAGGGTGTAAAAGAGCGTCAGCGCATTCCACCTCGGTGCCCAGCCCCAGCCCCATGCGATGTTGCTTTCGTCCCCGCCGTAGCCGGCCCACGGGAAGAAGGTGAGCAGCAGCGCCAGCAGCAGCGCCGCCGGGGCAATCCACGGCACCCCGCGCGGGCTGATCCAGATGGTGCGGGTGTGCGTGTAGTCGCCGGTCGGCACGGGCGGCGGTGGCGTCGGCGGGGCGGCCGGCACTTCCTTCTTCCGCCGGGGCGCTTCCTGGGGCAGCGGAGGCGGCGGGGGCGCCGGCTCGGTGGCCACGGAGTACGTCCCGGGCCCGGCGGGCGGCGACGGCGCGACCGGGGGCGGCAGCGACGGCGCCTGGAAGGTGTTCTGACAGAGCGGGCACTTCATCAGTTGCCCGGCGTACTCGTCCGGCACGGTCAGGTCTTTCTGGCAACTCGGACAGCGGAAGTCCATGTGTGGGGATTAGGGATTAGGGGTTAGGGGTTATCGTCAGCATCAGGCTGAGTGTACCCGGTTTTTTCGCCGCTGCCAGTCCGTTTCGCGATCCGGGCCGTTCCGGCTGCCGTTACAACCCGCCCCCGAACCTCCGAAACGTCCGCGGCAGGTAGGCGATCAGGTCGGTGGCGATCAGGGAGACCTCGCCGTTGTCAATGCGCGCCAGGTCGCCGGCCAGTCCGTGGATGTGGGCGCCCAGCTGAGCGGCGGCGAACGGCTCCAGCCGCTGCCCGAGCAGGGCTGCGATCAGCCCCGTCAGCACGTCGCCGCTGCCGCCGGTGGCCATGCCGGGGTTGCCGGTCGTGTTGACGTAGGCGCGGCGGCCGTCAGTCACGACGGTGCCGAGCCCCTTCAGGACGAGGACGACGCCGTGATCCGCCGCGAAGCGCACCGCCGACTCCAGGCGCTCGGCTGGCTCACCGGACACCTTGCGGCCGATAAGCCGGGCGAACTCGCCGGGGTGCGGCGTCAGGATCGGCGGCACCGTTCGGCCGCGGAGCGCCTCGGTTTGCCCGGCCAGCACGTTGAGCGCGTCGGCGTCGAGGACCAGCGGCCCCTGCGTCCGGGCGAGGAGGGCGCGGACGACCGCGGCGACGGCGGGGGTGGGACCGAGGCCGGGGCCGGCGGCGATGACGTCGCTGGCGGCGGCGAGGCGCAGCACCTCCGCCTCGGCCTGCGCGGCCAGTCGGCCCTGTTCGTCGTGCGGCAGCGGGGCGGTCATGTAGCAGGGGTTGCCGCCGGCGACGACGGGGAGGACGTCGGCCGGCACGGCCACGCGCACCAGGCCCGCGCCTCCGCGCAGGGCGGCGGTGGCACACAGGATGGCGGCCCCCGACATGCCGCGGCTGCCGGCCACGACGAGGACGCGGCCGAAGTCGCCCTTGTGGCTGTCGGGAGCGCGCGGCGGCAGCGACGGCACCGCCGAGACCATGATGGGGGAAGCGGTCGGCATGGGGTGGCCCTTCTAACTGTTTGGCGAGCGGGGGGCGTCAGCCCCCCGGTGAAGTAACCGGGGGGCTGACGCCCCCCCGCTCGCCGTTCTGTTAGTGGCGCGTTATAGATTCCGACTCGGTGGGCGGCCATTCCGGGTCGCTTGACCGGCTGCGCGGGGCCGATTAGACTGCATCGCAGGAACGCCGGAACCCCCTCCCCTCCGGCGGCAGCCGGCACGAGGCGGGACCATGAGCACAGGAGACGATGCGATTCGGGGGGTGCGGGACCACGACGGCCGGCCGTCGCGGGCCAGCGTGGGCCGGCTGAGCCTGTACCTGCGCCGCCTGGAGGGCTTCCTGCGCCAGGGCCTGCTGAAGGTTTCCAGCGGCCAGCTCGGCGAGGCGCTGGGCATCACCGACGCCCAGGTGCGCAAGGACCTGACCCACCTGGGCCACCTCGGTCAGCCGGGGATCGGCTACCCCGTGCGCGAGTTGGTGGGCGCCATCCGCCGCGGGCTGGGCATCGACCGCGACTGGGCGGTGGCGGTGGTGGGGGTGGGCAACCTGGCCCGGGCGCTGCTCCGCTACCGCGGCTTCCAGCAGCGCGGCTTCCGCATCGTGGCCCTCTTCGACAGCGACCCGGGGAAGGTCGGCCAGGTGGTGGACGGCCTGAAGGTGCATCCGCCGGAGGCGATGGCCGAGGTCATCGCCGCGACCGGGGCCGAACTGGGCGTGGTGGCGGTCCCGTCGGAGGCGGCCCAGGGAGTCGCCGACGCCCTGGTGGCCGCCGGGGTGCGCGGCGTACTGAATTTCGCCCCCGTGGTGCTGCGCCTGCCCAGCACCGTATCGCTCGTCTCGGTAGACTTGACGGTGCAACTCGAACAACTCGCCTTCCTCGTCCAGATGCACGGCCCGGAATGAGAGTCTGTTGCGAAAGCCGCTTGCGGCTTAGCGCTTTCCCGGACCCCGCTAAGCCGCAAGCGGCTTTCGCAACAGACTCTTTTCTCCATTGATTGACCACCCTCGCGACCGTCTTGTGGCCCTCAACGAGGCGGGCGCCGATCCGTACAGTGGACGGTATGTCCGCGCCAGCCCCCCACGACGTGCCGGGCCCGGAGACGGTCCTGGCGGGCACGCTGCACCTGTACGTCGCCTTCGACTGGGGCGACGAGTTGGACCTCGAGCGGGCGCGGCAGCTGGTGCCGGCCGAGGTCCACGAGTTGCCGCGCCGCCGCCGCACGCCGCCGTCGATCGCCTACCGCCCCCCGCCGTTGCGCTTCCACCTGGCCCCGGTGGCGCTGGGCCTGCCCGTCGGGGACAAGGCACCCGCGGCCGCCGAGGCGACCGTCTTTGACTTCGCCGGCGTCAGCGTCGCCTTCCACGTCCCGTTCCGCCTGCCGTTGTGCGGCTTGCAGCAACTCGCCGGCTCGCTGGCCGAGCCCGCGCCGGTCCACGCCGCCGCCCGATCCGCCGTCGCCCCGCTGCACGCCAGGCTGCTCCCCGCCATCCGCGATCCGGAGTGGCACGACGACCTGAGCGAGGAGTATTTCGTCTTCCTGCTGCCGCCCGGCAACCCGCTGCCGGCCGCCGGCTTGCCCGCGGAGCGGAGCGGTTGGCTGGCCAGCCTGGTCCGCCTGGAGCCGGGACGCCTCAGCGACGAGGAAGTGGCGGAAGCGCTGCGCTTGCACCTGAGCTACACTCCCGACGACCTGTTCGTGCCCGACTGGGCGGCCGCCGTGCTGTTCGACAGCGACCCCGAGTGCGACGAGACGCTCCAGGTGATCGAGTTCGCCAACCTGCAGCTCCTCGAATATCGCAACATCGACGGCCGGCTCGACACCAACATGGCCGGCGCCTACCGCCTGGTCCACGAGGCGACCCGCAAGAGCCTGCGCTTCTGGCGCGGTTACGACCAGCCGTTGCGAGTCCTCGGCGAGCTGAAGGTCGAGGCAAATGACCTGTTCGAGCGCACCGCCAACGTGCTGAAGCTGGTCGGCGACCAGTACCTGGCTCGCGTCTACGGCCTGGTGGCGGCGCGTTTCCACCTCCGCGACTGGGAGGCGAGCATTCAGCGCAAGCTGGAAGTGGGAGAGGGCGTTTACCAGGTGATCTCCGACCAGGCCAACGCCCACCGCACCGAGTTGTTGGAGCTGATCGTCATTTTCCTGATCGTGCTGGAAATCGTGCTGGCCGTATTCCACCACTGAGGAAACCACCTCGGGTGGCCAATTGGACCTGCGAAGCCGCGAGCGGCCTGTGGGGGAATAGCCAGTGCCGTGCCTTGTCGGGCAAGCGTGTCCATCGCCCCTGACGTGAGCCGGGCGTCCCTACTGCGATTCGCGGTCCTCTCTGCTATCATCATCTCCGCCGCCCGACTGATCCCCCACGGAATGACCGAGGTGCGCCGATGGACCCGTACCGCCTGCCGCGCAACGTCGTGCCGACTCGCTACGACCTCCGCCTGGAGCCCGACTTGCAGACCTTCACCTTCGCCGGGGAGGAGACGGTCACGCTCGCCGTGCGGGAGGCCACGCGCGAAATCCTCCTCAACGCCGTCGAATTGTCCATCGAGCGCGCCGAGATCGCCGAGGGCTCCGGCCGCACCCTCAGCGCCGCCGTCGCCCTCGACGAGGCGAGCGAGCGCTGCCGGTTGACCTTTGCCGAGCCGATCGCGCCGGGGACGTGGCGGCTGCGCCTGGTCTTCCGCGGCACGCTCAACGACAAGTTGCACGGCTTCTACCGCAGCACCTACAAGGACGCGGCCGGCCGGGCGCACACCCTCGCCGCCACGCAGTTCGAGGCGACCGACGCCCGTCGCGCCTTCCCCTGCTGGGACGAGCCGGCCTTGAAGGCCGTCTTCGCCTCCACCCTGGTCATCGACCCCGCGCTCGTCGCCCTGTCCAACACGGCCGTCACGCAGGAGAGGGTCGAGAAGGGCCGCAAGGTGGTGCGCTTCGCCGACACCATCCCGATGTCTACTTACCTGGTCGCCTTCGTCGTCGGCGAACTGGAGGCGACCGAGGCGGTGTCGGTGGGCGGCACGCCGCTGCGCGTCGTGTGTACACCCGGCAAGCAGCGGCTGGCGGCGTTCGGGCAGGCCATCGGCGCCTACTCGCTGAAGCTGTACGAGGACTACTACGGCCAGCCGTACCCCGGCGACAAGCTCGACCTGGTCGCCATCCCCGACTTCGCGGCCGGGGCGATGGAGAACCTCGGGGCCATCACCTTCCGCGAGACGGCCCTGCTGGTCGATGAGTCCGCCGCGACGCACGCCGAGCTGGAGCGTGTCGCCGACGTGGTGGCCCACGAGAACGCCCACATGTGGTTCGGCGACCTGGTGACGATGTCGTGGTGGAACGGGCTGTGGCTCAACGAGGCATTTGCAACCTTCCTCGAAATGGTCGCGGTCGATGCCTGGAAACCGGAATGGCAGCGCTGGACGACGTTCGGCGTGTCGCGCTCGGCGGCGCTGTTGGTGGACGGGCTGCACAGCACGCGGCCGATCGAGTACCCGGTGGCCGCCCCCAAGGACGCCGACGCCATGTTCGACGTTTTGACCTACGAGAAGGGGGCGTCGGTGCTGCGCATGATGGAGCAGTACCTGGGCGCCGACGTGTTCCGGGCCGGGGTGCGCTTCTACCTGGAGCGGCACAAGTTCGCCAACACCGAAACCGGCGACCTGTGGTCGGCCCTGGGCGAGGCGTCGCGCCAGCCGATCCCCGCGATCATGGACGGCTGGGTGTTCCGCGCCGGCTACCCGCTGGTCAGCGCCCGCCTCGACGCACACAAGCCTGACGCGCCAGCGAAGGACTTACACAAGCCTGACGCGCCAGCGAAGGAACGCGGCTGCGAGTTGGTGCTGACGCAGCAGCGCTTCACCTACCTGCCGCAACCGCCGGCGGGGGAAAAGCCTTCCGCCGACGCCGGGACCGAGTGGCAGGTGCCTTTGCAGGTCCGCGTCACGGCCGGCGGCCAGGACTCGGTGCGGCGCCTGCTGCTGAAGGAGCGCGAGGCGCGGCTGCCGTTGCCGGCGGGCTTCGAGGCGGTGCTGGTCAACGAGGGCGGCCACGGCTTCTACCGGGTGTACTACGCGCCGGACTTGCTTCTGCGGCTGCTCGGGCGGCTGGACGCCCTGGCGGCCATCGAACGTTTTAACCTGGTCAACGACGCCTGGGCGGCGGTGCTGGCCGGCCTGATGCCGCTTACCGACTATCTCGACTTGACGGCGCGCTTCCGCGGCGAGCGCGACAAGAACGTCTGGGCGGTGCTGACCGGGTCGTTCGCCAGCCTCAACCGCATCATCGACGACGCCGACCGGCCGCGCCTCGAAGCGCTGGTGCGCGACCGCGTCGGCCCCGTGGTGGCGGCGCTCGGCTGGGAGCCGAAGCCGGGCGAGGACGAGGTGACGCGCCAGCTGCGCGGCGACCTGCTGCGGGCGCTGGGCGTGCTGGGCAACGTTCCCGGAGTGCAGGCCAGGGCGGCGGAGGTGTACGCGGCCCACCAGTCGGACCCGTCGGCGGTGGACGCCAACGTGTGGGCGGCGGTGATCGCCATCCTGGGGCACGCCGCCGACGAGCGCCGCCACGACGATTTCCTGGGGCGATTCAAGTCGGCGAAGACGCCGCAGGAGGAGCAGCGCTACCTCTACGCCGTGGCGGCCTGCCGGGTGCCGGCCCTGGTGGAGCAGACGCTGAGGCGCACGCTCAACGGGGAATTCCGCACCCAGGACGCGCCGTTCGTGGTCCGAACCCTGCTGTCGAGCGTTCACGGCCGGGCCGCGGCGTGGCGCTTCGTGCAGGAAAAATGGGATGAAATGAATCGACAGTACCCGGCGACCGGCCTACGCCGCATGTGTGAGGGGGTGACGGGGTTGGCGACGCCGGAGTGGGAGGGCCAGGTCCACCGCTTCTTCGCCGAGCGCAAGATCGACCTCGGCGGCAAGACGCTGCGGCAGTACCTGGAGCAACTGCGCATCGCCGTCGCCCTGCGCGAGCGCGAGGGGGCGAACCTGAGGCGCTACCTGGCGAAGTGATGGGGCCGGCAAGAATCTTCTTGACATTCTCAGACAGAGCGTCTTAATTGGTGGGGTCTACCCACGCCAGCTCCCGTCGTGGGATCGTTCCTGTCGGCCCAGGGCCAAGATTGTCTGAAGGGGAATTGCCATGACGAGAACCATGTTGACCGGCCCGCCGTGGCGGCGCGGCCTGGTGTGGGGGGTCGCCGTCCTGCTCGGCGCCGCCGTCCTGATCGGCACGCGCGACGGCTCGGACGTCGCCGCCAAGGACGAGGCGCCGCCGAAGACGGCTCTGCCGGCCGACCTCGCCCTGATCCCGGGCGAGGCGTTCGGTTTCGCCACCATCCGCGTCGCCGACCTGTGGAACGACGACGGCACCAAGGCGCTGCGTACGCAACTCGCCAAGGAACATCCCGAGGAGTTCAAGCAGGCCGAGAAGTCCGTCGCCGTCCCTCCCGCGGAAATCGAGCGCCTCACCTTCGTCATCACCAAGACGCCGGCGCCCGCCGACCAGGGGCCGGTCGTCGTCATCCTCGTCGCGACGACCAAGCCTTACGACAAGAAGAAGGTGGTGGACGAGCTGCTCGCCGGCGCCAAGGAAGAGACGCGCAAGGGGAAGACCTACCACGTCCTGATGAGCGACGTGGGGAGCGCGGCCCTGTACCCGGTCGATAAGACGACGTTCCTCATGGGGCCGACCGAGGCGGTGGAGCAGGTGATGGACCAGGCGGGCAAGGGCGGCGAGGGCACGCTGGGGCCGGCGGTGACCGCCGCGGCGGGCAAGCACCACGTCGTCGGCAGCCTGCGCCCCGCCGCGCTGAACGAGACCATCGGCAACATGATCCCGCCCATGATCGAGGGGCTCAAGCCGCTGCTCGAGGCACCGCTGGCTTACGCCACCCTCGACTTCGGCAAGGAGGCCAAGCTGCAAGGTCGCCTCGTCTGCGCCGGCGAGTCGGATACCAAGACCGCAGTCACGGCCGCCAAGGGCCTCGTCGCCCTGATCCAGCAGTACGCCCTGGAGCCGGGCGAGAAGGAACTGGAGAAGATGCCCAAGGGCAAGATCGATAACTTCAAGAAGCTCTTCAAGGAGTTCGGTGACGCCCTCAAGAAGGCGCCGATCGAGGCCAAGGGCAAGGAAGTGACGATGGAGTTGGCGCTCAAGGCCGACCTGCCGACGATCGGCCAGGGGCTGCTGGAAGGACTGAGGGTGGCCAGGGGACAGGCCGGCAGCATCAACAGCTCCAACAACCTCAAGCAGATGGTGCTGGCCATGCACAACTACGCCACCGACAACGCCAATGTGTTCCCGCCCGCGGCGATCACCGACAAGGACGGCAAGGCGCTCTTGAGCTGGCGTGTGACCATCCTGCCTTACGTCGAGCAGGACAACCTGTACAAGCAGTTCAAACTCGACGAGCCGTGGGACAGCGCGAACAACAAGAAGCTGCTCGAGTACATGCCCCGGGTTTACATGACGTCTTCGGCGGAGGGCGAGGATCCCAAGGTGAAGCCGACAAAGACGCACTACCGCGTCTTCCACGGCAAGGGGGCGGCCTTCGAGGGAACCAAGGGGGCGCTTCTGCCGGCTGACTTCACCGACGGCACGTCGAACACGATCCTGATCGTGGAAGCCACCGACGCGGTGCCGTGGACCAAGCCCGAGGAGCTGCCCTTCGACCCCAAAAAGGACCTGCCGAAGCTGGGATTGAAGGACGCCGAGCGGTTCAACGTCGCCTTCGCCGACGGCTCGACGAGGTCGCTCAAGAAGACGATCGACAAGGACACGCTCAAGGCGCTGATCACGCGCAACGGCGGCGAAAATGTGACGATCCCCGACGATTAACGGCGATGCCGCTTGCGGCTTAGCGTTCGCGCTAAGCCGCAAGCGGCGGTATCTGCTGGCGAAGGCGGCCCCGACTCGGTAGTCTGATCCCCGACGCCGAGTGACCGACGACCACGAATCGAAAGGGGCCGACATGCGAACCGCGCGACCCGGACTCGCCCTGTTGACGGTGCTCCTCCTGACCGCGGCGGGGCGAGGGCAAGAAGATCCGAAGCCGATCAAGAACGGCGACCCGCTGCCCGATACCAAGCCGCTAACGATGGAAGGCGACATCGCCGAGCAGCTCGTCGCGGGGGTGGACAAGTTCCTGCTGCGCGAGATCCACGAAGTGGAGGAGCGTCGGGCGAAGTTCTGGAAGCGCGACTACTCCTCGGTCGAGGCTTACAACAAGTCAATCGAACCCAACCGCAAGCGTCTAGCGCACATCCTGGGTCTGCGTGATCCGCGCGTCCCGTTCGACGCCCCGGAACTGGTCGCCACGACGACGCAGCCCGCCCTCGTTGGCAAGGGCGACGGTTACGACATCTTCGCGGTGCGCTGGCCGGCGTTCGGCGACGTCCACGGCGAGGGGCTGCTGTTGGTCCCGACCGGCGAGAAAAAGAAGGTCGCCGATGTGGTCGCCATCCCCGACGCCGATCAGACACCGGAGCAGATCGTCGGCCTGGTCGATGGGGTGCCGAAGGAGTCGCAGTTCGCCCGCCGACTGGCGGAGAGTGGTTGCCGCGTCATCGTGCCGACTCTGATCGACCGCAAGCTGGAGAAGCGCAACGGCCGGGCCAACCTGACGAGTCGCGAGTTCCTGTACCGCTCAGCGTTCGAGGTGGGACGGCACCTGATCGGCTACGAGTTGCAGAAGGTGCTGGCCGCTGTGGACTGGTTCGCGAAGGGAGGCGGCAAGGACGCGAAGATCGGCGTCATGGGCTATGGCGAGGGCGGGATGCTGGCGCTGTACGCCGGGGCGCTCGACACGCGGATCAAAACCATCTGCGTCAGTGGTTACTTCGGCGATCACTACACGATGTGGGAGGAGCCGATTGATCGCAACGTCTTCGGGGTGTGGGAGCAATTCGGCAACGGAGAACTCGCGGCCATGATCTTTCCGCGGCATCTAATTACCGAAGAGTCTGATGGGCCTGAATTGAAATTGCCAAGCGAAGGAGGCGCTCCAGCGACGTTGGGCCACCCGTTCGGGGGCGGACGCGAAGGGGCGCGCTATGTGCAGATGACCAGGCATTCCAAGTTCCCCACCGACCCTACTACGCTTCACACGTTCCAACTCGGAAAAGATACCAAGGAATACGGCACCTCTGCGCCCCTGAGCGCGCTTATCCACAACTTGGAGCGTGCAGGCAAGTTGACCAATCTTGGCAACCCGCCACAACATCTCCGCAAGGACTTCGATCCCCAGCCGCGTCAGCTCCGGCAGCAGCACGAGATCGACCGCCACAGCCAGCAAGTCCTCGCCGAGTCGCCCTACGTCCGTCGCGAATTCCTGCTCAAGCTCGCCGACATGTCGCAGGCGAGCGGCAACAAGGTCGTTCCTGTCGCGGAGTACGAAAAGACCGCCAAGGAATATCGCAAAATCTTCGCCGAGGACGTCATCGGCAAATTCGACTACGATCTATCGCCGATGAACCCGCGCAGCCGCAAGGCGTACGAGGCCGAGAAGTGGATCGGCTACGAGGTCGTCCTCGACGTCTTCCCCGACGTGTTCGCCTACGGCATCCTCCTGTTGCCGAAGGATCTCAAGAAGGACGAGAAACGCCCAGTCGTGGTCTGCCAGCACGGGCTCGAAGGCCGGCCGCAGGACACGATCGGCAAGCCCGGCTACCCCTACTACAAGGCGTTCGCGGCGGAGTTGGCCAACCGCGGCTTCATCACCTTCGCCCCGCAGAACCTGTACATCGGCAAGGACAAGTTCCGTACCCTGCAGCGCAAGGCCAACCCGCTCGGCAAGACACTCTTCTCCGTCATCGTGCCGCAGCACCAGCAGATCGTCAACTGGCTCAAGACGCTGCCGAACGTCGATGGCGACCGGATCGGTTTCTACGGACTCAGTTACGGCGGCAAGTCGGCCATGCGCATTCCGGCCCTGGTGACCGACTACGCCCTGTCGATCTGCTCGGCCGACTTCAACGAGTGGGTCAACAAGAACGCCTCGACGCGGGCGCCGTACAGCTACGTCTGGACCGGCGAGTACGAGATCTTCGAGTTCGACCTGGGCAGCACCTTCAACTACGCCGAAATGGCGGCGCTGATCGCGCCGCGGCCGTTTATGGTCGAGCGCGGCCACTTCGACGGCGTCGGCACCGACGAGATGGTCGGGTATGAGTTCGGGAAAGTGCGATTCCTGTACGAGGCGCGGCTGAAACTGCCGGGGCGCTGCGAGATCGAGTGGTTCGACGGCCCGCACACGATCAACAGCAAGGGGACGTTCGCCTTCCTGCACAAGCACTTGAAGTGGCCGGCGCCGAAGTGAGCCGCTTGCGGCTTAGCGTCCGCGTCACCGGGGTGGAGCGAACGCTAAGCCGCAAGCGGCTGCGGCTACATCATCACCCCCAGCGCGGCGACGGCGGTGCCGACGGCGAGCAACAACCCCGCCACGATCAGCCGAGCGTGCAGCGAGTAGCAGCGGCGCGGCGGCAGGCTGTCATCGAGCACCTCGATGCGGTACACCTCCAGGAACGGCACCGGGGCGCGGCGGAACCAGCCGGTGATGCGCACGCGCTTCCCCTGGTACTTCCCCGCCCGCAGCAGGCCGAACAGGAAATTCCAGATCTCCAACGGCTGCTGGTAGTCCATGAAGAGGATGCCGGTCTGGTCCCGCAAGACGAAGTCCTTCGACCAGATCAGCCCCGGCACGCCCTTGCCGATGATGTTGCCGGTAAGGGTCGCCGGCACCGGCCGCACCCCCGACACCTTCACCTTGTGCATCAGCGCCGCCACGCTCAGGTGCGGGAAGAAGTCGCGGCGGTAGACGAAGTTCGTCTTGAGCAGGCTGCCCAGCCCGGCCGCCCCGATGGCGGCGCCGATAGCTCCAATCACCCAGCGCTCCGGCGCCACCCAACCCGGGGCCAGCATCGCCCAGGCGCCGACCACGGCGCCCGCGCCCAGCAGCAGGGCGAGCCACGGCAGAAACATCATGAACAGGTCCACGAAGAAGTCGTCCCAGTACGACTCCGGCTTGCGGCGGTCGAAGACCACCAGCGGCTCCTGTCCCAGGTGCGCCGCCTGGTCGGTCAGGTACACGATCCGGTGGGCGACCAGCGGGTGCGTTGAGTTCAGCTCGTAGAGCTTGGCCCACGGGTTCCACAGGTCCCACTGCATCGCACTCTTGATGTTCTCCACGTCGGGGTGGCGCGCGTCGGTGCCCCGGCCGACCGACGAGGCCACCACCAGGCTCACCGCCTGCCGGTCGTCGAAGATGTTCAGTGCCCGCAAGGCCACGCCGGCGGAGACTCGCTCCTCCTTTTTCTTCTTCTTGTCCTCTTTCTCCTCGTTCGCGTCCTCCGCCGTTTTCCCCTGCGACGCCAGGCCGTAGGCGATCTTCACCAGGGCCATCGCCAGGGCGTTCGGGTTTTTCGTCACGCGGCCGGCGAAGCGGTCGGCGAAGTACTCGCGCGTGCGGCTGAACCACAGGACGATGTACTCCGTGACGATGTACAGCACGTACGCCCCCACCACGACCGCCCAGGAAAACTCCTTCCCCTTGCCGCGCCCCTGGCCCAGGCGGACGCCGACGCGGTAGATGTAGAACAGCAGCAGCGGCACCAGCTGCGCCACCGTCATCAGGACCATGTCCCAGTTGTGGACGTGCCCCATCTCGTGGGCGATGACCGCCTCCACCTCCGCGGGCTCGAGCAGTTCGAGGATGCCGCGGCTGAAGACGATGCGGGCGTTGCCGGGAACATGGCCGTAGGTGAATGCCGTCGGCGCCCCGTCGTCGATGATGCCGAAGCTGGGGAACTTCATCCCCTCTTCCTCGCAGACGCGCTCGACGAAGGCGCGCAGGTGGTCCGGCAACTGGTCGGGCCGGACCCAGCGCATGTGGTAGAACCAGCGCAGACTCAGGTCCATGAACCACGGGCCGAGGCCGTACTGCAGCAGGGCGACGCAGACGCCGATCACCAGGGCGACCGTCTCGTTGAGGCCGCCGAACTGGACCGCGGTGATCAGGGCGAGCACCAGCAGGCCGTAGAGCAGGGTCAGCGTCAGCACGGAGCGGATAAAGAGGTTCGGCAGGGCGAGCAGCCCCGCGGCGATGTCCTGCAGCCGGCCATGCGCCTTCTCACGCGCCTCGGGGTCGGACTCGGCGACCAACTCCTGCCGCGCCGCCGGCTCCGGCAGGTCCAGTTGCACGCCGCCGCCGACGGCGCGGTCGAGCGCCTGGGCCGACATCCACAGGCCGCCGCAGGTGGGGCACTCCTCCACCTCGGCGTCGCGGTCGGGCAACTTGCCGCGCTCGAGGCAGGTCTCGCAGCGCGGGCAGCGATCCTCGGTCGCGGTGCGGTCGCGCAGCCCCTGGCCCAGCTCGCGTTCGAGGGCCTGGGGCTGCTGGCTGAATTCGTAGATGACGCCGCGGTCGAGCCAGACGCCGTGGCAGCGCGAGCAGACGTCGATGACGACGGCTTGCCGCGCCTGCTGCTCGCCGAGCGTCGCTTCGTTACAGTGCGGACAGCGCATGAATTGGCTCCTCCGTACACGGAAGTGAATCAGAGTCTCTTCAAGTAACTTCGCCCGCCGGGCCGCGCCCTTGCGCCGCGGCCGCGGAGAAGGAGGCGCGAACGAGTCTGCGAGGGGACGGTTTCATTTTAGCGGCGCACGCCGCGGACTCCAGGTAAAATCGCAATCGAGCGTGACGTCTTCCCCGGGCCGGCCTTTCGACTTATCATGGGCACGCCAACGGCGGTGACGACAACAGACGAGCGTTCGCGTGATGTGACGTGAATGCGAAGCCGCAAGCGGCTGATCGGGTATCGCCCGGGACGCCTACGGAGAACCACCCTGGAACCGCTGAAAATCCTGTTCCTCAGCGCCGAGGTCGCGCCCTTCGCCAAGGCGGGCGGCCTGGCCGACGTCTGCGGCTCGCTGCCCAAGGCACTGGCCGGCCTGGGGCACGAGGTCCGCGTCGTCATGCCCGCCTACCCCCCGGTCGAGAGGGCGTGCTGGGCCTGCACGAACGGCGTCCGCGCCCACCCGGTCACGCTCCAGGTGCCGATGGGGACCGGGCCGGTGCGGGCGGGGGTGCTGGAGGCGACCCTCCCCGGCAGCGAGGTGCCGGTCTACTTCATCGCCGAGTGGCACCGCTTCGGCAACCGGCCGTTCTTCTACGGCTACCGCGACGACGCCTATCGCTTCGCCTTCTTCAGCCGGGCGGCGCTCGACCTGGTGATCGCGGCCCTCGACTGGCGCCCCGACGTCGTCCACGCCCACGACTGGCACACGGCGCCGGCCATCGCCTGGCTGGCCACCACGGGGAAGGGCGACGCCCGTTACGCCGCCCTGCCAACTGTCTACACCATCCACAACCTGCGCCACCAGGGCACCGCCCCCTGGCACGTCTTCTGGCACCTCGGCCTGCTCACGCAACGCCTCAACGAGGAGCGACCCGGCGAGGTCAACTTCATGGCCCGCGGCATCAATCACGCGACCATGATCAGCACCGTCAGCCCGACCTACGCCCGCGAGATCATGACTTACGAGGGCGGCGGCGGCCTCGACGGACTGCTCCGCTACCGCCATTTCGATGTACACGGCATCCTGAATGGGATCGATTACCAGGTCTGGAACCCCTCGACCGACCGGCACCTGCCCGCCCACTTCGACGCGGAGTCACTGGAGCGGCGGGCGGACAACAAGCGCGCCCTGCAAGCCCGTGCCGGGCTGCCGCAGCGGCCGGACGTGCCGCTCGTGGCGATGGTGACGCGCCTCGACGGGCAGAAAGGGCTCGAAATCACCGGGCACGTGCTGCACCTGCTGATGAACGGCCACGCCGGCGAGGCGCAGTGCGTCGTCCTGGGGGCCGGGGAGCCGAGTTACGAGGGGATGCTACGGCACCTCGCCGGCTACCACCGCGAGCGGATGACGGCCTTCATCGGCTACGACGCCGAGTTGGCCCCGTTGATCTACGGCGGCAGCGACCTTTTCCTGATGCCGTCGCTGTTCGAGCCCTGTGGCCTGGGACAGCTCATCGCGATGCGCTACGGCTCCGTGCCGGTCGTGCGGGCCACGGGAGGACTCGCCGACACGGTGCGCGACGGCGTGACCGGCTTCACCTTCTCCGGCTATTCCGCCGACGACTTCTGGAACGCGCTCCGCGGGGCGCTGCACATCTACCGGGTGGACTCGGAGAGCTGGCGAGCCATCCAGCGACAGGGGATGGCGAGCGACTATTCCTGGCGAACCTCGGCGCGGGCTTACCAGCAGGTCTACGAGTGGGCCATCGCCCGGACCCGCGGTTGGTAGCCGGGCGTCAGCCACCGCCCCGCGCCTCGCTAATCGCCTCCAACCCTTCCCGGACCTCGGCGGGAGTCGGCCGAGACACCTGCTTGACGACCCGGCCGTCGCGCAGGAACACCAGCGTGGGCCAGAGCTTGACCCGAAACGACCGGCCCAACGGCTTACCCTTGCCGTCCTCGACCCAGACGTAGCGCACCTCGGGGAACTGCCCGAGCAGGGCCTCCAACCGCGGTTGCAGCGCCTGACAGTAGCCGCACCAGGTGGCTCCGAACTCCAGCACGACCGGCCCCGCCATTCGATCCACCTCGTCGCGCGTCGGCTCGTGCTCGGCGTTGTCGAAGGTCATGGCTCGTGGTCCACGGGCTGAGCTGGTGGTGCCGGTCGCAGTGCCGCCGAGGTGCGGACGACGATTTGCCGCCCCCTGGCGGGTGAGTTGCTGGGTCCAGCGTGGCCAATGTTCCTTTGGCCCAGCGGTGCGGACGCAGGGGCTGGCCTCTGGGGTCGCGCCGCCGCGATTCGTTGCATTCGTTGCGCGGCGCAGGATTCGTTGCGCGACACCGGCCGTGCGCAACGAATGCAACGAATCCCCAGCGGTCGGCGCTGCCCCCGGCGCTCGGAGGCGCTTTGCCCAGCCTGGGCCCAGGAGACTCATTACCAGAGGAGCGGCCGGCGCCGGCCGGCAACGGCCCTCACCACGACTGTTTAGCCGCGACCCGAAGGGGAGCGATTGAGACGAGCGCTCCCCTTCGGGTCGCGGCTAAACGACCCGCACCGCCTGTCGTCATTTCAGCAACTCGTGATCCGATAGTGTCAGGCTCCGCGCGGTTTGGTCGCCCCCCGGCTTGGCCGTCACCACGGTCACCGTCGCCGGCAGGTCGTACCCGCCGACGCGCTCCCAGGTGTGATGGTACGTGGACGACCCGGACAGCGCCTCGGTCTTGCCGTCCCAGCTATTCACGACGTAGCAGACGGGCAGGTATTTCTTGTCCTCGTTGGCGCGATTCTCCATCACCGTGATCGTGAAGCGGCTGTCCTTCATCTGGCGGTTGACGACGATGATCTGCCGGTCGCGGACCCGGTAGCTGGAGTGGAACTCGTCGTTGAGGACGCGGATGGCCCGGCCGAGCGGGTGGTCCTTGTTGTCGTCAAGGAAGGCGCACGGTGTCTCGAGGGCGGCGCTGTTGTCGAGGCGATGGCTGACGGTCTGCGCCAGTTCGTCCTTGGCCCATTTCGCTTCCGCACCCACGTCGGGTACCTGAACGGTCACTTTGCCCTTCGGGGTGACCTCCACGGTCCCCTTGATGACCTTGCCCTCGATGTTGATTTCCACCTTGGCGCGAAAGCCGGGGAACTTCTCCCACTGGGCACGGGCGGCCCGGGCGTCGCCGAGCAGCTTGGTGGCGGCGGGGTCAGCCGGCACCTTCTCCGCGGCGGGCTTGTCGGCGCCGAGAGCGGGTACCGCCAGGGCGGCGAGCAGCACGGCGAGTGCGATACGGCGTGTCATGGTTGGCATCCTCGCAAGATTGACGTTCCCAGGCGACGTGCCCTCATCATATCGCGGCGCCGCCGGGCCCACCAACACCGGCTACGGGGCGAGCAGTTCGTCCGGCGGCGGCAGCATCTCGGCGGCCGGCTGGCGGCGTCGGCCCACGTCCCACAGGCGGAAGCCGTAGTCCGTGCCCTTGGCGAGGTGGTTGGTGCGGTTGCGGGCGCCGCCGTCGTCCTGCAGGTCGGGGCCGACCGAGTAGACGATGAGGCCGTCGGGCAGCCGCTTGCAGCGCAGCGGCCGGCCGTCGTAGGGATCGGCCGGCACCGTCGTCAGGTAGTCCGGGACCAGGTCGGCCAGCCCGGCGGGCCAGTCGCCGTGCTTGCGGCGGTAGCGCTCGGCCGCGACGGCCACGATGGCGCAGCGCAGGAACGCCTGATCGCGCCAAGAGGCTTCCGCCATCTTTTGGATCGCGGGCATCGTCAGCGCGGTCACCACGTCGTACTCGACCTTGGCCCGTCTGATCTTCTGCTCCACGGCCTTCATGCGCTCGCCCTGGTCCTGCGGCGGCAGCTTCGCGGCCTCGACGTATTCCGTCATCAGGCGCAGGATTCGGGGGTGCGAGCTTCGGGCGAGAGTCGAGCCGGCCAGATCGTGGATGTGAGGGCCGCCTCCCGCGACGGCCGATAGTTTCAGGTCGCCCCTCTTCATCGCGCGCATCTTCTCGTTCATGCTGGCGCGCTCCCCGCGCGCGGCGATGAGCAGCCGCGGCTCGGCCGCCTCCGCCTCCAGCAGGTCCTGCATCTGCTTCAGCGCCTCGGCTGACGGCTCCCCTTGCGCCAGGACGCGCTCCAGCGTTTGCACGGCGACCGCGGAGCAAGCGATGCGGATGAGCTGCGAGATCATCAGCGGCTCGTCGCCGACGGAGCGGCCGGCCACGAGGATCCCGCGCGTCGCCTCCAGTGCCTCATCGGCCTTTCCTTCCTGGGCGAGCAGGGCCGCTTCGAGCCGCAGCACGTTGACGACGGCGCGGGCGTCCTGGCTGGCGATCGTCGTCGAGACGATGTCTTTCGACCACTGCAGCGGGAAGCGCCCGTCGCGCATTGTGTACAGCTTCCGCGCCTCGGTGAGGGCCGGCCCCGCGACCTGGAGGTTGGTACGCAAGTCGCGCAGCAGGGCCTCGTCGAGTTGGACTTCGGGCGGCAACGAGTTTACGTCCGAATCGACATCGACGGGTTGCCCAGCCACCACCCCCGGACGCGGCAGCGGCCACGGCCTCGGCAACTTCACCTTGGCCGCCTGCACTACCAGGGCCGCGTTGTCCTCATCCTTGATGTCCTTGCGCTGCGCCTCGATGTCCTCCATGCGCCAGCCGGCCGGCTCCAGGCGGTCCGCCTCGGCCTCGGCCTCGCGCAGGTCCTTGTTGGTCACGTGGACGACGATGCCGTAGCAACCGCCACAGGCGCTGAAGAGCACCAGCAGCACACCCAGCCACAGGAACCGGCGCCGCCGCCGCGTCGGCGGAGGCGGGGCGGGCTCGTCGAGGAGGTCGGCTTCGCTCATGATCGTCTCTCGCGGGCGAGAGGTGGTGCGGGAGACCCCAGCGCAGCCAGCGGCGGCGCGGCAAGCGGCTCGGGCATGGGGCAAGCTCCGGCGGACGGATGGGGGCCGAGTCCATGATACCGGAGGAGCCGCAGCGCAAGCAAAGACATTGTGTCGGAAATATTCGTGGACAGCGGCCCGCACGGCGGGTATTCACGAAGGTAGATTCGCTTCGCTCGGGGGGCGCCGCCATGCTGCACCTGTACGGTTCCGGCAGTCGCTTGTGCGACGGCATCGCGCGCCGCGAGTTCCTGCGCGTCGGCGGGCTGGGCCTCGCGGGATTGACCCTGCCGTCGCTGCTAACAGGACAGGCTCAGGCATCGGCGGCGAAGAGCGAGCCGCGCGCCCGGAGCGTCATTCAACTCTTCATGTGGGGCGGGCCGTCGCAGCATGAGACGTTTGACCTCAAACCCCACGCCCCCGACGGTATCCGCGGTGACTTCCGGCCCATCGCCACGGCCGTCCCCGGCGTCCGCGTCTGCGAGCACCTGCCGTTGCTGGCACGGCGGGCCGACCGCTACGCCATCCTCCGCTCGCTGACCCACACCGGCGTCAACCACGGCACCAGCGCCTACCACGTGCTGACCGGACATCTCCACTTCACCCCCGGCACCTTGCGCCACCCGACGCCGAACGACTTCCCGAGCGTCGGCTGTGCGGCGGCGCGTTTCGGTCGGCAGCCGCGCGACGTGCCGGCCTACGTCGCCCTGCCGTCGGTGCTGCACGACGGCGACGGCGGCGAGGTGCCGGGGCAGGGACCGGGCCTGCTCGGGGGCCGCTTCGCTCCGTTCCTGGTCAAGGGCGATCCGACACGGGCCGACTTCTCGCTGGACACGCTGGAATTGCCCGACGAGGTCGATGGCCGGCGCTTCCGCGAACGGATCGGTCTGCGGGCAGCGCTGGAACGCGAGGGCGAGCGCCTGGCCCGCCTGCCCGGCTCCGATCACGACGACAACTGCGAGCGCGCCTTCCGCCTGCTCCAATCGTCGGCGACGCGGCGAGCCTTCCGGCTGGCCGACGAGTCCGAGCGAGTGCGCGAGCGCTACGGCCGGCACCACTTTGGGCAGTCGTGCCTGCTGGCGCGCCGTCTCGTCGAGGCCGGCGTGCCGCTCATCACGGTCTACTGGAACGCGCCGGACATCGACGATTTGCAGCACTGGGACACACACAAGGACAGCTTCAACCGGCTGAAGAACCACTTGCTGCCGCACTTCGACCGCGGGTTGTCGGCGCTGCTGGACGACCTGGCCGAGCGCGGCCTGCTCGACCGGACGCTGCTGGTCTGGTGCGGCGAGTTCGGGCGGACGCCGAGGTTGAACAAGGCCGCCGGCCGCGATCACTGGGGCTTCTGCCAGTCGGCGCTGCTGGCCGGCGCCGGCGTGCGCGGCGGGCAGGTGTACGGCTCCTCCGACGCCTCGGCCGCCTACGCCGCCGAATTCCCGGTCAGCCCGGACGACCTGGCGGCGACGGTGTTCCACGCGCTGGGCATCCCGCTGGATCGGGAGATGCGCGACGCCCTGGGGCGGCCGATGCCGCTCTGTACGGGCCGGCCGGTGCAGGGGCTGTTCTGAAGACATCTCATCTCCCTACACTTTCGTTCGCGTCCTCGTAGAATACCGCCGAATTTGCTCCCGATGATTCCCTGTGGCGGCCCCGACTCGCACGGGCGGCGCCGAGAGTGCCAGGAGATGACAATGAGCCGGGGCGACGAAGACGAATACGATGACGAAGACGTGGGGGGCCGGAACGAGGATGAGGGGCCGGAGGAGAGCCCGCCGGGCGGGGCGGCTAGTCCGAACCGGCTCCTGTTGCCGGGTATCTTGATGATCGCTACCGGCGTGGTCAACCTCCTGCTCGGCCTCGGCGGCATCATGATAGGCGTCACCTTCGCCAACCTGCCCGACGCCGACCTGAAGCGAGCCATCGAGGAGCAGAACCCGCAGCAGCGCGCCGAGTTGGAGAAACACGGGATCGGCCCCCAGGAGTTGCGCAATATCTACGTCTACGGCGGTGGCGGCGGCGGTGCGCTGTGGGTTGTCTGCGCCGTGCTGAGCGTCATCGGTGGGGCTTGCATGTGCGCCCGCAAGGCCCGCGGACTGGCAATTCTTTCCGCCCTGGTGACAGCGGTCCCGTGCGTGACTTCCCCCTGCTGCTTGTTCGGGATGCCGATCGGCATCTGGGCCCTGGTCGTCCTCTTGCAGCGGCAGCGGTAGTGTTCTTGCAGTTAACCGCGGGCGGCTCCGGCGGTTACGCTCCCGTCGATCCCGGGGCCGCTTGCGGCTTCGCATGAGTTGCGAAGCCGCAAGCGGCCCCATCCCAGGACTCACCCGATCGGACCAATGACGCAGCGACTCATCACCGTCGGCCACAGCCCGGACCCCGACGACGCCTTCATGTTCTACGCCCTGGCCCACGACAAGCTCGACACTGGCGGCTTACGCTTCCGCCACGAATTGCAGGACATCGAGACGCTCAACCGGCGGGCCATGCGCGGCGAATTGGAGGTGTCGGCGGTCAGCATCCACGCCTACGCCCACCTGCTCGACAAGTACGCCCTGTTGCCGAGCGGTTGCAGCATGGGCGACCGCTACGGCCCGATGGTCGTCGCCCGCCGGCCGCTGACCGTCGAGCAGTTGAAGACCGCCCGCATCGTCGTCCCCGGCACACTGACGACGGCCTTCCTGACGCTGCGCCTGCTGCTGCCCGGCGGCTTCACTTACGAGGTGATGCCGTTCGACCACATCCTGGGCGCCGTGGCCGAGGGGAAGTTCGACGCCGGCCTCATCATCCACGAGGGGCAGCTCACCTTCCACAACCAGGGGCTGCACCTGGTGGTCGATCTCGGCGTCTGGTGGCAGGAGAAGACCGGCCTGCCGCTGCCCCTCGGCGGGAATGTCGTGCGCCGCGATCTGGGGACCGACACCATTCGCCAGATCAGCCGGCTGCTCAAGGAGAGCATCCGCTACTCGCTGGACCACCGCGACGCTGCCCTGGCCTACGCTCTCCAGTATGCGCGTGACATGGACAAAGGGTTGGCGGACCGCTTCGTCGGCATGTACGTCAACGACTGGACGCTCGACTACGGCCCGCGCGGCCGCGAGGCGGTGCGGCGCCTGCTCGACGAAGGGCACAGGGCCGGGGTCATCCCGTCGGCTGTGAATGTCGAGTTCGTGGACTGAGCCGCCTGACCCGGAAAGGTAAGGCCACGACGTTTAGCGGCCGCCCTCGGGGCGGCGCGGATTTATCGGTTCGCGAATCGATAAACAGAAGCAGGGCTCGACTATAGATACTCGTAACCGATCCAGAACGTGACTCGTCCGTCGGCCAGGCGGCGGATGTTGGTGATGTACACGGGCAGCCCGCCGCCCTTGATCGACTTGCTCGACGGCGTCGTCAGCGGCGTGAAGGCGTTGTTCGACGGGCTGGGGTACGGCACTGACCCCAGGAAGCGCGTCGGCCCCTCCGGGCCGAGGATGCCGTGCGACTCCTCCAGCACCGGCCGGGCGTCCACCACCCGCCAGATCATCAACCCCTCGCCCGGCAGGTCCTTGTCGAAGCCCGTCTGGCGACGGTTCTCCAGCAACAGGTACTCACTCCCGTCGGCGTGCAGCAGCACCTTGTAGCACTCCCGGGTCGAATTCTCTACCGGCGACAGGATCAATTTCTGCTTGACCGTCGGGTCGATGACGGGGGGCTTGAGCCAGCCGAGCTGCTCCTTGGACCAGGCGCACATGTGCTGCGGCCGGCCGTTGCCCAGCTGGATCGACATGACGCACCAGACGCCCAACCCCTCCGACCCGGGCACCTCCGGCTTGGCGTACAGGTCGGGCAGGCCGAGCATGTGGCCGAACTCGTGGCAGACGACGCTGATGTTGTTCATGCGCTCGCCGCCTTCGGGGCAAATGAAGTAATTCCAGCGCTGGCCCTTGTGGGCGAAGCTGGCCCGGTGCGGCCAGTACAGGCCGCCGCGCTGCGTCGGCACCCGCGCCCCCGCGTACAGGAAGAAGACGCCGTCGAAGTCCTTCAGGGCATCGCGGCCGTCACGCTTCTCGACCTCGTCCAGCGCCTCCGTCAGCAGGGCCGTGCGGTTGGCGTCGTTGGCGTAGTCGGTGCGCTTCTTGCTGACCGTCACCCACTTGAAGACCTTGCCCTCGACGCGGAGCTTGCCGCACGACTGCTCCTGGTAGTAGTCGTTGAGGCTGCCGTGGACGACCTGGCCGGTGGCACTCTTGTCCTTGTAGGTGCCGCGGCTGAACAGGGCCTGGTCCCAGTCCTTGAGGGTGATCTTGTCGTTGTGCTTCTGGTCGGGGTAGCTGATCGGCACCACGGCGAGGCGGTAGACCTCCTTCTTGAAGATGCCGGCGAGGCGGTTGTCCCAGCCGCGCGGGCGGTCGCCGCCGCCCTCCGCCAGCGTGAGTTTGAACTCCTGGTCCTTGCCGTCACGATGGACGAGGACGGTGATCGTGTCGCCGGGCTTCTTGTTGCCGAGGGCGCCGGCCAACTTGTCGCGGTTGGCCGT
The DNA here is from genome assembly GCA_035266225.1 of Gemmataceae bacterium. Taxonomy (GTDB): domain Bacteria; phylum Planctomycetota; class Planctomycetia; order Gemmatales; family Gemmataceae; genus DATFNV01. The sequence continues at coordinate 33,363 of DATFNV010000440.1, forward strand.
GGCGCTCTCATCGACCTTCGCGATGACGTCGCCCTCCTTGATCCCCGCCTTGGCGGCCGGCATGTCGGGCAGGACGCGCTCGATGCGGACACCGTCCTCGGAGTCGCTGGTCTGGATGCCGATGACGGCCCGCGAGACAGTGGCCGACAGCGGCCGGCTGACGGCGCCGAGGGTGACGTCGAGGGCGGTGTCCTTGTCCTGGCGACGCACCACGAGGGCGAACTTGTCGCCGGGGGACTTCGCCAGGAGCAGGTCGCGCAGGGCGGCGGCGTCGGCCGGCTTCTGGTCGGCGACGGCCACTACCTGATCGTCCTTGCGGACGCCGGCCTTGTCGGCCGGCGAATCGGGCTCGACGGCGGCGACCTTGAGCTTGCCGCCGTCGGCCTCGACGAGGATGCCGAGGTAGGGCGGCTGCGCCCCAGCCCGGACAGAGGCGCTCACTCGGGTGGTGACGGCGGTCTCGACCGTCTTGAAGTCGGACAGGTCCGGCCGCGGCGCCTCCTTGACCGGGTCGGCAAAGAGGAAGCCGCAACTCAGGAGGAAGGCGGCGGTCAAAACGAGAGAGCGGGGCAATCGCGTCATGGCAAGCAATCCTAACGAAATCTCGAGACGTGCTCAGACAACCAACCGAGGGATGAAACCCCGGGCGCAAATCGAGGTTTCGGCCCGGGGTGCCATACACACGGCCCCCCTTCGACAGTAGACATAGGAATTGCGAATGGCAAATGGCAATTGGCGAGGTTCCTCGTTTCTCCCAGGTCGATCGGCATGAGCAACCCGCGCACCCTCCGCTGGCAAATCATCACCGTGGCGACCCTCTTCGCAGGCTACACCGGCTATTACGTCTGCCGCTCCAACCTGTCCGTGACGGCCACGCAGCTCGAGGAGGAATTGACAGGCAACGGCCTGACGAACGACCCCATCGGCCTGCTCGGGTCGGTGAGCGTGCTCTGTTATGCCCTCGGCAAGAGCAGCAACGGCGTCCTCGGCGACTTCCTTGGCGGCCGGCTGCTGTTCCTGTTGGGGATGGTCGTGTCGGTCGTCTGCACGGTCGTCTTCGGGCTGGCGAGCGGCTTGATCGCCTTCGTCGTGGTCCTGGCTGTCAACCGCTACTTCCAGTCGATGGGCTGGGTGGGGATGGTCAAGGTATCGTCGTGCTGGTTCCCGGTGGCGGTGCAGGCGCGCGTCATGGGCGTGCTGTCGCTGAGTTACCTGGTCGGCGACGCCTTCGCCCGCCTCTACCTGGGGCTGTTCCTCACGGCGGGTCTGGGCTGGCGCGGCGTGTTCTTCGTGGCGGCCGGCACCCTGGCGGTGCTGGCCCTGGCCAGCGCGGTGCTGCTCAAGTCGAGCCCGCGCGACGTCGGCGCTGAGGAGCCGCCGGTCAACCCCGACAACGTGTTCGGTCAGGCGGGCGAGTCCCATCGCCCTGAGAGTCTGCGCGGGTTGCTGCTGCCGCTGCTGGGCAACCTGGTCTTCTGGCTGAGTTGCGTCCTCAGCTTCGGCCTGACGCTGATCCGCGAGACGTTCAACCTGTGGACGCCGAAGTACCTGAAGGTGGTTGGCGGCCTCGAGCACGGGACGGCGGCGATGGCCAGTGCGCTGTTCCCGCTGGTGGGGGCGGTGTCGGCACTCGCGGTGGGCGCCGCGGGCGACGCGCTCCGCGGGAGACACGGCCGGATCGTCTTCCCGGCGCTGCTGCTGCTCACCGGCGTCCTGGGGTTGTTCGCCACCGTGCCCCTCGAGGGCCGCCCGCTGACGGCGCTGGCCTTCCTCGCCGCCGTGTCGTTTTTCTTGATCGGCCCGTACAGCCTGTTTGGTGGGGTGATCGCGCTGCAACTCGGGGGGAAGCGCGGCAGTTCGGCGGCGAGCGGGCTGATCGATAGCGTGGGTTACCTGGGCGGCATTCTCGCCGGCCGCGGCGTCGGTGAGTTGGTGGATCGCTTCGGTTGGCAAACGTCCTTCGGCGGGTTGGCCGGCGTCGCGGCGCTCAGCGCGGGGGCCGCCGCCGTCTACTGGGTCGCCCAGGAGTTCCGTCCGCACGGGGCGGGCCAGCGGACTTGCCCTTGATTCTCCCGCCGCGTGCCGGTATGTGGGCGGCGCATTCACGACCGTACTTGAGCAAAAGTTAATGACTCAGGTTCCCGGCGGGCGCGCCCGGGCGACCGAGGAGGGGCTCGATTCGGCGAGCCGGGTACGAGCACGACCCGGCCAGCGCGAGAAGGATTCCGACCCGGGCAGGCGGGGGAGCAAACCCTGCCCGGGAGGCCGGATGGGGAAAGGAGGCCATCGTGGCTAGGGTGAAGGCGAACATGTGGCTGAGCGTCCTGGCGGCACTGGCGCTGCCGGCCGCGGGGGTGGGCAGGGCGGAAGGGCCAGCGGCGCACGACCGCGGGGCGGACGTCCGGGTCTGCCAGAACCTCCCCCGCTCCCGGGCCTCCGGCGCTCTCAATGACGCCATCGACAGTTACAAGAAGGGGGATTACGAGGCGGCCGCCGAGGGCTTCAAGCAGGCCCAGGCCAACGTCAACGGCCTGACGCCGTTGCAGCAGCAGGAGTTGGCCACCTTCACCCAACTCAACGCCGCCGCCCTGCAGCACCGCGCCGAGGCCGCCGACCTGGTCCGGCAGGCCGACAAGGCCGAACACGAGGGGCGCGGCGTCGTCGCCGCCGACCTCGCCCAGAAGGCGCTGGCCAACCAATACGCCGCCCCGGCCGACAAGCAGAAGGCGCAGGAGATCGTCGGCCGCGTCCGCGGCACCCCCGTCGGCGCCACCGCCGGCGGCAACAACTCCGACGCCGCCAAGGCCAAGCTCGCCCAGGCCCGTAAGCTGCTCGCCGAGGGCAACTTCGACGACGCCGACAAAACGGCCCACGAGGCCGAGCGCGGCGGCGCAGTGGCCGGCCCCGGCGAGGAGTCGCCCCGCAAGCTCATCGAGGAGATCGCACACACGCGCCAGGACGCTAGCGCGCTGCTCACCCTGGCCCGCGCCGCGCTGGTTCGCGGCGACCTCGACCGCGCCGAGACCCTGGCCAAGGCCTCGAAGAAGGCCGAGCCGCTCTACTCCGTCCACCTCTGGGGCGACAGCCCCTCGAAGGTGCTCGGCGAGGTGCAAGCCGCCCGCGCCGCCCAGAAGAAGCCAGCCGAGAAGACCGTCGCCAAAACGCCGGCCGAGAAGACCGTCGCCAAAACGCCGGCCGAGATGACGCTCCCTCCACTGCCGGCCAACAAAGAGCCCGTCGTGAAGGTCAGCTCCCCGGGGACGGAGGCCGCGATCCCCACCGACGCCCCGAAGACCACCGACGCCCCCAAGATCGCCGACACCCCGAAGACCGCGGACACCCCGAAGACCGCGGACACCCCGAAGACGACCGTCGCCATCAAGAAGCCGGACAATCTGCCGCCGCCCCCCGATACGAAGAAGGCGACGGAGCAGGCCCGGCAGCTGATGCAGCAAGGCCGCAAGGCGCTGCGCGAGGGCCAGTTCGACAAGGCCGAGGAACTCGCCCGCAAGGCCGACGCCCTCAAGCCGAACCTGGGCTGGTGGGAGGAAGACACCCCCCCGAAGCTGTTGGCCGACGTGCAGGCGGCCAGGACCGCCCCCACCGGCACGGCCAAGGCGACCGCCGCCAAGGCCGCCCCCGCCGACCCGAGGGCCCTGCTCCGGCAGGCGCACGAGGCGTTCGAGGCCGGCAAATTCGAGGAAGCGATCACCCTGGCGCAGAAGGCGAAGACCGCCCCGGGCGCCAGGGAAACCTGGGGCCTGTTCGACTTCGACACGCCGGACAACCTGATCAAGGAGGTCAACAAGACCCGCACCAAGCGCAACCAGGAAGAGGCCGCCAAGCTCCTCGCGGAAGGGCGCAACCTGCTGGAGCAGGCCGAGCACGATGAGGCCCACCGGGGCGACCTGCTCGACTCGGCCCAGAAGAAGGCGCTGCAGGCGGAGACGCTCCGCAACGGCAATTACAGCGTGTGGGAGTTGGGTGATCGGCCGTCGAAGCTGCGGGCCGACATCGACGATCTGCGCCGCAAGGGGCGCACCAAGGTCGTGCCGCCGGTGCCGCCCATCGGCGCCGCCGTCGCCGCCAACGACGGCAACGGCCGCTGGCCCGCCGGCGAGCCCGACGACGCCCGGGTGCAGGAGGCCCGGAAAATGATGGGCGAGGCTCGCAGCGCCGCCCGCGCGGGCAACAATGCCGCCGCCACCGCGCTCCTCGACAAGGTCGAGCGCATGAACCTGCCGGCCGACAAGCTGGGCAGCGACAACCCCGCCGCAGTCCGCCGCGAACTCGCCCCGCTGATGGCCGGCGGCCCGGCGCCGCGGCCGCCGAGCCCGCCGAGTCCGCCTCTTCCGCCCGAGCGCACCGGCAACGGTCAGGCCCGCATGCTGCTCGCCGAGGCTCGCCAGCTCGAGGCGCAGGGGCGCTTGATCGAGGCCCGCGGCCGGCTGCTGGAGGCGCAGAAACTGCCCGCGGTGTTCGCCCCCGACGAGGACCGCCCCGAGAAGGCGTTGCTCGACCTGGCCGGCGTCGCCCGCCGGCAGATCGACCGCCTTGAGACGCAGGCCGACGATTCCGTGAAGCGCGGCGTCGTCGATCCGCGCGAGTACGCCGTCGCCCAGGAGAAGCTCGCTCAGGCGCAGATGCTGGCCCGCGGCTTCCAGCTCGACACCGCCCTGCTCGACAGAAAGCTGGCGTGGGTACAGCAGACGCGGAACGCCATCGCCGTCGCCCAGGCCACCCCCGCTCTCGCGCCCGTGCCGCTTCAGCGCACGGAGGCTCGCAGCAACGCGACCGACGGCGGCCCGCAGGCGCAGGGGCAGCAGCTGCTGACCCAGGCCCGCCTGGAAATCCGCGCCGGCAACACCGGCCCCGCCCGCCGCCTGGTCGAGCAGGTCTACGCCGGCAACTTCGGCCTGAAGATCGAAGCCGAAAACCTGCTCCGCTCAATCGACGTGGAGGAGTACGAGCAGAAGCGCAAGGAGCAGCAGCGCACCTTCGACGCCGGCAACAGCGCCTTCCGGCGCGGCGACTATACGATCGCCAGTCGCATTCTCCGTACCCTCGACGTGAAGATGCTCACCCCCGAGCAGCAGGAGCGCATGCGGCAGCTGATGACTCTCCCCGAAATGCAGCCGGAGAGCGTCGGCGAGGCCGTCGCCCAGGTCGCCCCGCCGAGCCCCGGCACGGGCAACGCCGGCGGCGCCCAGACCAACGTCAACGACCGCGCCGGCGACAGCCGCGAGAGCACCTACCTGAAGCAGGTGGAGGGCTTGCGCGAGGTCAAGTTCCAGAAAATGCGCGACCAGGAACTCAGCGCGGAGAAGGAAGCGCGCCATCTGGCCGACCGCGGCGAGACCGAGCGCGCCCTGGAGGTGTTGCAGGACTACCTTGGCCGGCTGCCCGAGTCCGGCCTGGACCCCGACAAGTCGGCCCTGCTGCGCCGCCCGGTCGAGGCCAAGTTGCAGCAGTACCGCACCCTCGACGCCCAGAAGAAGATCCTGGACGCCGAGAAGGTGGGCGTCAGCCAGGCCAAGTTCAACCACAACCAGAAGGTGCTGGCCGAGGAGAACAAGCAGCAGAAGCTGAAGGAGCTGATGGACAAGTACAACACCCTGTTCAAGCAGGCGAAGTACGAACAGGCCGAGATGTACGCCATGCAGGCGCAGGAGCTGGACCCGGACAACCCGGTCGCCGGGGCCGCCATCCAGATCGCCCGCACGCAGGCTCGGCTGGTCCGCTACCAGGCCCTGAAAAACGGAAAGGAGGAATTTTTCCTCCAGGCTGCCAACGCAGGCGAGGACGAGGGCCCGTACGTCAGCCCCGACAACCCGATTCACTACGACAAGAGCCGCTCGGTCAACGACCCGAGGCGGGGGAAATACGATCCGAAGCAGATCGGCCCCCGGCTCAAGACCGAGAAGGATCGCGAGATCGAGCGCGCCCTGGACCGGCTCGTCAGCCTGAATTTCAACAACGTGCCGCTCGGCCGGGTATTCGACGAACTGGCCACGATGCATGATATCAACGTCCTTCCGGACATCCCGGCCCTGGAAGACAAGGGCATCAGCCTCAGTCTGCCGGTGACGTTCCACGTGGACAACATGACCTTGAAGTCGGCGCTGAAGAACCTGCTCAACAACGTCCACCTGACCTACGTCATCGAGGACGAGGCGCTGAAGATCACCACGGCGGATAACGCCCGCGGCAAGTGCGTGCTGGTGCCGTACCAGGTGACGGAGTTGGTGATCCCGATCCCTGACGCCACGGGGTCGGCGCCGGAGATGATGCCGAACCGCATCCAGGAAAGGCAGCCGAACCCGATGGCCGGGGCGCTGTCGGGCAACAGCACGCCCGTAACGCCGCCCCTGTCCCTGACCGGCGGCTCGCCCACCGGCAGCGCGGGCGGCAGCGGCTTCGGCGTGGGCGGCTCCTCCGAGAACAAGTGGGACGTCAAGAAGGGCGTCAGCCAGACGCGCGAGGACCAGCTGATCCAGCTGATCCAGAACACCATCGCGCCCAAGAGCTGGGCGTCGATGGGCGGCCAGGGGACCATCGACTACTTCCCGCTGACGATGACGCTGGTGATCAATCAGACGACCGACATCCAGGAGCAGATCGCCGACCTGCTGGCGGCGCTGCGGCGGCTGCAGGACGCGGAGGTGGCCGTCGAGATCCGCCTGATCAGCATCGCCGAGGGCTTCTTCGAGCGCATCGGCGTGGACTTCAACATCAACATCGTCAACGACAAGGGGACGCAGAAGTTCCAGCCGCAGATCACGTCGGGGCAGTTCAAGCCGGCGGGTTTCATCAACGACTTTACGCCGGACCACTTCCTGTCGGGCCTGACGCCGGCGGGGACGTTCACCAGCGACCTGGGCATCCCGATCCGCAACTCGAGCTTCGGCATGGCGATCCCGCCGTTCGGCGGCTTCCCCAACGTGCCGGGCGGCAACGGCGGCATCGAGCTGGGCCTGGCCTTCCTCAGCGACATCCAGGTTTTCATGTTCCTGGAGGCCGCCCAGGGCGACCAGCGCACCAACGTCATGCAGGCGCCCAAGCTGACGCTGTTCAACGGCCAGACGTCCACCTTGACCGTCTCCGATCAGCAGTTCTTCGTGACCAGCGCCAATGTGTCGGTCGTCAACGGCACGCCGGTGTTCATCCCGAACAACCAGCTGTTCGCGTCGGGGGCGTCGATCAACGTGCAGGCGGTGATCTCGGCCGACCGGCGCTTTGTCCGCATGAACTTCAGCGGCCTACCCGGCGCCGGCGGCGCCGGCGGCGGCATCACCTTGACCAACCTGGCGTCCGCCGTGGTGCCGCTGTTCCCGATCGTGCAGCTGGTGCCGACGGTGCTGGACGGCGGCATCCAGACGAGCCCGGTGGCCTTCACGCAGTTCTTCCAGCAGCCGGTCTTCAACACCGTCACCGTGGCGACGACAGTGGCGGTGCCGGACGGCGGCACGGTACTGCTGGGCGGCCTGAAGCGCCTGTCCGAAGGGCGCAACGAGTTCGGCCCGCCGGTGCTCAGCAAGATTCCCTACCTGGACCGCCTCTTCCGCAACGTCGGCTACGGCCGCGAGGTGCAGAACCTCATGATGATGGTCACGCCGCGCGTCATCATCAACGAGGAAGAGGAATTCCGCCAGACCGGCGTGGGCCGCGAGCAGCAAGCGGGAGGCCAGTGAGTGGGCGGCAGCGCCGCTTGCGGCTTAGCGTTCGCGTCATCGAGGGATGACGCGAACGCTAAGCCGCAAGCGGCTCACTCACCTTCCCGCACCGCCACCACCAGCACGCCCATCCCTTCCTGCCGTTCCGTCGCGGCGTAGGCCCGCACGATCAGCCGCCGCCACGGCAGCTTCGCCGGCAGGTCCAGCCCCGCCTCGAAGCGCCCGTCCTTGACAGTCAATTCCTTCCGGGCCAGCACGAAGTCGTTCGCTGCCTCGTGCCGTTGCGTCAGCGCCTTCGCCCGCTCCTCGCCCGGCCCCTTCGGCACCACGACGGGCTCGGCCGGGTCGCTGTCGCGCGGCCGTTCCAGCGTCACGTGGACCTTCGCCCCCTCCAACCGGGCCGGCGCCGTCCCCTTCAGGGTGAGTCGGGCCGCGGGTGCCGCCGGGCCGTCGGCGCTCAACTTCACGTCGCGCGGCAGCCACGGCAGCCGCAACGCCGGGTCGCCGAGCAGCACGAACATCTCCTGGTGCTCCTGGCGCTGCACCGCCTGCGGGATCGACGAATCGCCGTCTGCGGCGTCCAGCAGCCGAAAGGTGAGCCCGTCGATCTTCCCCCTGGCCAGGCCGCGCTTGAGGCCCAGGAACGACTCGCCCAGGCGCTCCGGCGGGTCGGAGCCGAGGAAGCTGTCGGTGAAACCTTCCGAGGCCAGCTTGACCATCGCCGCGAAGCACTCACCGTGCGAGCCGATCGCGGCCACCGGGCCGTTCGGATTGCGCAGGGCGGCGACGCCGTAGCCCTCGCCGTTCTTGCCGCCCAACTGGCAGCCGAAGCAGCCGAAGGTCGCGAACACCCCCGGGCCGCGCTTGATCGTCAACTTGGCCCAGTCGTCGCGGTCGAGGTAGCGCGAGCCGTTGGCCCAGAAGCCCTTGGCGTTGGAGTGTCCCAGGTACAGCGTCAGGGCCTGCCCCGCGCCGACGTAGGCCAGGGCGCGGTCGTGGCAGGCCTCGTCCGGCAGGGTGAAGCGCGACGCTGGGTTGTGGTACAGCGCCCGGCCGCCCCAGCACGGGTCGATACGGGCGAGCTGGCTGATGGCCTGTCGCTCGACCAGGGCGTCGATGGCGGGGTTGAACTCCGGGGCGCCGGCCAGCACGGTGAGACGCCGCCGCCACTCGCCCGGGGCGGCGTCCTTCTCGTAGGCCAACGTCTTGTGGACCATCTGCCGCGCCTCGTCATCCGAGCGAGCCGGCAGGCGCCCGACCGCGACGGCCGGCAGGAGTCCCTCGCCCGGCGTGCCGTAGCCGTTGTCGCTCGGCTGCCCTTTCATGCGGCCGGCCGTCCCCGCCAGTGCCGGCGCCACCCGCTTGCCGGCGTCGCCCAGTCGGCCCGCCTCGACGGCGCCGAAGAGGAGGACGTAGCTGGTCCCCGGGAAGTCGCGACACAGTTTGACGACGCGCTGGCGCAGTTTCTCCGCCTCGCCGACGCTGGCCTCGCGCTCGCTGAGGACATCGGTCGTTTGCACCACCTCGATGCGCATCCCCTGCGCCTTGCGCTGTTCGCAGAGCGGCTCGACGGCCTTGCGGTAAGCCGGCGCGGTGACGACGACCCACTGCGTCCGTGGTGTCTCTTCCGCGCGGAGGGGGGCGACCACGAGGATGAGGAGGAAGCTCAGGACGATCCGTAACGGCATGGCGGACTCCGCGACGTGGGGAGGGGGCGAAGCGGCCGTCACTTTACCCCGGCGCCTCGATCCTGGGAATCCCGGACGGCCCGGCAGATGCCGTAGCCGCAAGCTGCCAGCTTGCGGGCTTTGAGCGCGCAAGCTGGCAGCTTGCGGCTACGGGGCGCGGCGGCGCCAGACGAGCAGGAAGGTGAGCAGCAGCGGCAGCCAGACGGCGTGATGCGCCGCCAGGAGAGCCAGGCGGACGGGCTGCCCGAACGGAAGGCGTGCCGGCGACAGGGTGGCGGCGGCCCACAGCGCCCACGTCCACAGGGCGTAGCCCAGGGCGTGGCCGATCAGTGGCACGACGACGAGTCCGCCGAGGGATCGCGGTCGCCACGCCGCCAGTGCCAGGAAGGCGGCTTGCGCCACGGAGAGCAACGCCAACAGTTGCCACAGCCCGGCGTCGCGCGGGGCCGGGATGCGGTCCGGAAAGGCCCCGCGCTTGACCAGCAGTTGCCAGGCCCACTCATCGTTTCGCGCCTCCATGCCGAGGCTTTGGAACACCTGCCGCGGGCGGCTGGCGCAGTCCGCTCCCCAGGTCAGTGCCTCGACGGCCGCCACGAACAAGAGAAAACGCCAGAGGCCGAGGCGGGGCCAGGGCGCCGGGCCGCTCTGCTTCGCGCGCCCCTTCTCGTTTCCGTTCACGGCCGTCTCCCGCCAAGTTCACGAGCCGACCTGGGAATCGTAGCGGCGGGCGGGTCGTAGTCCAGGTGTCCCGTCCGCTGCGTCCTCGTTCCAACCGTGTGCGAAAATGTGACCTAAACTTGCTCGGCAGCCGCTGGTGCCCGGCAGTGGAGGGCAGGGGCTGGCGCGACGTCCGGCCCGCACCGGCGGAAAGAGGCGAGAATGGCAGAGA
>DATFNV010000441.1:0-20107 GCA_035266225.1 Gemmataceae bacterium
AGAAAATCGTCCAGCGCAGGCATCGGTTCGCCCGGCGCGAGAGGGACTCGCTTTGTTGTCTTCATACCTCATTATACGCACGTCCACCCCAGATGACAAAGCCGTATTAACCGCCGTTGGGTCGGCATCGACATCACGCACCTTGCCATCACGCTCATACGCAACCGACTGCGGACGGCGTTCGGCAAGGCCATCGACAAGACGTTTCAGGTAGTGGGAGAGCCACGATCCCTATTCGACGCTACGGCGCTTGCCCAAGAGAATCGCTTTCAATTCCAGTGGTGGGCGCTCAGCCTTGTCGATGCCTGCCCTGCCCGGGCCGATCAGAAGAAGGGCAAGGACAAGGGCATCGACGGCCGCCTGTATTTCTTCGATGAGGCGAAGACCGACAAGGCGAAGCAGATCATCTTCAGCGTGAAGTCGGGCGCCGTGAAACCAGCCGATGTACGTGACCTGCGTGGCGTCATCGAGCGGGAGAGGGCGGCCGTAGGGGTGTTCATCACCCTGGAAGACCCTACGCTCGAGATGGAGAAGGAAGCCGCCCAAGCCGCGTTTTACGTCTCACCGTTCAATAGCAAGAAGACACCCCGTTTGCAAGTTATCACCGTAGCAGACTTGCTCGCTGGGCAGCGCCCGCAACTCCCACCGAATGGCCAGACGGTAGCGCTGCCGGTCGCCCCAAAGGCGAAACGGCCAAAGCCGAAACAAGGCGAATTCTTCCCGGCCGATGAGTCTGTAGAATAACCACGGTCTGCCATTCCGGTAGTCGCCGTTTCGTGTCAACCTGCCCTTCCAACGAAACCGGGCGACATGAAACGAAACGGCGATTCGTTGCAGCGTTACGTTGCAAAGCCAAAGCCTCCCTTTGCTTGAAATGAAACGAAATCGGAGATGTGCGCCGCGCGCTCCGCCCCTCCTGTCTCTTTCTCGTCTGTCCCCCCTCCAACTGCCGCAGCTGCCGTCGCGCCCGTTGCCTTCCTTCTCCGATGCGAACCCCTCCGAAGCCGTCTCGAACGACTGGAAAGCCGCCGAGGGGGCGGATGGACGTGGGGTGAGCCGCGAGCAGCCAGCATCACGATGCTTGCCAGCACGTCGGGGGATCGGCCCGGCGAGTTGGCGAGGCGGTCGGGGGGCTCACGTCGGCCTCCTGTCGATCGGGTTGACACCCGATCGGCAGATCGTCTTGTCTCCGCTCAACTCGTATCGGAGCACCAAATGCCACGCCTCGCGCTCGCTGTCCGCCTCGCCGATCTTCCGCCAGGGGGAGCCGGGGTTGGAGCGATACCAACACGTCCAGAGTAAGGTGGCTCTGGTTGTCACACTCATGCCGCTCTCTTGCTGTTCAATCGCGGCGGATCAGTCGCCGGCCCAGGTGCGGCCGACTTTCACCTCGACTTCGACCGGGATTGGGTCGATCAGGGGTGTCATTGCATCCACCATAGCCCGGGTAAGCCAGACCTCGACCGCCTCGGCCTGGCCGGTATCGCACTCCACAACGATCTCGTCATGCACCACCAGCACGGGGATGGCACCCGAGACTTCTCGCCGCCGCTCCCACAGCAGGGCCAGGGCCAATTTCAGCCCGTCAGCTCCCGTCCCCCGAACAGGGGTGTTTAACTTCTCCGTGTAACGTTCTATGTTAGTGCGGCGCCGGCCCGCCAAAGTTCGGGTGTCGATCGGCCTCCTGGACATTGAGTTGTGCCAGCGCCGCAGACCGGGATACGCCTTGAAGAATGCCTCTCGGTAGCGTCCAGCCTCTTCTTCAGTCAGGTGTAAGTCGTACTGCGCCAGGGCATAGGCCCGGAACCCCTTGACACCCATGCCGTAGAGCAAACCGAAGTTGATAGCCTTGGCCAGTTGCCGCTGCTCCTTGGTCACCTCCGCCACACCAAGGACGTGTCGGGAGGTTAGCGCGTGAAGGTCTTCGTGCGCCTGGTAAGCGGCCAGCATCGCACTGTCACCAGACACCTTGGCTGCGATGCGCAGCTCGATCTGTGAGTAATCCGCCTTCACCAGGACGCGACATGGTGGAGCAATAAAGCAGCGGCGGTAACGCTTGTCTCTTGGTAAGTTCTGGAGGTTGGGCTTCTTGCAGGCCATTCTTCCGCTGTCAGCTCCGAGCTGTTGCCACCCAGCATAAATCCGCCCGCCGTGCAGCGCCTCCCCCAACCATTCGCGGCCGTAGGTCGTGGCCAGCTTGTGCGCCGATCGGTACTTGCGCAGCAGCGCGGCCAGTGGGTGATCGACACCGGCCAGGGCGTCATCGTCGGTGCTGTTGAGCGTGTATCCCAGGAGTAGGAGAGCTTCCTGGACCTGATTGGGACTGTCCCACTCGAACGCCCCGATCTTAGTCAGGTAGTTGGGGCGGGCTGGGGCTGCTTCGTCCAGGTCACAAGCCAACCCCTCAGCCTCCGCTGCCGCTTCGTCGGCCAACGCGCCCCAGGCTTCGAGGTCGAAGCCGACGCCGGCGGAAGCCGCCCACGTCATGCCGGGCAGACAGCGATTCTCAATGTCTGCCACCTTCCCCATACCGGCCTCGCGGACCTGAGTGTCGAGGCGGTCGTACAGCAGCAGCAGCACCTCGGCGTCGAGGGCCGCGTAATGCAGCTGCTCAGCGGTCAGCGAGCCGGACCAGTCGCTCTTCTGCTCGGTCTTGTCCAGGGTTCGGCCCAACTCCCGGGTGACGGTCTCCTCCAGGCCGTGGAAGCCCTTGGGGCGGCGGGTGCCGTGCAGCAACCGGGACAGGAGCATGGTGTCGGCCACGGGGCCGGGCTCGAAGCCCAGTGGCCGGAGGAATGCCAGGTCGAACAGGCCGTTGTGGAAGACGAGGGGCCGCTCCGACAGCACATCCCACAGTGGCGACGGGTCCACGGCGAGGCAGTCGATAAGCCAGGTTCCGCGGTCGGTCGCCAAGGAGAGGAGCCGCACCTTGCCGTCGAGGGGGCTCAGGCCGGTCGTCTCGGTGTCCACCCCTACGCGCACCGACTCGTCGAGGGCCTGGAGCACAGCCGGCAACTCGGCCGCGTCCCGTACCAGTCGGCAAGAGGCGCCTCCCTCCTCCACGCTCTCCAAGTCTTGTCCGACAAAACCTCCTGAACCCCGGGCGAGTGATTGGCCGCCCCCGTTGCCCGTCAGACCACCCTCCGGGGCGGTCGAATCCTCGATCCGACACCCGACAAAACCGACAGAACCACCAGCCGCCGCGACCGCTGAAGGACCGTTTCCGCGTGTAACCCCATTGTTTTCGGGGGTTTCTGGGTGTTGGGGCGGCACTGGCCCTTCGCGCGTCCCCGGGGGTTTTGTCGGACGTTGGGACGGCCTCGGAGGCGTTTCGTCGGGCGGCCTGTCCGAACCGTCCGCCCCCCACGATCCGTCGTCGTCGTGGGTTCTGTCGGTTTTGTCGGGTGTCGGATGCAGGAGAAAGAGTGCTGATGGCCGGCCACGCTGGGGGCCAGACGGGATGTGAACCCATTGCCCATGCCCAGCCGTTACAAGGGTGTCGAGGACGCCCTCGGCGTGAGCGGCGCTGGGGTACTTCCGGCTGTTGGACTTCTGCAACTCGCGGGGAGTGATGCGGCCGCCACGGGACCGGATGAACTCCACCAGTCGCCGCTCCTCGCGCTGGTCGGTCGTCTCGTCCAGCATGGCGTAGACGCGCTCGGCTTCGGCGGCGAACCACCGGGCCAGCACAATGCCCGCCTCCATGCTGGCCAACCCTACCGGATCGGAGGCGTCGGGGCCGTCCAGTTCGTCCTGCCCGTCCCGGGGGAGGTTGGTGACGACGTGGTGCAGAAGGGCGAACCGGGCCGCATAAGCTTCCAGCTTGCCGAAGGCAGACGCCAGATCCCCCTCAACGGCCGCCTGGACCGCTCCCCACTCGTTGTAGAAGCGCACCCAGGCTTCCTTGGCCTCCGGGGTCAGCCGCAGCACGAACGGCACCGGGTCGCCGTCGTCGTCCTGGTCCATGCGCAAGTCGAGCAGTTTGCGGATGGTGTCCTCGTAAGCCTGCTTGACCTCGGGGGCCACTTCCGCGTCGGACCACTTCTTCGACACTTTGGGCGGCATCGCCAGTAGCAGACGGGCTCCCAGACCAGCCTCTCGGTGCTCCGGCGTCAGGGCGCGGGTAAGCGTGCCCGGCTGGATGCCGCCGGTGACCGAGGCGGCCGCCTTGGGGACGATGATTGTACGGCGGTCGCCGGTCTTGCGGTCGTACATCAGCGTGCCAGCGTGGTGCAGTTCCAGCCAGTTCGGAACGTCGCTGCCGCCACTGTTGCCCTTGTAGCGGGCGAAAGAATACAACCAACTGGACAGTTCGTCACGGGCAACCAGGACGCCCCGGGGGTTGTCCTCCAGCACCTCGGACAGCTTCTCGATCGTGATGTCCGACACCATCACGCGCGGGCAAACAGGCTCCTGGGGCTTTTCCAGGCCGTCGGTCGATTGGCCGTTCTTCTCCCGTTCCTTCTTGTCGCGGTCATAAGTCGCTTTGGTCTCCTCGTACTCATCCATCTTCTGCCTGAACTCTTTGAGGAGTCGTATCTGCACCTTGATGACCGGGTTGACGGCTACCTTGTACCCGGGCGACTTCAGCGTACTACTATCCCCAACGGTGCCGGTCCAGACGACGCTCGGCTCGCGCCAATCCCCCTTGAGGCGAATGACGCGGGTGTTGCCGATGAGGGAGGCGAGAACGGCCAGACCCGGCAGAGCGATGAACGCGGGGTCACAGCCGATGGATTTGGCGCCTTGCTCGGCGAGGGCGCGCAGAGGCTCGGGCAGAGCGTGCAGGGGAAACGGTTGATAGGGGGCGACCTGTCGGCGGGCGGGGGGCGTCTTCCCCTGGGGCAGGCCGAGCCAGCGGCAGACCTGCGCCACGACCTTCTTGCCATCGCCGCGCAGGTTCTCGGCCACGGTCGGCCAGCCGGTGACATTCTCGCCGGCCCCCAGCTTCGCGGCGGTGTCCTAGACGGCCCGAAGCTTGGCCTCGACATCGCCCGTCTGGGCGGTCTCGTAGACGGCCCGGAGCAAGCCTTCGGTCTTCTCGGTGGTCCACCCGGCCCGGAGTAGACCGCCGGCCAGCGCCAGGGCCAACTCATGCCGACAGCCCTTCGCCGGCCAGTGCCGGGCCAGGAGCGCCGCCGCAGCCACCTGGCAGCAGGCAACGCGCAGTTCGTCCCGGGAGACGCGGACCGGATCGTTGAAGACGTGCCAGACCAAGGGCTCGCCGGACGGGTGGATTGAGGGGGGCACGACGGTCTGCCCGCCCGTCGAGCGCAACTCCAGCAGCAGCAACTTGTCGTCGTCGCCCGCGGGGCCATCCCCGGTGTAATAGCCCTTGTCGGGGTCCTTGAACTTGGCCGACGCCTTCGCCGGCGGGTCGGCCACGATGAACCAGTAGTGCGACTTTGGCTTGCCGGGGCGGCCGTGAATCCAACCCCTCGGCGGGAGGTGGGCGGCAGCGCGGACAGCCTCGACGCTATCGAGGTCAACGTCCACCAGACCCCCGGAGGGGGCGCCGAGCAGGAGGCCAACGTTGAGATGTTCTCCCTCGGGGAAGAGCCTCGGGAGTTCTTCGGTTGTAGGTCGCAAGTCCTCCCAGTGCTCCAGCACGGCCCCCTTCTTCCGAAACGGGATCGGGATCGGCAGGAAGCCCTTCGCCAGGTAGTAGGGGGCGGCCTCCCAGGTGTGCGCGAATGCGTGGCCAGAGTGGGCCGTATTCACTGCTGGCCTCCTTCCAGGAGGCGCAACAGGGCAGAGCGTCCGACGTGCGGAGGACGGTCACCGAGACCATCGGCCAACCGGGGGTCGCGGCCCACCGCACACCATGTCGCCCACCAAATCGACCAGCCGATGCGATCGCCGCGTGCGGGGTGAGGGGGCAGCGGCAGCACGGCCTTGCCGGCGCGGGGAATTGCGGTCATAATGGACTACACTTCGTTCGTGTCGCCGGATACGCGACTTGGCGCCCCTGGGGAGTCGTGACCCTGGGGGCGTCGCGTTTTTCGGCCTTTTCTCTCCGTTCTGGCCTTTTAACCTGTCCTCAATCTGGGTAGTAATCGACCTGTCCCGTCCGACGTCTCCGCCGTGGCGTGGGCTTGGGTGGTGTCGCGGCCTGATGTCCACGCTCAAAGTCTGCCAACGCCTCGGGAGTGATGACGTAGCGCGGTTTGCCGCAGCGGCTTGAGGCGGTGTTGATGGCTGCCAACTCTCCGGAGCGAATCCAGGTGCGGACTTTGTCTGGGGATACCCGGTAGCGTTGGGCTACGTCGTGGACGGTCAGACCACGAGACGGTGGGGGCATGATGGTGTCAGCGGGCACCCGACACCTCCTTGGCCAGTGTCCGCTTGACCGTGGTGTCGGCGCGTGATTGGCGCGCCTCTTCTGCATCGCGTACGACCTGGGATACCCTGAGCAAGCGCCGCAGTGCCTTCAGCTCGCGCTCGCAGTTGGCGATCCGCTCGCGGATGCACTCGGGGGGAGGAAGAGTGAGTAGATCCATGCCAGCATCGTAGAGTCAGGCATGGTCTCAATAGTGCAGGGATAGTGCAAGTTTTGCTGGGGCGCGGTCAGCGCGCGGATGGCGTCGTGGCTTTCAGCAGGTCAAGCCCGCGCGGTGTGATGGTGTAGCCTCCCTTCTTGCCGCGTGGAAGTGCCACCAGGCCATCAGAGAGTAGGTGCGGCATCCGACTGGATATGGTGCGGCGACTGACGCGGGGCTTTGTCCGAGCCTCGATCTGGTCTTGATTCAGCCGGTAGTTCGGCCGCTCCGCCAACGCCCGGAGGATAGACAGGTCTTCCTCATCGACGGACGGGCTCACGTCAGGGACTTTGTTCTCCGCGTGCCTCGTGGCGCTTTGCCATTTGGTGTCGTGTCCCTCTCCGATCGATCGCGCCCACTCCCGCAACGCCGCCACCGCTTGCCCGAATTCCTCGGGGCGTGCCGGCCGTTCCGGCGGTGCAGGGCATCGCCAGTTGAATCGCTCCTGGATGACTGTCGCGTGCTTCCACAGGCGTAGCACGGTGGGAGCCGCGCTTCGGTCTACGCGCGTGCCGCCACTCTCCAAGATGTTCATGGCAAAGGGTAAGGCGAGTGCCGCCTCGCACTGTTTCGCCAGGTCGCCTACTTCCTGTGTGGTCGGACTAACTCCACCGCGGGGGGGCCCGGTATCAGGCGGCGTAGGGTCGGATAGATGCTCCGCGGTGGACACCAGCGTGTACTCCATTGGCGGGCCGGCGCCAGCCGATCTGTCGGTGATGGAGTAACCTTCGACAGACCGGCCGGCGCCTGATGACCGCGAGCGTCCCCACAGTCTTTGCCCAGCCAACATTCTACCAGACGATTAGGGCTTCGCTGCGCCGTCGTGAGAGACCGTTCCCTCCGCCTGCTGGCCATCGGCGAGTTTCGCGCTCTCGGCCAGCAGGAACAGCCACGCGCGCACATGATCAGCGACAGCCTTGAGCCGCTCGTCGTCGATGCCCTCGCGGTAGACGCTGCTCATGTGCGCTACTTCATGGCCCATGATGTAGTCGGCTGCCGGCTGGTCCTTGGCGCCGTCGGCGACGGTTCGGAAGGTGTGCCTGAGCGTGTAGAACCCGAGCCGGTGGCGGCCGTTGATCGCCAGGCGCTTGAGCAACTTCATCATTTCGCGGACGATGGCGCTGGTGGCGGCGGGCTTCGACCAGCCGGCGCCGTGGTAGGTGATGAACACCAGCGCGGCGTCGGCGGCGTCCTTGGGGTCGCGGCGCCGGGCCAGCGCCTCCCGGATCGCCTGGACGGTTTCTGGCCACAGAGGGCAGCGGCGCGGCATCCCGGTCTTCGGCCGCGGGTAGTCGATCATGCCCGCGTCCAGGTCCAGGGCGGAGAGGGGCAGGTTGCCGATGTCGGCGTTGCCGAGTCCGCAGTTGATGCCCAGCAGCAGCATCGCGCGCATTTGCACGTTGGCCGCGCCGATCAGCCGGCGAATCTCTTCTGCGGTGAACAGTCGTGGGCCCTTGCTGGCGCGGTCGATGCGCATCGTCTTTTTCGACGGCCCCTTGAATGACGGGCCGAAGCGCACGGGCCGGTCGATCAGGCCGGCTTCATAGGCGTGCCTGAACACGGCGCGGACGCAGACGACCATCACCCCCAGCGTCGCCGGCCCCCACTTCATCGCCATCTTGTTCCGCAGCCCGGCGAAGTCCTTGGGGTCCAGGTCGGCCACGAGCCGCGTCTTGCCCGCGTGCGCGATCAGTTCGTCGGCGGCGCGGCGGTAGCCGGCGAACGTGTGCGGGGACAGTTCGCCGGAGTCCACCAGTGCGGCCTTCGCGTTCAAGAAGGCGTTGGCCGCGTCCTTCACGGTCAGGGCCTCGGGGTCGGGTCGGGGGGTGCGGCCGGAGTGCAGCTCGTCGCGCTGTTGCAAGTATTTCGCCAGGGCGGCGTCGGGATCGGCCCAGGGGCCGAAGTAGTGCAGCTTGCCGCGAATCTTCTTGCACCAGTAGCCGGCGGGGTGGGGGGTCAGCGGGAAGTCAGGGTACGGCTTGGCGGGCTTGGTTGGCTTGCCTGGGGCGGGGGTCGGGGTAGAATCGGCTTCGGACATGATGACGCTCCCTTACGATGGTGTCACTGTGTTCCCGGCCGGCCCGCGTCAACGGGCCGGCCACTTCCCTGATTGTAGTGGTTGTAAAAACGGTTGTAAAGGGTGGATGGAGGCAACGAGCGGACATGACCTCCCCTGATTGCCACTTTTGCCGCAAGTTGGTCTCCCTGCACGAGTTACCACCAGAGGACGTGGTCTGGCAGTTCCCGTGCTCGCTGGCGCTGCTGGGGCCGTGGCAGTTCTATCACGGCTACTGCGTCCTGGTGGCCCGCACCCACGCCACCGAGCTGAGCCGACTGGACGACACCGAGCGCCGCGCTTACCTCGAAGAAATGTGCCTGCTGGCCCGCGCCATCGAAGAGTGTTTTCGCCCCCACAAACTGAATTATGAGTTGCTTGGTAACCAGGTGCCGCACCTGCACTGGCACCTCTTCCCGCGCTCCGCGGATGACCCGGAGGCGCTGAAGCCGGTGTGGCTGGCGCTGGACCGGGCCGAGCGCGACGAGGCCGAGCGGCGCCGCCTCACCGCCGGGCCGCTGGGCCGGGCGGCGACGGCGGCGGCGCTGCGGCAAACGCTGACCCGTTTAACCGCCCCGCGCTCGTAGTGACCGCATTTAGGCGGTCAGGTCAGAATCGGACCCGATAAATCGGGTCACTACGAGCGCGCGGCGCGTTGAGAGGAACATGACCCCGCTCCGCATCGGCACCCGCGGCAGCAAGCTGGCCCTGTGGCAGGCGAACCACGTCGCCGAGCGCCTGCGCCCCCTGACCGCGCCTCGTCCCGTCGAGTTGGTCGTCATCGCCACCGCCGGCGATCAGGTGCGCGACGTGCCCCTGGCCCAGATCGGCGGTGAGGGCGTCTTCACCAAGGAAATCCAGCGCGCCCTGCTCGACGGCAGCGTGGACGTCGCGGTGCATTCCCTCAAGGACCTGCCGACGATCCCTGTCGAAGGGCTGGTGCTGGCCGCGGTGCCGGAGCGCGGGCCCACGGGCGACGTGTTCGTGTCGGAGAAGCACCGGCGTTTCGACGACCTGCCGCGGGGGGCGGTGCTGGCGACGAGCAGCCTGCGGCGGCGGGCACAGGCACTGCACCGGCGACCCGACCTGAAACTGATCGACATCCGCGGCAACGTCGAGACGCGCCTGCGGAAGCTGCACGAAACCGGCATCGACGCCACCCTCCTCGCCGAGGCCGGCCTCGTGCGGCTGGGATTGGCTACGGCCATTACCGAGGTGCTCGACCCGGATTGGATGCTGCCCGCGGTCGGACAGGGGGCGCTCGGCCTGGAGTGCCGGGCCGACGACCGAGAGACGCTCGGCCTGGTGGAACGACTGAATCACCTGCCGACGCGGCGCGCGGTGCTGGCCGAGCGCGAGATGCTGCGCGCCCTCGGCGGCGGCTGTCAGGTGCCGATGGGAGCGGTGTGCCGGATCGCCGGCGATGTGCTGGTGCTTCGCGGCGCCGTGGTCCGGGCGAACGGAACTCAGCGCGTCGAGGCCGAGTTGAGCGGGCTGGCGGACGACCCCGAGGGGATCGGCCGGCGCGTGGCCGGGGAGTTGCTGGCGCGGGGGGCGGGCAAGCTGTTATAGGCGGAGGCGAACCATGGAACTGCTCTACTTCGCCTGTCTCGTGCGGCTGCATGGTTCGGACACCTTTGTCGTCTGGTACCAGGACGAGCGTGACGGCTTCGTCCGTCGCCCCGATGGCCGGCTGCTCGCGGCAGATTCGATCGGAAGCCTCGCCGTTGCGGCGGCCGGGATGGGTCTGCAACTCGTCCCGCATGACGTGGTCGAGTATGACTTCGACAGACTCCGGAGTTGGTGCCGGCAGCCGAGTGCCGCAGGGATCGACTACTCGGCCTTCCTGAATGCCTGGAACTTCTTCGATGACCTGGCCGGGCTGCACGACAATCCGGGCACCGCATACGCCCGACTTAGCCGGGGTGCCGGTCGGGGCTACGACAAGCTGTTCTGGGGGAGTAACCTCCCGAGTGTCACACCTCCCGGGGAGTGGTTCACCCCCTCATGGGGAGCGGATGAACTGGACAGCATTCGCCGGGTGCTGGAGGCTGGCCTCGGGCTGGTGCAAGGTGAGTTGCTGGGGCGGGACAGTTTCACGACATGATCCCGTGTTTGGCGGCCCGCAACAGGTCACGCAGCACCGGCTCCTCGGGCGTGTGAAGGAGGTCGATAGGCCGCTTGCCGCCCAGGACGGCGTTCGGCGTCTGTTTCCACGCCTCCGCGTCGGGGACCACTTCGGCGATGAGCCGTTCGATGTCGGCCGTTTCGTCCGGATCGCGCTGGAGGAGCTGAGATGGCAATGCAGAGGACATAAGGTGACTCACTTTCAGCGTGGGGCGGACGAGCCTTCTTCCAGCATCCTAATTGCGCGGGGGCGATGGGCCAAGATGAGTTCCCTTGTCCCGTTCGCCCTGTTGTTCCTCGCGGTCATTACCCCTGGCACGCCAACCGCCGACGTCACGTCGGCTGACCTGTATCAGCGCACGCTGCGCGGCACCGCCTGGGTCATCACTCCCGCCAAGGGCAAGGGCACCGGCTGGGTCATCGAACGCGGCCGCAAACTGCTCGTCACGAACTTCCACGTCGTCGCCGATCACGACAGCGTCGATGTCCTCTTCCCCGTCCGTCGCGATGGCCGGCTCGTCACCGAGCGCACTTACTACACCGAAAACCTCCGCGAGCTGCAACGGACCGGCCGCGCCGTCTCGGGGCGCGTGCGCCGCACGGACCCCGCCCGCGACCTGGCCCTGGTCGAACTGGACTCGATCCCCGACGACGTGCGCGAGCTGAAGCTGGCCGCCGCGAAGCCGCTGCCGGGTGAGGAAATCCATGCGATCGGCAATCGCCGCGACGTCGATCAGCTCTGGAGCCACACGTCGGGTTACGTCCGGCAGACATTTCGCACCGACGAAGGGTATTTCTGGCACGGGCGGCAACTGGCGAAGGGCGCGGGCGCCGTCCTCGCCGAGTCGCCGATCAACGAGGGCGACAGCGGCGGACCGGTGGTCAACCGCCGCGGCGAGGTCGTCGGCGTGGCGTCGGCCGTGCGCTGGCAGACGCGCCTGGCCAGCCTGTGCATCGACGCCGAGGAATTGCGCGCCTTCGTCAAGCTGCCGGACGCCGCCGAGAAGGCGGCCGAGCCGACCGGCGGGGCCGAGGTCTACCGCAAGGCCCTGCGCTCGCTGGCCGTGGTGAAGACCAGTGCGTCGAACGGCCGCGGCAGCGCCTGGGTGCTGGACCGCGGCCGCAAACTGCTCGTCACCAGCGCCGCCCCGGTCGGCACGCCCGACTTCGTGGACGTGATCTTCCCCTTCAGCAAGGACGGGCGGACGGTGGCCGAGGCGACGTACTACCGCGACAACCTGCGCAGCCTCCGCGACAGCGGTCACGCCCGGCGCGCCCGGGTGCTGGCGCGCGACGCCGGCCGCAACCTGGCGCTGCTGGAGGTCGATGCCCTGCCCGACGAGACGGCCGACTTGCCGCTGGCCGACGAGCCCCCGGACCCCGGCGAGCACCTGCACGCGCTGGGCAACCCCAACAGCGTCGAGGCGCTCTGGGTCTACGCCGCGGGCAGCGTCCGCCAGCTCGGCCGGACCAAGCTCGATTCGGCGGAGGAGGCGAAAGAGGTGCGCGTGATCGTGGCCCAGCTGCCGCTGAGCGATGGCGACAGCGGCGGCCCGGTACTCGACGACCGCGGCCGCCTCGTCGGCGTCGTCACCGGCAAGGACGCGCCGCAGCAGCTCGTCGCCTATCTCCTTGACGTGGGCGAAGTCAAGGCGTTCCTCGACGCCACCCGGCCGATGCGCGAGCCGCGCGGCGCCGACGAATTGCTGCGCCGCGCCGCCGTCTACGTCCGCCTCCGCCTGTGGCAGCGGGCCCTCGCCGATGGCGACGCGGCGCTGAAAAGCGATCCCAAAAACGTCGCCGCGCTGGTCGAACGCGCCCACGCCCGCCTGATGATGGGCGATGCGGACCGGGCCATCGCCGATTGTGACGCGGCGCTCAAAATGGACCCGAAAAGTGTCGCCGCTCACGTTCGCCGTGCCGCCGCCCTGAATCGCAAGGGGGAGCCGGGCCGGGCCATCACCGAGTGCGACGCGGCGCTCGCGATCGACCCGAAGAGCGCGGACGCCTGCAGCGTTCGGGGCGACGCCCGCCGGCGGAAAGGCGACCTGGATGGCGCCCTCGCCGATCTCGATGAGGCAATCTGGCTCGACGCGAACCTGGCGCCGGCCTACCTCACGCGCGGACTGGTTCGGGCGGCACGGGGAGAGCACGAGAAGGCCGCCGCCGACCTGGCGCGGGCCGCTTCCCTCGCGCCGAACGACCCGACGGCGTGGCGGGCCCTGGCCGAAGCGCTGCGGAAGAAGGGGGACGAGGCCGCGGCCAAACGCGCCGACGAGCGCGCCCGGCAGGCGGAAGAGGACACCCAGCCGCCGGAGAAGTCGAGCCGGCCACGGTAAGCGAGGCGGACTGCGCAAGACCGGCGCGGCCGGAACGTCTGGAGTTGATCGGCAAAGGCGGTCGATACTATACGCGCGGCATCGTCGGCAAATCAGGACGGGCAAGACCTCGCAGGAGGGAGCGGTAAGCCATGTCGATCCACCGGCGGAGCGGATTGCTGTCGCGCGAAGGGCTCGCCTGCCTCCTTGGCCTGTTCGCCCTCTGCCCAGTCGCCCGCGCACAGCCCGCCGAGACGGTCGCGGCACCGGTGCCGGTCATGACCCTGGAAGCCGCCGTCCACTACGCCCTGGAGAACAACCCCGCGCTGGCGGCGCTGCGGCAACAGCACGGCATCGCCGCCGCCCGAGTGGTCATCGCCGACACGTATCCGTTCAATCCGATTCTGGAGAACCGCATCCAGGGCGCCGAAGGGCCCCACTCGGCGGGGATCACCAACCGTGTCCCGCTGGAGCACATTCTCGTGTGGGAGGTGGAGTGGCGCCACCAGGGCCACTTCCGGCGGGAAGGGGCGGCCGCCGCCCTGTCGCGGACCGACTGGGAGATCGCCTACCAGGAGCAGACCCTCGCCATCCAGGTCATCCGCGCCTACGTCACTCTCCTGTATCGCCAGGAAAAGCTACGACTGATCGAGGAAACGGTGAGCTTCAACCAGCGCCTGGTGGATGACCTGCGCAAGCTAGTAGTCGCCGGCCGCCCGCCCGCCGACCAGATCGTGGCCGAAACCGAGGTGCTAGACACCCTCGACCTGGTCGGGGCCGCCCAGGAAGCAGTGACGGCCGCCCGCCAGGATCTGTACCGGGCGCTGGGCATCGTGACCGGGCCCTTCGAGATCGAGGGCTCGCTGGAGCTGCCGCCGACGCCCTGGGATCCGGCCGCGCTGACGGAGCTGGCCGTCACCCGCCGCGCCGACCTGCAGGCGCGGCGCCAGGCCGTTGCGGAGGCCGAGGCCAACCTGCACCTCGTGACCGCCAATCGCTTCGGCAACCCCAGCGTCGGGCCGGCCTATACCTACGACCCGACGGGCGTCAACTTCATCGGCGCCCAGATCAACCTACCGCTGCCGCTGGTCAACACCCACCGCGGCGACATTCTCGAAGCCCGGGCCGAGAAGGCACAGGCGGCCTTTCTCTTACGGCAGGCCGACGTCAACGTCCGCCAGGACGTGGCCTCGGCACTGGCCCGCCTGGACGCGGCCGAGCGGCGGACGGGAGTGATTCGCAGCAAGATCCTCCCGCAATTGCGGGAGGCCCTGGACAGCCTGCAAAAGTCGTTCATGGCGGGGAGGCAGGGCGCCGACCTGCCGCGGCTCATTGACGTCCGCCGCAAAGTGCTGCGGGCGCGCGACAGCTACCTCGACGCCCTGTGGTCGGGCCGGCAGGCGCGGGCCGATCTGCTCGCCGCCATCGGCGAGCCGGTCCTGGGCCTCTGCACGCCGCTCCCGCAACCCTGAGGTTAGCCGCGCCGCCGCTTGCGGCTTCGCGATCGTGCTAAGCCGCAAGCGGCGCAGATGCTGTCACTGCTTCGCCTGGTACACCCGGATCTCCGGCCCTTCCTTGCCCTCCTGGCGCGGCACCGCCAGGTAGAGGCGCCCCGTCTCGGCGACGTAGAGACAGGTTCTCGCCCCCTTTGGCGTATCCAGTTTCTCCACCACCTTGTAAGTGTCGGCGTCCTGCTGCTCGATCACGACCAGGGCGCCCTCGCCACAGGAGGCGTAGAGCCGCTTGCTCTTGGCGTCGTGGAACAGGTCATCGACGTCTCCGGGGATGTGTACCGTGGCGATTTCCTTGCCGTTCTCGGTATCGATGACCACGACCATCGGCTCCTTGTGGCAGCCGACGAAGACGCGGTGGTTCGCCTCGTCCAGGGCCACGGGGTGGCCGCCGGCGGCCGACTTGATCGCGTGGGTGGTCACGACCTCGTTCTTGTCGGTGTCGATGACGACGAGCTGACTCGGCGACGGCGTCACGAGGTAGAGCCGGGGACGCTTGATCTCGCTGGCGAAGCCCTCGGCGGCGGCCGGCAGCTTGATGTCCGCCTTCTTGGCGAACGTCTTGGGGTCGATGACGCCCAGCGCCTTCTCCGCGTGGGCCACGTAGACGACCTTCGCGACCGGGTTGTAGCGGACGTTGTCGGCGTCGTCCTTGAAGTTGATGGTTTTCAGGATCTTGTACTTCTCGCCGTCGAAGGCGTTGCAGAGCCCGTTGCTGCCGAGGCCGACGAAGACCCGGTCCAGGTCCGGGACGTAAGCGATCCCCTGGATGGCGGTCTGGTTTGGCTTCTGCTCGAGCAGCTTGCCTTCCTTCAGGTCCACGATGTCGAGGGTGTTGTTGGTCTTGTTGGCCACGAACAGGCGCTCGCGCTTGGCGTCGAGGGCCAGGTGGTCGAGGCCGCCGGCCTTTCCCTTGAGCTGGATCGTCTGCACCAACTCCAACTCGGCCGCCGGGACGGCCAGCGCGAACACCAGGGCCGCGAGCGGCGCGGCCCAAGAGACGTTCTTCATGCCTTGGCTCCTTGGAAGAGGCTCGGGGTTACACCTTCACGGGCTGCGGCACGGCCGGGGTGACGGCCGGCGCCGACGACGGGGCCGGCGCGGCCTTGCGCCGCTCCAGCACCAGGTAGCCGACCGGGATCACCATGCGCGTGAAGAGCATGTTCGCCGTCAACCCGCCGATGACCATGATCGCCAGCGGTTGCTGCATCTGCGCCCCCGGCCCGATGCCCAGCGCCAGCGGGAACAGGCCGAGGATCGCCGCCAGGCTCGTCATCAAGATCGGCCGGAAGCGCGTCCGCCCAGCCAGGAGCAGGGCCGGCCGCAGCTCCATGCCCTCCTGGCGCAGCTGTTGGATGTACTCCACCAATAAGATACCGTTTTTCATGTCCAGGCCGATGAGCAGGATGGCCCCCATGTAGCTCGACACGTTGAGCGGCGTGTTCGTCAGCCACAGGGCGAACAGGCCGCTAACCAGCGACAGCGGCTGCGTCAAGAAGATCAGCAGCGGCAGCACCACGGAGCGGAACTGAAACGCCAGCATGATGAAGACGAGCAGGATCGCCACGACCATGACGACGAGCAGGCTCTTGAACGCCTCCTGCTGGCGGACGTAATGGCCGCCCATGTCCCAGCGGTAGCCGGGCGGCAGCGTCACGTCGTGGGTCATCCAGTCGCGGATGTCGGCGACGACGGCGCCGAGGCCGGCCTCCTCCTCGTTCATTTCGGAGGTCACGAAGATGGCCGGCTGCTGGTTCTCGCGCCACTGCTCGTCGGGCGTGCGCACCGGCTTGACCTCGCCCAGGGCGTACAGGGGCACGGCCCGCGCCGGCCCCGCCAGCGTGGCGACCCCGGGCGTGCCGGCCGGCGGCGAGGGCAGCTTCGTCTCGGGCAGGAGGATCCACTGGCTGAGGACGCGCTCGCGGTCGAAGTGGCCGGCCCCCGGCGAGCCCGGCTCGGCGCCGAAGCGGATCGTGTCGGGGTAGCGGACCCGGACGCCGGTGATCCGCAGCGACGACTCCGGCACCTGCGAGGCCAGCTGTCCCTGGAAGATCGCCTTGAGCTGCCGCACGACGCCGTCGGGTTTCAACCCCAGCTTGTCCGCGTAGACGCCGTCGAGGTGGATCAGCAGGTCGGGGTTGCCCTCGCGGACGTTGCTGTTGACCTCCTTGATGCCACGGCCCTGGCCCTTCTTCTCCAGGATCTCGCCGACCTCCAAGGCCAGGGTACGCAGCCGGCGGTGGTCGGGGCCGTAGATCTTGACCTCGACCGGCTTGTTGGCGCCCGACAGATCGTTCAGCTCGTCTTCCATGATCTGAATCGTCTCGATCTTCAGCTGGTGCTCGGCGAAGCTGTCCTTGACCTCGTCCTCGACCTCATCCATCACCTTCCTCAGCGGCCGGCGCCGGTAGCGGGCGCGGATCGCCTCCTTCTCGCGCTCGACGGTCTTGCCCTCGGCCTTCAACTGCTTCTCCAAATCCTCCAGCGGCGGCCGAACGGGCTTGCGGAGCAGGCTGATCGGGTCATTCTCGGCGGGCCGAAGCACCACCTGGATGTCGCCGCGGCTGGTCTGGGTGGCGAACAGCCCGTTCTCGGCACCGGTGCGGCGGACGTAGGTCTGGACGTCGGGGTTCTTCGACAGGACCTTCTCGACCTCGCGGGCCTTCTTCTCGGCCTCCGCGAGCGGGGTGCCGGCCGGCGCCCAGTAATCGAAGACAAAGGCCCCCTCGTCCATCGACGGCATCAGGCCGGTTTGCAGCCCCGGGACCAGCGGCGCGGGGGGCGGCTGGCCCTCCATGCGCTTCGCCCGCGGGTCGGGGATTCCCGTGTAGAGCAGGACGCCGAGCCCGACCGCCGCCAGCGACAGGGCCAGCGTCACCCACGGGAAGCGCAGGGCGACGCCCAGCACGATCTCGTACAGGTGGGCGACGAAGCGGTAGATCGGTCCCGGCGGCGGCATCGGTTTGCCGGCCAGGAACTTCGCCGCGAAGACCGGCACCAGCGTCAGGCTGATGACCATCGACACCAGCACGGCGATCGACAGCGACCAGCTCAGCGCCGCGAAGAACTGGCCGTAGACGCCGACGATGAACGCCAGCGGCACGAAGACCAGCACCGTCGTCAGCGTCGAACCGATGACCGCGCCGGTGATCTCACCGGAGGCGGCGTCCACGGGGTCGGGCCCGGTGCCCAATTGCTGACCGGGCAGGGGCACGGGCACGGGCACGGGGACTGATCCCGTGCCCGTGCCCGTGCCCGATTGCTGACCGGGCACGGGGTGAGGCGACAGGTGCCGGGCGATGTTTTCGATCACCACGACCGTGTCATCGATGATGAGGCCGATGGCGACGGCGAGGCCGCCCAGCGACATCAGGTTGAGCGTCTCGCCGGACCAGTGCAGGAAGAGGAAGGTGATGGCCAGCGTCACCGGGATCGCCAGGGCCGAGATCAGCGTCGCCCGCCAGCTGCGCAGGAACGCCAGCAGGATCAGGATGCTGAACAAGCCGCCGATCAGGATGGCGTCGCGGACATTGTCCACCGCCGTCTCAACGAAGGTCGCCTGGTCGTAGACGATCGTCGCCTGGATGTTGCGCGGCGTTGGCTTGTGGGGATCGTCCGGCGGCAGCGTCAGGCCCCTCTTCCGCAGCAGGTCGGCGATGTCGCGGGAGATGGTGACGGTGTTGCCGCCCAGCCGGCGGAAGACGGTGATGACCACGGCGTCGCGCTGGTCGTAACCCATCGACATGACCCGGTCCTGGTGTAGGATCTTGACGTCGGTCACGTCGCGCACCCGCACCGGTTGGTCCTTGCGGGTCGTCAGGATCAGGTCGCCGACCTGGCGGGCCTTTTCGGCCTGGTTGCGGACGATGATCTGGTAGGCGAGCGGCTGACTCTCGACGCGGCCGACCGGCTGCATGGGGGTGAGCTGACCGATCTGGTCGGCGAGGTCGGCGGCGGACAGGCCGGCGCCCAGGAGGTCGTCCGGACGGGCGATCACCTCGATCTCGCGCACGTCGCCGCCGGCCACGTTGGCGTAGAGCACGTCCGGCACGTTCTTGATCAGCGGTGCCAGCTGGTAGAAGGCGTAGTCGCGGAGTTGGGCCGGGTTGTCGCCGCCGGTCAGCACCAGCGAGATGATGGGGAAGACCGACGGCGTCATCTGCTCGACGGTCAATTCGGTGTCGGGCGGCAGGTCGGAGCGGCGAGAGCTGATGCGGTTCCAGGTGAGCTGCTCGGCCCGGCGCATGTCGGTGCCGGGGTTGAAATCGATGGATAGCTCGCTGCCGCCGCGGATCGTCTTGGAGCGCACCTGGGCGACGCCGATGACGGTGCTGACGGCCTCTTCGAGGGGGCGCGTGACCTTGACGTCCATGGTGGCGACGTCGCGGTCGGGCACCTTGGCGACCACGGCGATGCGCGGGAAGGTCACCTCGGGGTAGACGCTGCTCGGCATGCGCGTGGCGCTGTAGATGCCGCCGCCGGTCAGCAGGGCACAGGTCAGGACCACCGCGCCGAGGTAGGGCCGCGCTTTGGAGGCTAGGTTGAGCATCGCAGTGCCCGAAAATCCCACGGGCTTGCCCCGTGGTTCGTTAGGCTTGTTGCTACGGAGGGAAGGGGAAAAGCTTCTTCTTTCCTCCTCTCCCCTGTAGCGACGAGCGTGAAGCACCACGGCACAAGGCCGTGGCATCCTTAGTCGTCTTCCACTTCCAGCTTCACCTTGTCGTCGGTCTGCAAGCCCTGGCCGTTCTTGACGACGAATTGTTGGTCCTTGACCTCGCCCTGCCACTTCGTCTTCGTCTTCGCCTCGGTGTCCGGGTCGGTGAGGCTGACGATCTCGACCTGATGCAAGATACGGTCATGCACGCCGAGTTCCGCCTGGAGGCGGCGCGCGCGGTAGACCGTCTCGTCCTCGCCCGTCTTCGGGTTTTTCTCGATCTTGCTCTCGACGATGACCACGGTCGGCGTCTCCTCGTCTTCATTCACCGCCGTCTCGGGCAGAGCGAGGCATTCCTTGCCGGGTTGGGTCAGGACGCGAAGGCGCAGGACGCGGTTGGAGCGGAGGTGGGCAACCTTGTTGTCGAAGCGCACCTTGACGGCGAAGTTGCCGGTCTCCGGCTCGGCCTGCTCGGCGATGTACTCGATTCGGCCCGTCGCCTCCGGCTCCTTCTCGGCAGCCGGATCCTTGTCGATGGGGCTCGACACCGCCTCCTGCCCAACCTTCAGCCGGCGCAGCAGCGCCGGCGGGACGAAACAGAGCACGTCGATCTGCTCGTCGAGATCGACGATTTCGGCGACGGTGCTGCCGACGGACAGGGTCTGGCCGGTCACGACCTGGATGCGGCCGAGCCGGCCGGAGATCGGGGCGGCCAGCGTGAGGAGCCTCAGCTGGGTGCGCAGGGCGGCCTCGTCATTGGCGCCGGCCAGCAACCGGCCGCTGGCCCCTTTGTGTTTGGACTGCGCGTCCTTCAGGGCGTAGTCGGCCTTCATGCGGTCCACCGGGGACACCAGCGGCGTGCGGCTGCCGGACGGCCGGTTGTCTTCTTCCTCCTTGAGCTT
>DATFNV010000442.1:0-19836 GCA_035266225.1 Gemmataceae bacterium
GAGCGGGCCTCCGTGTAGGGATAAGGTGTCAGCTGCAAAACCACCCTATCCCGCGGAGGCCCATTTGACTACCCGCCGGGCGGCCGCAACTCCGCTGCCGAGAACTGATTACGTCAGAGCGGGCGACCGGTTACGCCCAAATAGTTTCGCAACAACTTTGAAAAGAATGTGGCTCTGCTCTCCACCCGGCGAGCTACAAAGGGTCGCATCAATTCCAGTTCGCTGGGGGGCATGCCACCTTTCACACTGACTCTAACTTCGTCGCGCAGAGCAAACACCTCAAGCTCTGGTCCAGAAGCAGCATCCAGCGCGTCCCAGTAGTCTTGGTCGGTGAGTAGCTTCCTCAACTCAACAGTCTCCTCATTGTAGATCAAGGCCCCGAATGCTGCCACCGGCTGCTTTCTGCACAACTCGAGCAGAAAGGCAGAAAGTTGTTCAGCTGGCAATGTTCCTAAGGGAACCCGAGGAACTGCCAGATTGTCGGGGACAACCAGCCGGCTGCTGGTTCCAGGCGATATCTTCTTCATCAGCATTTCGCAAATGCCAATGACGCCGTGGACACGAAGGTCCAAGTACGCCGTGCTTCGGGGCAGTCCGTCGATCCAGTCGCCATCGACAGTAACGGGAAGAAGGTAGGGGTCGTTCGCCTCGATCATCCGGTCTAGCGCGGCGTGCCTCTCCACCCTGGTGTACGCACGTTCCCGATAAGACTTCGACATCAGCACAAGACAGTACTTGCCTCTCTCTCGGTACGTCTTATCAAGATACTCAACGAGGTTGGCCCCCCAGATTTCGTGCTGGAACTCCTCGTCCAGAAAAACACGGAGCCCGTTCGCGGCGCAAATGGCATGAATGGCCTGTGCGTACCGTCGCTCTGTCCCCGCGAACGAAAGAAGCAGGTCGAAATCGGGGGATGTGGCCATCGCTTATCTCCAATATGGATGCGATGAGTGTGTTATTGCCGTGCCAACTATGTTCCGGCGCACAACCTCTTAAGGTCTCTGATTGCCCTCTTGAGCTACGTGCCGCCCAATCCCGCCTGAAGTAGAATTATCAGGATTTTCTCAGATTATTGTTCGTTGTCAATAAGAAAAAATGCTGCCGGTCGGAAAAGACGACAGGCTCGAGTTGCCCGGCCAGCTGGAAGGCGAGCGTCTGCACGAAGCGCGCCGGGTCACGTTTATCGGGATTGCCGGCATCGCAGAAGTGGCAGGCGAGCACGCGGCCGCCGGGGTTGCGGACGGCCAACTCGGCGAGGGCGGCCGTCTTGCCGACGCCCGGCGGGCCGTAGATGACCGCGGCCCGCTCGTGGCGGTTGCTGGCCCAGTCCTCGATCCAGTCGAACAGCCAGCGGCGGCCGACGAAGCCCTGCCGCTTCTCCAGGGCGGCGTCGAAGCTCAGCGGGTCGAGCCAGTCGTGGCCGGCACGGTAGCGCGGCTTGCCGTCCAGCGCCGCCGCCACGTCCTCCAGCAGCCCCGGCAGGCGCAGGGCGTACTGGGCCGGGTCGCTCAGGTCGGTGTAATGCAGCTCGTTGAGGATCAGCGGCACGGAGCAGGGCGCGGCCAGGACCGGCAGAATGGGGATGCGCGCGGTGTACTTCGCGTGGTAGATCTCGTTGAGGCAGACGCTGGTGAGGCGGTCGGGGCTGGTCGTGGCCAGGCGCGTCGAGTGCGGGCTGAGCAGGGCGACGACGGCGCGGGCGCCGTCGAGGCCGTCGCGGATGGCCTCTTCGCCCCACGGCTGGCCGGTGCGGATGCGCTGCCGGTCGAGCCTGACGTCGTAGCCGGCGGCGTCCAGGTCGGCGCGCAGGCGCCGGGCCAGGTCGGTCGCGTCGCTGTGGCCGTAGCTGAGGAACAGCGGCGGCCGGGAAGGGAGCGTCGGGGCGCTCATGTGCGAAGT
Organism: Gemmataceae bacterium; assembly: GCA_035266225.1. GTDB lineage: Bacteria > Planctomycetota > Planctomycetia > Gemmatales > Gemmataceae > DATFNV01. The sequence goes on from DATFNV010000442.1 coordinate 1,900, forward strand.
CCTCGCGTTTAGCCCGAATTGCACACCGTCTGGTCGTCGGCTGACGGAGGCCACCACGAAAAAAAGACACAAGAGAAAGACAAGAACGACCCGGGGCGTTTCCTGTCCGCTCCGCCGGACTTCTTCCCCCTCTTCCCGCCTCCTTCTTCATCTTTTTTCGTGTATTTCGTGTGTTTCGTGGTGGCCTCTTCCTCGCGTCCCTACCCCGTGGTACGCCATCGAGGTTAGCGGCGACCCTCCGGGGAACGCTTGTCCCAAGCGTTCCCCGGAGGGTCGCGGCTAAACAAAGCCTACACAAAGTCCGCCCCGGCCGCACGCAAAATCGCCGGCCGGACCGTCCATTTCTCTACGCGTTGCGGTGAGAATGTTTTTCGGACCTCACAGGAACAGCTTGCCGTGCCAGCGCGCCTCCGACTCCCTCTGCTGATCGCGGGCGGCCTGGCGGACCGCCTGGCGCAGGGCCTCGTGTTCCGGGCCGCCGTTCCCCGGGCGGGAGACGAGTCGCTCCGTGACGCCGGCGTCGCTCTTGAGCTGGCGGATGACCAGGTCTCTGCGGTCGTCGGGATGGAGCAGGGAGAGGGGGACGACGGCGGCGCCCACCCCGCGGCGGGCCAGCTCCCGGGCGGCGGCCCAGCCGCCCCCCTCCACGAGGAAGCGCAGCGGCCGCTCGGGGCAGCGCCGCTCCAGCTGCCGCCGCAGGCCCGACTCGCCGTCCAGCCCGACCAGGTCGAAGTCCGCCAGGCGCTCGAGGGGGATCGCCTGACTCTCCAGAATTCCGCTAAGCCGCCTCCCGGCCGGGGTGCCCTGGCGGGCGATCAGGCACAGGCACTCCCGCGCCAGGTCCTCTGCCCCGAGTCGGGCCCCTTCGCCCCGCTCGGCGGTGAGAAGGTCGTGGATCTGGCGAGCGTCGTGGCTGACGACGGCGAGGTCGAAGGTGCCGTCGAAGGTGCCCAGGATGCGCTCGCGGCCGCGCCGTACCTGGATACGGACCTGCCATTCGGGGTACTGCCGGGCGAACGCCGCCAGGGCCCGCGGCAGGTAGAGCTGCGCGGTCAGGGCGCCGGTCGCCACCACGAACACCTGCGGCCGGACCTGCTTCTCCCCCAGCCACTCCGCCAGGTGCTCGTACTGCCGCAGCAGGGCGCGGATCGCGACGACGGCTTCCTTCCCCCGCGGGGTCAGCGCCTGCACGTTGCCCCGCTTCTCCAGCAGCCCGTAACGGACGCGCAACTCGCCGAGCCAGCGGCTGACCGCCGAGGGGTTCCGGCCCATCGCTTTCGCCACCGCCTTCGACTCCTTCTTCTCCGCAAAGAGGAGCAGCGCCTTCAGACACGCCAGACTCGGCGCCTTGGCCTTTCGCGACATGATGCTTCCCCCGGTCTGGGTGCGTTGACGTTTTCGCAAGGGGCCGAGCGCGTGCTCACCGCCGATCAGGCGATCAGCTCGGCAATCGGCTTCGCCGGAGGCAGGATGGGGAACGGCCTTCCTTCCTGGTCGGAAATGACGGTTTCGGGATCGATGCCGAGTTGGCGATAGACGGTGGCCACGATCTCGGGAACGGTGACTGGCCGGCTGCCCGGGTACTGGCCGCCGGCGGTGGTGCTGCCGAGCACCCGGCCGCGCGTCAGCCCGCCGCCGGCCAGCATCACCGAGTAAGCCGAGGTCCAGTGGTCGCGACCGGCCTGCGCGTTGACGACCGGGGTGCGCCCCATCTCGCTAATCACCAGCAGCAGCACCTCGTCGAGAAGCCCGCGCTGTTCCAGGTCGCTGAGCAAGGCCGCCACGGCCCGGTCCATCGGCGGCAAGAGGGCCTTGTGGCCGGCGAAGTTCTGGGAGTGCGTGTCCCAGCCGTTGCCGCTGTAGGGGTTGACCAGCACGTAGGTCGCGCCCGCCTCCACGAGCCGGCGGGCCAGCACCAGGGCCTGGCCGACCGCGCCGTCGCCGTAGCGCTCGCGGACCGCCGCCGGCTCCCGGCCCAGGTCGAGGGCCCGCAGCAGCCGCTGTCCGGACAGCATCTGCCAGGCGCGCTGGTAGTGGGCGTCCAGCCGGCCCGGGCCCGGCTCGCGATCCAGGGTCCGGTTGAGCCGATCGAAGGTCGTTTTCAGGGCCAGACGATCCTGGAGGCGGCGCACGCCCACGTCCTGCGGCACCAGCAAGGCCGGCGGCGGAGGGGCCGACTGCACGGCCGACGACGGCAGGCTGCCCGTTTCAAACGCCTCGTGGGCGGGGCCGAGGAAAGCGGGGCCGGCGTAGGTAACCTGGCCGCCGAGCTGGCTCCGGCGCGGGACCGCCACGAAGCGGGGCATGCCGCCCGGGGCCGTCACGCCGAGCAGGTGGGCCAGGAGCGACCCCTGGGACGGGTGGCGCAGGTTGACCCGCTCCAGGGCCACGCCCGCGCCCACGTTCTCGTAGCCGGTCAGGGCCAGGTGCATGCCCGGCGAGTGGTCGTTGCGCGCGTCGCAGTGGACGGAGCGGATGACGTTGTACAGGTGGGCCTGCCGGGCCAGGAGCGGCAGGTGCTCGCAGACGCGCAGGCCCGTCACGCTGGTCGCGATGGCCCGGAACTCGCCGCGGATTTCGCGGGGCGCCTCCGGCTTGGGGTCCCAACTTTCCAGATGGCTCATGCCGCCTTCGAGCAGCAGCACGATGACGCCCCGGGCCCTTCCGGGCTTGACGGGAGTGGCCACGGCGGGCCGGAAAGACGCCGGCAGCACGAACGCCCCCAGGGCCAGACCGGAACGCAAGAACTGCCGCCGCGAGGTGAGAAACGGGGGGAACACTTGCGACTCCTTCTCCGCGCTTGTGCCAGGGTCAAGGCGGGGGGCGACGACGTGGTCTCCTACTTTTTCGTCCGTCGTGGTCCGCGTTTGCTCCCCGGGGCCGGGGCGTGCTTCCGCACCCAGGCGCGGACCCTGCGCTCCTGGGTCGCGTCATCGAGCGCCACGACCTCGTGCAGCAGCGCGGCCACCTCGGCGACGGGCAGGACGGGGAAGGTCGGACTCGCCTCCGCGCGGTCGTAGCCGCCGGCGTCGCGGCGCAGCAGCACCTCAAACTGCTCCCCGTCGAAGCGCCACACCTCGGGAACGCCCAGCGCCGCGGAGACCCCCAGCCGGTCCAGGCAGCTGCTCGTGATGTCGATCTCGATCGCCAGGTCGGGCGGCGGGTCGGTGCCCAGGTCGATCTCGAGTTTCCCCAGGACCGCGCCCAGGTTGCGGATGTAAAAGCAGCGGTCCGGCTCCAACCCCCGCTCGAGGTCCTCGCGGCGGAACGTGGTGGACCAGGCACTTTTCACACGCACCTTCGCCGCTCCGGCCAGCACCTTCACCAACTGGCCGAGGACGCCCGCATAGCTCTCGTGCCGGAACTGGGGGGCCATGATTTCGAGGTTCCCGCGGTCGTAAGTCAGGCGGATGCGCCGGTCGCCGAGGTCGTCGAGCAGGGCCTGGTACGTCTGCCAGCGCACCCCGGAAATGACGATCGGGCCGTACCCCGGAGAAGGTGCCAGGACACGCGGTACGACGGCGGCGGTCATGGGCACTGCTCCTCCTTCGATGGGACGGCTCACTCTTCGCGCTCGCGGACGTTGCATTCCAGCCTCCATCATTGCATGTTATCGCGGCTGAGGCAGCACAATTCCAGCGTACAGCATCCTCGGCGGACCACCGCCCGGACACGATCCCGTGCCGCCCCTCGGCCCGTCCTGGCACCCCCAGGAGCCGCATCCGGAACCAGGCCGCGGAAGGCGTTCTTCAGGGTGGACGGCGGCGGGGTGCTGCGGGTCAGCCGCCGGCGAGTCGCTGGCGGAGTTCCTCGACGCGGGCGGCGTGCTTGTCGGCGTCGGGGTGGCCGATCTCCTGCTCGAAGCGGACGCGGATCTCCATTAGCCGGATCGCTTCCGCCAGACGGTCCTGCTTGACCAATTCGTCGCCCAGGTTCCAGCACGCAATCGCCTCGCCTTGGCGGTCGCCGACCTCCTGGGTGATGGTCAACTGTTGCTGGTAGAACTCGATGGCCCGCTGCGGCTGGCCCAGGTTCTTGTAGGCGATGCCCAGGTTGCCCAGGGCGGCGCCCTCGCCGCGGCGGTCGCCGACCTCCCGCGCGATGGCCAGATACTGCTGGTGGAACTCGATGGCCCGCTGCAGCTGGCCCAGGTTGGCGTAGGGGTTGCCCAGGCAGCCCAGGGCGTTGCCCTCGCCGCGGCGGTCGCCGACCTCCCGCGCGATGGCCAGCCGCTGCTGGTAGAACTCGATGGCCCGCCACAGCTGACCGAGCCGAAAAGAGGCAGACCCGACCGTGCCCAGCAGTTTGCCCACCAACGGCCTGCCCATGCGCAGCCGCACTCCCTCGGCCAGAAACGGCTCCAGCACCCGCAGTCCCTCGCGGATCCGGCCGTGATCCTGCAACCAGTCCGACGCCGACTCCAGCAACTCGCAGGCCCGGTCGTACTCCCCGGCCTCGAACAGGTGGTGTCCCGCCTCCAGGTCCGTCTCGATCCCGCGCGACGTCTTCGCCTGCTCCTCCAGGTACGCGCCCACGCGCCGATGCGTCTCCAGGCGCAGCCCCGCGTCGTCCGGATAGCGTTCCCGCACATACGCCGCCGTCGCCGGGTGCAGCGTGTAGTGCGGCACGTCCCCCACCTCCGCCGTCTCCAGCAGCGACGTGCGACACAATTCCTCCGCAGTCTCCTCGGCTACGGCCGCGTCCTCCCCGGTCTCCCCCAGGTGCGCCATCAGACTCCAGTCCCACGGCCGCCGCAGCAGCGTCATACAGTACAGCATCCGCCGCTGCCGCTCGTCCAGCACGTTGTCCCAGATCGCCGCCAGCAGCAGGTTCGCCCACAGCTTGTCCCGCACCCCGGGCAGCACCGGTCCCACCACCTCCGCCCACTCCCGTTCCAGGTCGGCGTCACTCGGCGGCTGCGGCAGACGCCACTCGCCCTGCGCCCGCCGACGCCGCGCCAGACCCGCCGTCACCAGGTCCTCCGCGTATTCCACTGCCCGCGGGTGGCCGTCCAGCCGATCCGCCAGCCGCGCCCGCGTCGGCCCCGCCAACTGCTGCAACGTCTCGAACCAGCCGGTCAGCCGCAGCAGCGCCTCCGCCGGCAACGGCGTCACCGCCAGCAGTACGTCCAGGAAGTCCTCGTTCTGGTAGCGGCACGTCGCGATCAAGAACAGCTTGTCGCTCCCCTCCTTCGCCATCTCCCGCAGCACCAGCCACAGCCCGCGCAGTTCCTCACTCTTCCAGGCCCCGAAGGCACGCTCGTCGGGCCGCTCCGACGCCGCCTCGGTGGGGCCGATCAGCAGCGACTCCATATTGTCCAAAATCAGCACCAGGCGCGGCACCCTGGCCAGCAGCGCCTCCAGGAACGCGGCGAACCGCTCCACCGCCCCTTCCACGCCGCGGTCCACCTGCTGCACCACGCCTTCCCATTCCACGCCGAAGCGCTTGCGGCAGTAGTCGAGCAACTGGCCGACCAGCGCCTCGACCGGGTCGGCGTCCGTCTCGACCGCCTCGCACCACAGCACGCAGACGTCGGCCGGCGCCGCCCCCAAGAGCGGCGGCACGTGGAAGGCCAGGGTCGATTTGCCCAGGCCGCCCAGCCCCTGGAGCACCAGCACGCGCTTCCCCTGACGCAGCAGGTGGCGGCGGACGCGGTGCAATTCGCGGCGGCGGCCGATGAAGCCGGTCTTCAGCACGCGGCGGCGGCCGCGGCCGTCGAAGGTGCGCCGCAGCGGCGGCTCGGCCCGGCGGCGCTGCTCGGCCGTGGCCGCCGTGCCCAGCGGGAAGTCCGGCCCGCGGTGGTACAGCACCAGTTGCGACCAGGCGAACGGGAACGGGCCGTCGGCCGGCCGCAGCAAGGCGTTGCGGGCCTCGCGCACCGCCTGCCGCGTCGTCCGCCCCGCCGCCAGCGCCGCGTACAGCGCCTCCTCCGCCCGCGTCGAGAGGTCGTCCTGCATGGGGACCGGAGTAGCCGGCCACCTGCGCCGCCCCCGCCCGGTGCAGCCGCGCTGCCGCCGACTCCGCCCCCGCCTCGTCCACGTCGTTGCCGTGGCAGCAGGCCAGGTAGAAGAACGACGGCAGCCGCCCGTCCGGCAACTCGCGCCGCAGCCGCTCCGCCAACTCCGCCACCGGCACGGCGCAGGCGCCGCCGTCGTCGTCCTCGAAGACCAGCGTGCCGGGGCCGCCGTGGCCGCTGAAGTGGACCCCGGTCGGCCCGACCCGCGCGACCGTGGCCACCAGGTCGTCGAGGGTGCCCAGCTCGGTCGGCGTCTGCGGACAGTACACGGTCAGGGCCAGGGCCAGGCGGTAGCTCTCGGCCTCGTAGTTCAGGCCGGGGCTGCCGGCCGGTGCCGAGACGTTGACCACCAGCCGGAACGGCCCGACCGGCGGACGCAGCAGGGCGGCCTCGGCCACTTCGCCGGGGGTCGAGCGCACCAGGTCGAGCCGGCCGTCGCGGACGAGGAAGGCGTCACCGTCGTGCAGCAATTCCCACGGCAGCGCCAGCAGTTCGTCTCCGGCCCGCAGCAGAAGCAAGGCCCGGTCGCCGGGGGCCAGCGCCTGCCGCAGCCGCTCGCGGCCCGGCTCGTCGAACAGCAGGTCGAACAGGGCGCGGCCGAGCGCCGTGGCGGCGCGAGTGAGGTCGGCCCGGTCGGCGTCGCCGGCCGGCGGCGTGCGGACCAGGCGGCGGAAGGCGCCGAGGTGGGCGACGAAGCGGGCGTCGGCCGTCGGCGAGGCGACGGGGCGGGCGCTGCCGTCGGGACTGACGACGAGCAGGCCGTCGCCGTCGCGGCGCAGGTCGAAGGCGAGCATCTGCCCCAGGGCCAGCCGCCGCAGGTCGTGTTCGGGCAATTCCCGCAGTCGCCCCGCGCGCCGGGCGACCAGGGCGGCGACCTCGGCCACGGGCCGGCCGGCGGCGGCGATCGCCTGGGTGGCGGCCAGGGGCGGGTGGCAGGGGGACGTCTTCGAGCAGGACGGGGATGACGCGACCCAGCGGCCCCGACAGGGCCATGAAGGTGCTCCACTCCCACTTGACCCAGGGCCGCCCCAGGGACTGGCGCGTGACGACAAGGACGAGGAAGCGGCAGCGGCACAGGCCGGCGTCGCTGAGCCCCTCGACGAAGTTGTCCTGCTGGGGCAGCACGCGCTCGTCCAGCCAGGCGCTGAGGCCGAGGCGGACCAATTCGTCGAGGAGGGAACGGACCCAGGGCTTGTCGGCGGAGTGATGGGACAGGAAGACGTCGGTGAGGTCGGCGGGCGGATCGACGGGCATGGGCAAGCTCCCGAAGGATGAGATGGAGGCCGTGTGCATTATGGCAGGGCGGTCGCGGGTTCGCCAGGGTCGGGCACCGTTGAATCCCAGGGGCGTGCCCCGTGAGTGGTTAGGGTCGCTGCCACAGACGGCGGAGAAGAAGAGTTGTTTGTTCTTCACCGCTTGGGAATGCTACGGGCCTACCCCGTGGTTCGTCATGCCAGCCCAAGCCGGCGCAGGAACCGGCGCCAGAAAGGAAGCGGCTCGACGGCGAGGGCCAGGCAACTGAGCGCCTGCCACGCCGCCCTGAAGTGGCTCAGGGGCGCGGAGTGGACTTCACCCCTCTTGGGATAGGACACTTGACCTGGCGGGTCGGGCTCCAGGTAGTACACGAGCCCATCCCGCACGGTCAGCACCACGACCGAATGCGGGACGCGCGGTGCGACCGCGGAGGGGTCAGCGAGCCGGGTCATGTCGAGGCAGACCTTGACGGGCCTGCCAGACGAGGTCGTGCGAAGCAACCAGTCCCACAACGCCGGCGCAGTCCCCTCGCGTGGCGGACGCTGCAATAGCTCGAAATCCCCGCCGACGCCGGTGAGGCAACGCACTTCGGGGAGGAGGCCGAAGTCCTCGAGCACGCGACCGACCTGGTCGTCATCGTAACCGTCCTGGGGCACCAGTCCCGGACGAAGGTAGGGGCCGAGCCGGCGACAGAAGTCTGCTTCCGTACACTCCACCCCTTCGCGGTGAAGCAGGTAGCGGGCACAGGCGACGGCGCAGGTGAAATCCGTTCCCTGGCCGAAGCCCTCCACCGCTTCCCGTGCGGTTGACATCGGCTCCCCCCGCACGAACTCAGGCCGGCGTCCACGCGACGTTGCGCCCATCCTCGCTGACGTGTAATTCCCCCCTCAACTGCCCGTCCGCTTTGCGGCGGACCTTGACGTGCCAGGTGCGGACGTTGCCCTCGACGGACAGGGCCCCGGTCGGCTCGATCGCGAGGGCGTCGCCGAGTTTCACCATGAGGTAGGAATTCGCCCGCTGATCGACGATGTCCGGCAGCGGCCGCGCCTCCGCCGGGAGCGGAGGGTCATCGGCCAGTCGTTGCCGCAGTTGCTCGACCTGAGCGGCGTGCTTCTCGGCGTCGGGGTGGTCGATCTCCTGCTCGAAGCGGACGCAGACCTCCATCAGCGGGATCGCTTCCGCCACGCGGTCCAACTTGGCCAGCGTATCGCCCAGGTTCCAGCACGAATCCGCTTCACCGCGGCGGGCGCCGATCTCCTGTGTGATCGTCAACTGCTGCTGGTAGAACTCGATGGCCCGCTGCGGCTGGCCCAGGGCGGCGTAGGCCAAGCCCAGGTTGCCCAGGGCGTTACCCTCGCCGCCGCGGTCGCCGACCTCGCGCGCGATGGCCAGGTTCTGCTGGCAGAACTCGATGGCCCGCTGCGGCTGGCCGAGGGAGTAGTAGGCGATGCCCAGGTTGCCCAAGGCGTAGCCCTCGCCTTGGCGGTCGCCGATCTCCCGCGCGATGTCCAGGTCCTGCTTGTGGAACTCGATGGCCCGCTGTGGCTCGCCCAGAGCGGCGTAACTGAGGCCGAGGTTGCCCAGGGCGCGGCCCTCGCCTTTGCGATCACCCACCTCGCGGGCGATGGCCAGGTGTTGCTTGTCGCACTCGATGGCCCGCCGCGGTTGGCCCAGCCTTCGATGGGCCCAGCCCAGGTGGCGCAGAGCCAGACCCTCACCAGGGCGGTCGTTGAGTCGCCGTGCCGACTCGACCGCTTTCGTTTCCCAAACGATCCTCTTCTCCGGATGCTGTCGCAGTTCGCGCAGATACGGCGTGCGATTGGCGTAGTCGCAACATAGACGAGCCGCCTCCGCGTCGTCTTGCAGGCGGTCCCGCACGCACGCAAATCCCGCCTGGGCGTTGGGCCAGGTTCTGTCGAACCCGCGCAGGGCCTCGGCAATGGCAGCACCGCCTTTCAGGTAGAGATCGTCCGCATCGCCGATCACCTTGCAGAAGTAGCGCGCATGCCGGCGCTCGGCCTCGGCACGGGCCGTCCCATCCAGGCGCTCCCCGGCGTACTCCCTCACCAGGTCGTGGAGGCGATACAACCCCGCCGCGCAGTCCCAGCCGAGCAGGCTGCCGCGCCGCAGCGTGCCCAGGTAGCCGTCGGCTGTCGCCTCGTTCGTCCCCCACACTGCCGCCGCCCACCCGGCCTCAAAGTCGCCCACCAGTACCACCAGCTCGCGCCAGCGCGCCCGCAGCGGCTCCGGCAGCAGCTCCTCGCTCAGCCGCAGCGACGCCGCCACCTCGTTCAGCTCCGCCAGCCGCGCTGCCTGCAAGCGCCGCAGGTACTGAGCGGGCGACAGGTCATCGCGCTCGGCCAGCGTCGCCCCGGCCACGCGCAGCGCCAACGGCAGGTAGCCGCAACGCTCCGCCAGCACCGACGCCAGCGACTCGTCCAGCCGCGGCGCGATCGCACGCAGTAGCGCCACGGCGTCGGCCGGCGCCAGGGCATCGAGATCGCACGGGGACAGCCCCGGCAAGGTGAAGCGCTGCCGGGACGTCACCAGCACCAGGGCGTCGCCGCCCGGCGGCAGCAGCGGCTCGACCTGCTCCCGGCCCGCGGCGTTGTCCCACAGCAGCAGCACGCGCCGGCCGCTCAGCACCGACCGATAGCGGCCGGCCAATTCGGCGTCGCTGGCGGGGAGGCCCTCCTCGGGGTAGAAGGCGTGCAGCACGTGGGCCATCGCCTCCTGCCAGGTCAGCGGCCGCGGGTCCACGCCCTTGAGATCCAGGTAGATGTGGCCGTCCGGGTAGCGCTCGCCGAGGCGCTCGGCCAGCTTCAGGGCCAGCGCCGTCTTGCCGATGCCGCCCAGGTCGCGGATGCCGAAGATGGCGACACCGCCCGCGACCTGCCCGTCCAGCCGCGCGAAGACGTCGTCGCGGCCGACGAAGTCCGCCGGTGGCCGCGGCAGCTGCCGGGGCCGCACCGGAGGCCACGGTATCCACGCCGCCAGCGCCCTATGCACCTTGTACCGGAAGTCCGGCACGTCGGTGAACCAGTTGATGATGAGCCCGGCGATCCGCTTCTTGAAGGCGTCCAGCCGTGCCCTCTGATCGAACTCGACATCGGCGATCGGCCAGGGATGCTTGTCATCAACGACGAAGCAGAGGCGTTTGAGGCCGCGCTGGCCAGCGTAATCGAATTCGCATTCGGTGACGCTGAGGTCGTGGCCGGGCTCGATGAAGCCGTAGCGGTGGGCGAAGATGCCGAGGTAGACGTCGGCCTGGTCGAGCTTGGCCAGCGAACCGGTGGTGGCGCCGAGGCCCATTGGCTCGAAGTCCTCCATGTCGATGGCGACGAGGCCCAGTTCGCGACAGACGAGCAGGGCGGCCTCGCGGTAGGGGCCGAGGTCGCGGCTGGTGCTGCTGACGAAGACGGTTGGCATGGGGGCGCTCCGTGGCGGCGCGGGGGCCGAGATTGCCCCCGTTGGCACTCCCTGGATTATGGCCGCGGCGCAGCAGGGACGCAATGCGCTGAGGCGATAAGTGTCGCTTGACCTCCTTGGAGGCCGGCGGGCGGATCCGGAGCGGACATGGGCAAGCTCCCGAGAGGATGGGATGAAGGCCGCATGGATTATGGCAGGGAAGACGGCGCTTTGCCAGGGGGCGAATGAGCGGGTGGGAATCGCACGAGGCCGTGGCAGCTACCGTTGGACCTCATGCGCTGCCCACGGAAGGTCATGCGTGAATACGAGTCCCACGGTCTGGAATTCGGCTGCCAGCGCGGGAAACAGGCCCCCACCGGTCTGACAATAGTCTTTCGTATTCGAGGTGCAAAAGACCAACTTCTTCGCGAAGCCCGCCTGGCGCACCTGCCGGGAAACCTCCAGGTACTCTTCGAGAATCGTGCAGTCTTTCACCTCCGCACCCCTTCGGGCGGGCGGCGTGTTACTCACCACCCGGCCGACGGCCCGGACCCTGCTGTTGTCGTCGGGATCGAGGGGCACGGCGGCGGCGAGTAGCTGTTGGCAGAGATGCCGCAATCGGTCGGCCAACCCTGGTCCCGTGTAGGTCGCTCGCCCAAAGCTCGGGGCAATCCCGAGGGCCTGGCATGCGTCGTGGAAATGCGCTGACTGATCCTCGATCTTCGCCAGGTGTCGCTTGACCTCCTCGACCACCTCCGGGGAATGCGTGTTCCACTCGATCGGGACAATGGAGGAGACAACCAGCAAGCACCCTGACGGGGCGGCCGTGGTCATCTTCAAGAGATCGACGGCTCTCTCGACACAGCCGCCGAGACAGCGATAGCTGGCGCGGATGATGTCCAGGAGAATGCAGGTGTCGGGGAACAGGACGGGGACGCCGGCCGCCACGACCTGCCCGGCAACCGTGGCGAGGCCCGGCATGGCGCTCAGGCCCCCCGGCGTTGGCCGACGAAAGCGATGAGTTCCCCGCCGAATTCATACTCGACGGCCAGTTGGCAGGCGACTTCGGGGGGCCAGCCCTCGATCTCGATGAGCCAGCGCTGGAGCGTGACCGCGTCCAGGTGGTTGCCCTCCTGGTAAGCCGTCACCAGGAATTCCAACCAGCGTTGGCGGTCGCTGGGGTGAGAGGCACCGGTCCCCCTGTTCGCGACCCGGGAGAATCGTCGCAGTTTTTCGGCGGCGTCGTGCGAGAGCCAGTGCTCCAGGTCGGCCTGGACTTCCGTCAACTCCGCCGTTACGCCCGCCTTGTCGGCATGTGGTTGCACGAAGCGCTCAAAGAAGTCAGTTACCAGACCGTTGTACTGGCCGTACGACAATCGGCCCCGCTCGCGGGGGACAATGTTTGGAATGGAAAGCGTATCGCGCCCTGCCTCGGTGAGAAAGAGCGTGGCCGCGGGGTTTCGGCCATCCCCGGCATAGGCGTAGCAACGCATGAACTCGGCCCTGGGCGGCAGCGCACGCATCTCTTGCTCGGTGGCCCGGTCGCGCGTCCAGCCGTCGCAGAGGGAGCCGTCGATCGCGTCCAGGAGCAACGCGCGCTGGTCGCGCGTGCCCCGGATGAACAGGTTCCGAAAGACTTCCATCGGCATTCCCTCCCGCAGGCCGGACTGACCGGTGCGATCGATCTTCCCGCGCCTGCTCCCCATTATACGACGGCGGCAGGTCGCGCGGGTCCGATGGAGAAAGCAACCCGTCAGCGAGTCGAGGGCGAATCGCGCCACCCAGGGGTGGGATACCCTCCGGTCAGCCGCCGGCCAGTCGTTGCCGCAGTTCCTCGACGCGGGCGGCGTCCTTGTCGGCGTCGGGGTGGCCGATCTCCTGCTCGAAGCGGACGCAGATCTCCATCAGCGGGATCGCGTCCGCCAGACGGTCCTGCCTGACCAATTCGTCGCCCAGGTTCCAGCACGCAATCGCCTCGCCGCGGCGGTCGCCGATCTCCCGTGTGATGACCAACTGCTGCTCGTGGAACTCGATGGCCCGCTGCGGCTGGCCCAGGGCGGCGTAGGCCAGGCCCAGGTTGCCCAGGGCGGTGCCCTCGCCGCGGCGGTCGCCGACCTCTCGCGCGATGGCCAGGTACTGCTCGTGGAACTCGATGGCCCGCTGCGGCTGGCCCAGGGCGGCGTAAGCCAGGCCAAGGTTGCCCAGGGCGGCGCCCTCGCCGCGGCGGTCGCCGATCTCCCGCGTGATGACCAACTGCTGCTGGTAGAAGTCGATGGCCCGCTGCGGCTGCCCCAGGTCAAGGTAGGCGATGCCCAGGTTGCCCAGGGCGTTGCCTTCGCCGCGGCGGTCGCCAAGCCGTCGTGCGGTTTCCGCCGATGTCTCCAACCAGACGACCCGATTCCGCGGATGTTGTCGCAGGTCGCGGATGTAAGAGGTGCGGTTGACATAGTCACGGCACAGGCGAGCGGCCTCCTCATCCTCCTCCATGCGGTCCCGAACGCAGGCAAACCCCGCCTGCGCGTTGGGCCAGGCCCTGTCAAATATGCACAGAGCTTCAGCGGTGGCATCACCGCCTTTCTCGAAGAGATCATCCGCGTCGGCGATCAGCGTGCAGAAGTAACGCGCATGCCGGCGCTCGGCCTCGGCACGGGCCGTCCCATCCAGGCGCTCACCGGCGTACTCGCGCACCAGGTCGTGCAGGCGGTACAACCTCGCCGCGCCGTCCCAGCCGAGCAGGCTGCCGCACCGTAGCGCCCCCAGGTAGCCGTCGGCCGTCGCCTCGTCCACGCCCCAGACTGCTGCGGCCCACCCTGCCTCGAAGTCGCCCACCAAGACCACCAACTCGCGCCAGCGCACCCGCAAAGGCTCCGGCAGCAGCTCTTCGCTCAGCCGCAGCGACGCCGCCACGCCGTCCAGTTCCGCCAGCCGCGCCGCCTGCAAGCGCTGCAAGTACCGCTGTGGTGACAGGTCATCGCGCTCGGCCAGCGTCGCCCCGGCCAGGCGCAGCGCCAGCGGCAGGTAGCCGCACCGCTCCGCCAGCGCCGACGCCAGCGACTCGTCCAGCCGCGGCGCGATCGCACGCAGCAGCGCCACGGCGTCGGCCGGCGGCAGGGCATCGAGGTCGCAGGCGGCCAGCCCCGGCAGGTGGAAGCGCCGCCGCGACGTCACCAGCACCACGGCGTCGCCGCCCGGCGGCAGCAGCGGCTCCACCTGCTCCCGGCCCGCAGCGTTGTCCCACAGCAGCAGCACCCGCCTGCCGCTCAGCACCGACCGATAGCGGCCGGCCAATTCGGCATCCCCGGCGGGGAGGCGCTCCTCGGGGTGGAAGGCGTGCAGCACGTGGGCCATCGCCTCCTGCCAGATCAGCGGCCGCGGGTCCACGCCCTTCAGGTCCAGGTAGATGTGGCCGTCCGGGTAGCGCTCGCCGAGGCGCTCGGCCAGCTTCAGCGCCAGCACCGTCTTGCCGATGCCGCCCAGGCCGTGGATGCCGGAGATAGCGACTCCGCCCGCGACCTGCCCGTTCAGCCGCGCGAAGACGTCGTCGCGGCCGACGAAGTCCGCCGGCGGCCGCGGCAGCTGCCGGGGCGGCTCCACCCCCTTCACCGCCGCGGCTGAGGTCCGGCGCAACAGCTCCTCCTCGAACCGCTGCTTCCACGCCACCAGCGCCTTATGCACCTTGTGGCGGAGGTCCGGCACGTCGGTGAACCAGTTGATGATGAGCCCGGCGATCCGCCGCTTGAAGGCGTCCAGCCGCGCCCTCTGGTCAAACTCGATGTCGTCGGGCGGCCAGGGATACTTGCCATCAACGACGAAGCAGAGGCGTTCGAGGCTGCGCTGGCCGGCGTAATCGAATTCGCATTCGGTGACGCTGCGGTCGTGGCCCGGCTCGATGAAGCCATAGCGGTGGGCGAAGAGGCCGAGGTAGACGTTGGCCTGGTCGAGCTTGGCCAGCGAGCCAGCGGTGGCGCCGAGGCCCATCGCCTCGAAGTCCTCCATGCCGATGGCGGCGAGGCCCAGCTCGCGACAGACGAGCAGGACGGCCTCGCGGTAGGGGCCGAGGTCGCGGGTGGTGCTGCTGACGAAGACGGTTGGCATGGGGGCGCTCCGTGGCGGCGCGGGAGCCGAGATTGCCCCCGTTGGCACTCCCTGGATTATGGCCGCGGCGCGGCAGCGACGCAATGCGCTGAGGCGATAAGTGTCGCTTGACCTCCTTGGAGGCCGGCGGGCCGATCCGGGGCGGACATGGGCAAGCCCCCAGAAGGATGGGATTGAGGCCGTGTGTATTATGACAGGGCGGCCGCGGCTTCGCCAGGGTCGCATCGGGATTGCCAATCTCTCTTGTGTGAACGGGCGTCAATGGGCGGAATCGCCCTCCTGCTTGGGGAAGATTGTCTCGATACTCTGGCACTCGTCCCGTTTCTTGGCCCCGAGCTGGTCCCAGGCGGCGAGAATGCGCTCGATCTGTTTCACGATGCTGCTGCGGTGCCCGGCGGTCATCGGGATCGAGCGATACAAGTCGGCCGCGCGCTTCCACTCCCGCAACAGCAGAAGGGCCTCCGCCTCGGTCGCCGGATGCCAGACCTTGTGATCGTCGGGCTGGTCGTCCGGCCAGTCGTTGCGCCGGCGCCGCTCGAGCAGCTCCCCGGCCAGCCTCTGGGCCTGATTCACGAAGGCCCTGGCGCGTTCACTGTCTTGCATCGCACTCGCCAGGCTAGCCCGGACCAGCAGCAGGGTGGCCTTGTTGATCCCCGGGTAGTGCCCCAAACGCACCTGATACGCCTGATTGTACTTCTGCTGCGAATCGGCGTAGAAGCGATCCGCCAACTCGGCATCGTTGGGGCGCCGGTCGTCCGTGGAACGGCCCTTCAGCTCGTCCGGCAGGTGAGGATTCAGCCGGTCGCCGTCCTCCTTGAACAGCCGGCCCCAGCGGCTCAGCAGCTCCTCGTTGGGGTTGCGCAGCTGGCTTTGCAGCTTGTGCATCTCCACCTGGGCCTCATCGCGCTTGTTGGCATCGATCAGGGCCAGGACCAGTTCCTGGCCGATCTCCAGCGCCAGGGGATAGCGCCCCTGCAGCCCGCGTAACAACTCGACGGCCTGCTCGGGGACATTGGAGATGCGCCAGCGCCGTGCCCGTTCGAGGAGGACATCGTAGTCGATGGTAAACCGGTCCAGCAGCTCTTTCGCGGTGGGCATGATCGGTATCTCATCCAGACAAGAGGAAGTTCGGCCCTGTCAACGCAGGATTTCCAGCCATTCCAATTTGAATTGCCGGATCGGCAACGACAGGCGCGAGGTCGCCACCCCCGCGGAAAGGAGGCTGCAGAGCAACTGTCGGTGGGTGACGTTCTCGAACCGCCCGCTGACAACGCCGTAACAGGCCAGCAGGAAGTAATACTCCTCCAGCCAGCGGTGCGGCCGTCCGCGGTTATGACCCAGGTGGACGGCCGCCAGGTGGCGGATCTGCAGTATCAGGGCCCTGAGGCGCTCCTGCCGCGTCTCCCCGTCGCTGCCAGCCGGCCAGTCGCCGGCCTTGTTGTGTTTCTCGGTCTTATCGGCGAGGTCCAGCTCGAAGTCATGCACCTCCTTGACCAGGCCCTTCTCCACCCGGGGGTAGATGAGGTCGTACGCCCGGCTTTTCAGCTCGGTTTCGAGCTTCACAAAGTCCCAGCCGACGAGGTTACAGTTGCTCATGTGCTCATAATCGAACACGGCTGGCCATAGTACCTGATCGCGGATGCGGCCGACAAGCACGTTGCGGCCGTGCAAATCTCCGTGGGCCGGGCCGCGCAACATGCCCGGGACGAAATCGGTCAAGGGCGGCGTGCCCTGGCCCGGCCGTGCCGGCGAGGCCAGTACCTCCATCACCTGCTTCAGATAGGGAACCGCACCGAGGTAGCGGCGCAAGGGGACGTCGTCTGTGTTCGAGCGGGCCAGGCGGGTGATCAGGTTGTCCACCTCGAGCCGCAGCTGTTGCAGGCGTTCCGCGGAGCCCCAATCGTCCAGGGCTTCTTGCAGCGCGAGGTTGGGTCGGTTCGGGCCGGGCGTGCCCGGGACGTGCAGGGAATAGCCCGGGCGCAGAGGCAGGTCTTCTCGGCCGACGTGGTAGAACAGGTGGCCGGCCCGCTCGTACAGCTGAACGAGGACGTCACGGATGGAAGCGATCGTGGGCTGGCCATGCACCACGGCATCGAGCATGGCCTCCTCGAGCGAACAGGTTTGCGGCACGCCGATGAGCTGGTGGGCGTCGCCGTAAATCAGGGCCTCGATGGGTCCGGAATTGTCCTCGGGGAAGGCCCGCAGCGGCAGGAAGACGAGGTCATGCCGCAGCGCGGGCGGCCAGCACGAGCGATAGCCGTCGAACTCCCTGCGAAGCGCTTCGGGCGCGGCGATCTTGACGACGTAGGAGCCCGTTTGCCGATCACCATCCGAGTCGCTGACCTCGACGAGGAAGATGTGCTGCCCCGCCTTGAGGCGATAGCCGAACATCTCATCCTGGACGATCAGGTGGCAGCCGCGAAAACAGCGGGCCAGCAGCGGCCTGAGTTGCTGGGTGGCTTGCTCGACCGTCATGGCACACTCCGCCGCCGGTGCGCCGGGCCGCGAACTATTCGGTGTCGCAGAAGAGGGTCGGCACGCATCCGGCGAGTACAGACTGCGCCGCAGATGGCGGCGCGCCTGGATTGTCCAGATGACGGGTAAGGTTTCCCCGCTTCCCATGAGTCGTTCTCCCCGTTCGACCTCCACAAGATCGTGGAAGTCTCTGCGATAGGCGGCCGGGCCTCGCGGTTCATCAAGCAGTTCCCCCGTCCGGCAAAGGGCCATGTAGGGAAGCGACGCTCCCCCGCCCAACTCCGGTCCTTCACGCGGGGCTCAGACCGGTCCCCGGCGACCCTCTCCCGTTCTGCCGCGCCCGACGGCCGCCCGCCCGTGAAGCGGCCTTGCATGAATTCCTTATAACATTTATATTGCTGTTTGATTCTATTGTCAACAGCTACGGTGTGAAGGAGCAGATCGAGGGACGAGGCGGCTGTGGACACTGTAGTATCAGCGGTGAGGCGGCTCGACCCCTGCCGGCTTGCCCGGCAGGTGAAGCAGGTCACCGGCTAACCGGGCGCAGAGGACATCGGCCCTCGACCCCTGCCGGCTTGCCCGGCAGGTGAAGCAGGTCGCAGGCTAGAACAGCGGCGCGGAAACGCCTTCTCTCTGCACCTGGTCTAGCCTGCGACCTGCTTCACCTGCCGGGCAAGCCGGCAGGGGTC
>DATFNV010000443.1:0-27198 GCA_035266225.1 Gemmataceae bacterium
CTGGTCAGGGCGCGCTCGGTCTGGGTGACGACGTCGGTGACGTGGAGGTTGCCGCCGCGAACGTGGGCGACGAAGCGGCCGTCGGGGCTGAAAGTGGCGACCTCCTTGCTGCCGGGCACCTTGGTCAGTCGCACCGCCTTGCCGCCGTCGAGCGGGCAGAAGTACAGGTCGCTGGCGTACACGAACAGCGCCCCGGTGCGCTGCGGGTTGAAGTCCGGAGCCGTCGTGGCGGCCAGGGCTTTCGCGGACGGCTTGTCGATGGCCGGCGCGGCGGCGAGCGATTGGGCGAGCTTGTCGGCGTCGAGGAACGGCTGACAGCGGCCCGTCAGTGCGTGGACCTTCCAGAGTTTGCCGTCCTTCCGCTGCAAGAAATGGTCGCCGTCGTCGAGCCAGGTCAGGCCGGACACCACTGCCCCGCTGAAGTTGGGACGCGGATCGGCGCCGTACAGGGTCTCGAAGGTGATCGGCTTGTTGAGCGTGCGGTCCTCCGCCAGGGGACGAACGCGGCCCGTCGTCAGCGGGACCGGGGCCGGCAGGCGCAGCACAGGGAAGTCCTGGCCCTCCCGGACGGCCGCGTCGAAAAAGTTCCACGTCGCCAGGCCGTCGGCCGATTGCGGCTCCAGCAGGGAGGCGGCGAGGCTGCCGAGCGGCTGCCCCGTGTGGACTAGGACTGTCCCCGCCTCGACGCGGCGCGACTCCTTGCGGACGGTCGCGTCCAATTCGACCGGCTGGTGCTTCTGGAACTCGCGCGTGCGGCTCACCTTGTCGATGCGGTACGTTTCCACGTCCAACTCGATGTCCTCACGCAATTCCTCGACGGTGATGCCGTGGCGCTGCAAGTTCTCCACGACGGCGGCGAGCGCCGCGGGGGAGGGAATGAGGTACGCATACGGCCGGGTCACGGACAGCGCCGGTTCGGCACCGCCGAGGTACTGGACTTCGTACTCCTTCGGGACGCCGGTCGAGACGCGCTTGCCGTCCTTGATCTCCTCCACGAAGCCGAGCAATTGATGGGGTCGGCCGAGCGGGACTGGCTTCGAGCGCAGCACGATCTTGTCGGTGGCCTTCGGCTCCTTGCCGGCTCGCGTCGTCTCCTCGCGCGCCTCGGCGAGCAGCTTGACGAGCTTGTCCTTGTTCTCGGCCGCGTGTTCACAGATCGATTTGACGAAGGCGCGCGAGGCCAGGACGCGGTCCTTGTAGGGGGCGTGGGAGTACGACTCGGAGAGGACAGCGACGCGGTTGCGGAGGCCGACATAATGGATGCCGTAACGTGGCGTCGGCTCCACCGTCTCCCAGCGGCTCCGGTCGGCGGAAAAGTGGCCGTAGAAATACGAGCGGAAGCCGGTTTCTTTCTCCAGGCGCCGGCCGGCGTCGGGGAGGAGGATGTCGCGGACCTGGGCCACGACGCGCTGGTCGCCGGCGGGAGAACGGCCGCCTTCGTAGGTAATGGTGTAACGGTGGCGCGAGCCGTCGGTGGTGTGGCAGTCGATGAAGATGGCGGGATCCCACTGGTTGAAGAAGCGGACCAGGGCGCGGACCTCGGGACTCTCCAGCTTGACGAAGTCGCGATTGAGGTCGAGGCCCTGGGCGTTGGCCCGGATGCCGACACCGTCGGCTGGGCCGTCCTGATCGGGGCGGTTGCCGCGGTCGATCTTCTCGTTGCCGTCGGCGTTGAAGATGGGCGCGAAGACGAGGACCAGGTCCTTGAGCAGCGGCCGCTCCTTGGCCGTGGCTACGTCGCGGGCCAGCATGAGCAGCGCTTCCTTGCCGTCCACCTCGCCGGCGTGGATGTTGCCCATCGCGAACACGACGAGCTTCTTGCTCTTGAGCGCCTCGGCCGCGGTGGCCACGGGCGGGTCGGCGACGATGACCAGCGGCAGCTTGCGCCCTTCGTGGCTGGTGCCGAGCGTGCCGAGGCGGACGAGCGGCGATTCCTTCGCCAGGCGCTCGCAGAAGTCGAGGACGTCGGTGTGCCGCGACGTGGCCTTGTAATCGCTGGTCTCGGCGAGTGTGCGCGGCGGCTCGGCGCGGGCCGTTGCAGGGAAAAACGGTACGAACAGGCAGAGGAGGGTGAGCAGCGAGGCGCGTCCGATCACGAGGGTTCTCCGGTCGGGAGCGGGGTCGAGAGGTCGGAACAGGTCGTTATTGTATTCCGGCGGAAGGAACGGCCGCCCCGCCGGTCTGAGGAATTGGCGCGGCGGCCGGCGACGGTGACTTCCGGCCCGTGACCCGGTAGGGGCGCACGCTCCCCCAGCTGAAGGCGATCACGACCCAGGTGATCAGCCCGGAGGGAGAGCGCTTGAGCTCGGTAAGTCCGTGTTCGTGAAAACTGCCGGCGTAGTCGCGGGTGGATTGGATATCGACCATGATGACGTGGCCGCCGGGTTTCAGCACGCGCGCGATCTCCCGGGCGGCCTGACGCCGGCCGGCGCGGTCGGGGATGTTGTGCAGGGCCAGGGCCGAAACCACGGCGTCGAAGGAGGCGTCGGCGAAGGGGAGCTGCCGGGCGTCGCCGGCCAGCACCCGCACGCGCTCGGCGACGCCTTCGCGCCGCGCGTTCTCCAGGGTTGCCTCGGGTCGGTTCCCGCTCAGATCGATGTTGTGAAAGAGGTCGATGCCGACGGCCTTGCCGGTGGTCAGGCGGCGCGCCGCCGCGACGAGGAGCAGGCCGCGGCCGCAGCCGACGTCGAGCACGGTTTCGTCCCCGCGCCACGGCACCAGGTCGAGCAGTCGTTCGCGGCGGCGCAACTTGCTGACCTTGCTGTACCAGAGCATGGCGACAGCGTTGATCGAACAATTCACCCCGACGGCCAGCCCGACCTCGAGAAGCGGGATATTCAGTGGGTGCGGCTGACGGAGGATCAGCACCACGACAGCCACCGTCAAGGCGACCCCGCTGATGATGAATAAATTGCGGATAGCGACGGGGGCATCGATGCCGTAATCGGCCGGCGGTGGCGGCGCTGTCGGAGCACCCATGAGGAATCTCCCCGTGTCATCTACTCCGCCGGTCCCGCTCCCGCGAGTCGTTTCAGGAGCTGGATCTGCCCGGCGTGGTAAACGTCGTGAGCGGCAATCCCGCTGATGAGGCCGAAGTTGCTCGTCTTGCTCTCCGGCGGCGTGAACTCCAGGTCGGCCGGCGCCAGCGCGGCGACGGCCTCGCGCATGGTGCGGTGAGTTTGTTCCAGCAGGGCGACCGCCTCGGCCCACGCTTCCGCGGTGAGAGGGACCGGTGCCGGAAACCAGTTCGAGCCTTTTCTGGGGAAGGAACCTCTCTTTTCGCCGAGCAAGCGCCGGCGGACGGTGTATTTCCAGTAGGCGGCATGCACGACGATCTCCCAGATGCAGTGGCGGCCCTCGGCGGGGCGGCGGGCGGCGACGGCGGCCTCCACGCCGCGGACCGAGCCGCGCAGGTTCGGCCCGTGCCACGACTTGTGATCGAAACCCTGGTCGATCAGCGCCAGCAGGAGATCGATCGGAGAGGTCATCGCGACTTTTTCTTTCGTCGTTGTTCGGTCGGGGGCTCGGCCTCGGCCCCTTCCAACTTCGCGACCAACTTCTTCGGCGCGACGGCCCGGAAACTCTCGTCGATCCACTCCTCGAGCATGTAGATGGGAACGTCGTCTTTGGCGCCGAACTTGGCCGTCACCCAACCGCTCTTGCCGAGTCCGTATCCCGTGGGCGAGGCGAACGGGAAGGTCAGCGCCACCCGACCCGACAGGGGAAGTTTCACCGACAGACTGAGGACGTTATCGACCACGGCCATGAAGAGGAACGCCTTCCCCTTCACCTTGATGGCGCGGTGGCCCCAGGGGAACTCTTCGTTGGTCTCGGGGTAGGCGAGGGCGTGCTGCCGCAGCGATGCCTCCGCGCGGGTCAACCGTCCGGGTGTTGCCACGTGACCTCCCTTCGATCGGCCAAACACCTTCAGCACCCCACGTCATCCGAGGCGCTGGCACACGTCGGTGGGGAAGAGCAACCCGTAGCCCCAGCCGAGGATGTGAGGGGCGTTCGCGCGCCACCAGGCGGCGGCCTCGGGACACTGGGCGGCCAGTCGTTGGACCGCGACGCGCCCGTCAACGACGTAACCGACCCAGACCACTCCCGCATTGCCGGAGACGACGCCGCGCCCGGGGCCGGCCGTCGGTTGACTCACGCCGCCGACCAGGGGCAGTTCCACCCCGACCCAGGCGGCCCGGACGTGCTCGGGCGCTTCTCCGGGCGGCGGGGCGATGATGCGGATCAGCCCGCCGGAGGTGCGGCGCCTGCGCGCCACGACGACGCAGGTTCCGATCACCGCACCGAGAACACCGAGGGGAACCAGTAGCGCGACGAGAAATGCGGAAGGGGACGGCGGACCGGGAGACACGGGCGTCTCATGGGTGATCGGTGCTTCCACCGGTAGGGCATCGCCTCCCGGATTCCCGCCGGTGGTAGTGACGGGGGGAAGCGTAATCGGCGGCGGAGGCGGGGGAGGCGGAGGGATGATCGGCGGGGGCAGGGGGACGACCGGCGGCGGGGAGGGGGGAACCACGAATTGCCCCCGGGCGCACACGGGGATGGTCAGCAGCAATCCGGCCAGCAGAAAGCGCGGCATAATAGTAGACCTCTCTGTTAACCGCCCGCTGCACGGGAGTCAGGGGCGACTACCTCTTCCCCGACCGCACAGCACACGCTCCAAATCCTGCGGCCGTAACAAGGCGGCTCGCAAGGCCGTCCCGCGCAGGCCCGGCCGGAACACGAGCAGACAGACTACCTCCAGGGGCAACAACGCCGTGGCCGCCGCCTCCCACGCCAGCCGCACAAGGGGACTCGCAAGCCCCGACCCTCGCAAGCAGGTCCTGTTCGCGCACGGGCCGGGGACGGATGCTCGTGCCCGGTTGATGTACCTTAGCAGAATGCGCTCCGCCGCACGACTGGCCGGCGAGCGCGGGGGCAACTCCTTCGCCTCGCACTCCGGTGCGCTCGGCGGCGGCACGTATCTGCGAGAGCGCTCCAGCCGGAGCAGGAATCGCCGGTCGTTCGGTGACAATGGGAATCCGGAATCCTCGTCCACGACCTCACCCCCGGCTCATCTCGCGTTCTCCCCCCTCGACCTCTTCCCGACCGCCAGCAGGAACGTCGGGTTGACCGCCTCGAAGCACAGCGTCTCCAGCTGCTCGACGCCGCGGGCCACGTTCACCAGCGACACCTCGACCGTCCCGGCCAGCGCCTTCAGCGCCGCGTTCGTGTCGCTCAGCGCCTCCAGTGTCGCCACGTTGACCCCCATCCGCCCGCCCGGTCGCAGCGCCGCGTAAGCCGCCTCCAGCAACCGGCGCACCTCCCGGCCGGTGCCGCCGACGAAGACCGCGTCCGGCGACGGCAGGCCGGCGAAGACGGCCGGGGCGGTGCCGTGGACCGCCTTGACGTTGCGCGCCCCAAAACTCTCCGCGTTGGCCAGGATCAAGTGGTAGTCGGCGGCGTCCTCCTCGATGGCGAAGACCATGCCGGGGTCGCTCAGCTGCGCCGCCTCGATGGCGACCGAGCCGCTGCCGGCGCCGACGTCCCAGACCACGTCGCCCGGCCCGATCGCCAGCCGCGCCAGGGCGATGGCCCGCACCTCCGCCTGAGTGATGAGGCCGCTCTTGGGCCGGCTCTGGGCGAAGACGTCGTCGGGGTTGCCGAAGCGGCGGAAGCGGCCCGGGGCGCGGCGCTGGTCCGGCCGGCCCGGCTTGCGCTTCAGGATCATCACGTTGAGCGGGGCGAACTCCATCTCGGCGACGTCGGCCAGCTCGCCCTGCGTGACGCGCTCGTCCGGCCCGCCGAGGTTCTCGCAGACGTAGGCCCGGAAGTAGTCCAGGCCGCGGGACAACAGGGCGCGGGCCACGCGCGGCGGGTCCTCCTGCTCGCTGGTGAACAGACCGACGACCTCGGCGATCCGAATACGGTCGAGGACCTCTTCGAGCGGGTGGCTGGCGAGGTTGGTGAGGTAGGCCTCGTCCCAGCTCTCCTTGACGCGGGCGAAGGCCATCTGCATGCTGCTGACGTGCGGCAGCACCTCGAAGCGCTCCTTGCCGAGGCGGTCGCACAGGTAGCGGGCGATGCCGTAGAAGAGCGGGTCGCCGCCGGCGACGACGGCCAGGCGCTTGCGCCCCAGGTTGGCCTCGAGGAGGCGCACCTCCTCGTTGAGGTCGGCGCCGACGGGGACGCGCTCGGCCCGCAATTCGCGCACCAGGCCAAGGGTCTGCTCGGAGCCGAGGACGACGTCCGCCGAGGTCAGGATGTCGCGGGCCCGGGCCGTGAGGCCGGCCAGGCCGTCGCTGCCGACGCCGACGATGTAGACCTTCGCTTCGGGTGTACTCACGGGGACTCCTCGCTTGCGGGGGCCGAGGGGCGTTGGCAGGGATTCTAACCGGACACGGGGCGCGAAAGCAATCGGCGGCGCGTATAACGGACAGGAGGTCCCGCCTGCCGGGCGGGACGAAACGAAGTCCCGCCCGGCAGGCGGGACCTACAGGAGGAACCGATGACGACACACTTGCTTTGCACGGCCCTGCTGCTGTTCGTGCCCGGCGCCGAGGAGGCGAAGGAGGGCAAATATCCACACGCGGAACTGCTCATCGACGCAGGCGGGCTGGCGAAGGGCGTGCAAGCGAAGAGCGTTCAGGTACTCGACGCCCGGCCGAAGGCGAAGTACGACGCCGCGCACGTTCCCGGGGCCCTGTGGGTCGATAGCGGCGCCTGGAGCAAGGCGTTCGGGGGCACGCCGGACAAGGAAGCGTGGACCAATCGCCTTGGCGCCCTGGGCCTCAAGGCGGACGCGCCGGTGGTGGTCTACGGCGACGACCCGCGCGAGCCGGCGCGGGTCTGGTGGATCCTGCGCTACTGGGGCTTCAAGGAAGTGCGCCTGCTCGACGGCGGCTGGCTGGCCTGGGCGTCGGCCAACAGCGCCGCGTCGAAGGAGGCGCCGCCGGTCACGGCCACGACGCCAAAGCTGACCGCCCACCCCGAGCGCCTGGCCACGAAGGAGCAGGTGCTGGATTTCGTCAAGGACAAGGACCGGCAGATCATCGACGCCCGCTCGGGGAAGGAGCACTGCGGCGAGGAGAAGCTGGCCAAGCGCGGCGGCTCCATCCCCGGGGCGAAGAACCTGGAGTGGAGCGACCTGCTCGACAAGGACGGCCGCTTCAAGAGCGCCGACGACCTGCGCGCGCTCTTCAAGGAGCACGACGTCAACCTGAAGGAGCCCGCCGTCACCTACTGCCAGTCGGGCGGCCGGGCGTCCGTGATGGTGTTCGCCCTGGAACTCATGGGGGCCAAGGACGTCCGCAACTACTACCGCAGCTGGAACGAGTGGGGCAACGACCCCGATACGCCAATTGTCACTCCGAAAAAGAAGGAATGAGCGGGCCGCTTGCGGCTTCGCAGGGCATGCGAAGCCGCAAGCGGCTAGCGCCGCCGCGCCCGGAACGGATGCAGCGTGTCCTTGTGCTCCCAGACGACCTTGCCGTTGCGGTCGATCTCGAAGACGCGATTGCTGAAGTAGCTGGACACGATGGTGTTGCCGTTGGCGGCCCGCGTGGCGGTCGTGATGGCCGCGGCGGGGGCCTCCCAGACCTTCTTGCCGTCGGCGTTGTACTCCTCGACCTTGTTGGCGTTGTGGTTGGAAGCGAGGATGCGGCCCTGCGGCGTGACGTCGATGCCGCTGGTCCAGCTGCCGCCGGCGCCGAGGGGGAACGTCTTCACCTCCTTGCCGGAGCGGTCGAGGCGCACGCACTGCTGGCCGTTAGTGAAGAAGGTGATGCCGCCGTCGGCGGAGCGGTAGGCCGCCCAAACGTCGTTCGCCGGCCGGCGGTGGGCGAAGACCTCCTTGCCGGCGCGATCCACCTCGAGCAGGGCGTTCTGGACGGCGATGAAGGTGTTGCCGCTGGGCAGGCGCTGCACGTTGACCACGCGGCCGCCGAGGTTCGACTTCTCCCAGACGACGCGGCCGGTCAGGTCGCGCTCCGTCACCTTCATGCCGTTGTACTCGCCGACCAGGACGCGGTTGCCGGGCAGGACCCAGGCATCGACGGGGTACTGCAAGCCGTCGATCTGCCAGCGCACCTTGCCGTCGCGGCCCAGCTCGACCACGCGGCCGAGGCCGCCGTCGTTGACGAGCACGACGGTCGTGTAGCCAAGGGTGACCTGGGCGGTAGCGAGGCGCGACAGGTCGGCCTTCGCCGCGTTGGCCTTCCACCAGACGGCCCAGGCGTCGCGGGCCTTCTTGCGGGCGGCCTCGTCGTCCCCGCCGACCGTCTCCGGGGCGCCCTCGCCGGCCAGGCGCGCGAGCAGTTCCTGCGCCTGCCAACTCTGCTCGCGCGGCAGGGCGGCGACGAGGTCGATGAGGACCGGCACCGCGTCCTTGTCCGCCGCCCCGGCGAGCCCCACCGCGGCGCGCAGCCGCACCGACAGGTCGCCGTCCTGGAGCAGCTTGCGCACGGCCGCCAGCGACTCGGCGCCGCCGGCGCGGCACAGCGCCTCGGCGGCGGCGGCGCGGAGCCGGGGCGAGTCATCGGCCAGCGCCTTGAGCAGGGCGGGCTCGGGCCTGCCGTCGCGGACGGCGACCGCGGCCAGGGCCGTCAGCACCTCGGCGGCGACGTCCTCCCCCTCGGCGGAGGGGAGGAAGGCCAGCAGCACCTCGGCGGCGCCGGCCGGCTTTCGCAGCGCCAGCAGCCGCGCCGCCGTCACCGGCAGCGCGTCGTTGGGGCCCTTCTCGACGCGGTCGCGGACCGCCTCGACCCGGCGGGCGACTTCGGCGTCGCGATCCTTCGCCGCCTCGCGCAGCACCGGCAGGACCAGCCGGCCCAACGCGGCGAGGTCGTCGGAGGCGCGCTCGCGCTCGGTGAAGGAACTGTCGCCGAGGCGACGGACCAGGTCGTGCGCCCGTGTCGCCGTTTCCGGCGTCAGCGTGCGCTTGCGGAACTCCTCCAGGAGGGTGGGCCCGTCGGTGCTGCGCCACCACGCCGCCCAGACCTCGCGGCGGATGCGACCGGTCAGGGCGTCGTCGCCGCCGCGCGGCAGGCCCGGCGCCCACTCGCCGGCCAGGTCCTGCAAGGTCTCCTCGATCGGCCGCCGCTGCTCGGCCGGCAGCACGCCGATCAGGTCGATCAGGACCGGGAACGAGTCGGCGTCCTGCTGCCTGGCCAGGGCGAGGGCCGCCCGCGAGCGCACCGCCGGCTTCGGGTCGGCCAGCAGCTTGCGCACGGCCGGGAACAGTTCCGGCCGGTCGGCCCGGCAGAGCACTTCGAGGGCGACGGCCCGGCGCGCGGGCACGGCGTCCTCGAGAGCGCGGAGCAGGGCGGGGTGGGGCTTGCCGCCGGGGAAGGCGACGGCCGCCAGGGACGACGACACCGCCTCGGTGACGACCGCGTCGTCGGCGTAGGGGAGGTAGGTGAGGAGCACTTCGGCGGTGCCGTCCGGCGCCCGTTCCGCCAGCAGGCGCGCCGACGCCGCGACGAGGGCGGCGCCGTGAGGCCCCTCGATGGCCTGAAGGCACTTGCGGGCGCGGCGAGCCGTGGCCGGGTTGTCGAGGTCGTTGACGGCATGGCGCAGCGGTGCCACCGCGGCCGGGCCCCAGGCGATCAGCTCGCCCGCCGCCTTCGCCTCGGTCGTCGGGGAGCCAAGCTGACGCACCAACGACGTCAGGCGTTCGTGATCGGTCTCGGTGTGGGCGCGGAGGCGGAAGAACTCCAGCAGCGCCCGGTTGTCGGTCGGCAGCCCGGCCGACTGCAGCACCTGTTCGTCATCTGCCGCCGGCCCCGCCGCGGGGGTGCCGGGCGCGACGAGAAAAACGGTGAGGAGTGTGAGCAATACCGGGATCGATCCGGAGCAGCGCGAGCGCATGGTACGAATCCTCGTGGGAGAGAACCGACTACCAGCGTAAGGCATCGCGGCAGGCGCCGCAAGAATCCGTGGTGGCTCCTCCGCAAAATGGCGAAATGGGAAGGGAGTGGGAATGACCAACGAGGCGTTTCTGCGCCGGGCCCTGGTGTCCGTCGAGGTGAACGACACCTTCTCCGAAGCGGTCGTCGTGATGGGAGACGGCAGCCGGCTCCGTTTCCGTCACCGCGTCGGCGAGCGCTGGGCGAAGGCTGAAGGGGCGGGCCTCGCCGGAGAAGTGCTGGCGCTGATGGCCCTGTTCCGCCTGAACGGCAAGCACCTGGACGTCCGATTCCAGGACGGCAGCCGCTGGGAGGCGCGGTTCCGCGGCGCGCCCGGGTGAGCGCTTGCTGGGGGGTGACTGTCCGTTTAGCCGCCCTCGGGGCGGCGCGGAGAGAGCCCCGCCCCGAGGGCGGCGGCTAAACGGACAGTCACGCCCCGCGGCGCTCGGCGGTTGCCTGCGGCGGATAGCCGGGGGGCTCGTCCCTCTCCTCGTACGGCACCTGCGCCACCAGCGCCGGCCCCAGCACTCGCAGCAGCGGCGCCAGCTGCTGCCAGCGCGGCTCGCGCACTCCCGACTCGTAGCAGCGCAGCGTCTCCGTGCTCAGCCCCACCCTCCGGGCCAGGTCCCTCAACCTCAGACCCGCGGCGGCGCGGCAGGATCGCAGGCGCTGGGCGAAGGGCGTCTCCGGGGACTCCGCGAGGCAAGACAGACAGAGAATATCCGCTACATCGGGCGGGGCCCCCCCGGGCGGCGCGACGGCGCCCCCGCACGCAAGGCAGGCCAGGCGGCGCGTGCGCTCCTTGTCGATGGCCCGGAGGATCTGATCGACGCGCTGGCGGCTGATGCCGAGGCGGCGGCCGATCTCCACCAGGGTCAGGCCCTCGGCGCGCAGGCGGATCACCTCCCGCCTGCGGGCCTCGTCGGGCTGCCGGCCGCTCCCCAATCCCCCCAACGCCCTACCCTCCCTCTCACCGCCGGGCTCACCCCGGCCGTTCCCCCGCCAGCCCGTTGCGGGACACGGCCCCGGGTCGGTCTTCCTCCCGGCCCGTGAAGTGGAGTAATTCCAGGATCGACGTCCGCAGCTGCAGGAAGCGCGGGCTGACGCGCTCCCGCGGCCGACCCAGGTGTACCTCGATCAGGCGCTCGATGCGCCCCGGCCGCGGCGTCACGATGGCGATGCGGTCGCTCATGTAGATGGCCTCGTCGATGTCGTGCGTGACCAGCACCATCGTCGTCCGCCGCGCTTGCCACACCCGCAGCACTTCGTCCTGCATGCGCATGCGCGTGAACTGGTCCAGCGCCCCGAGCGGCTCGTCCAGCAGCAGGACCTTCGGGTGGTTGATCAGCGCCCGCGCCAGCGCCGCCCGCTGCGCCATGCCGCCGGACAGCTGGTGCGGGTAGACGTCGGCGAACGCCTCCAGCCCCACCAGCCGAAGGTACTCCTCGACCTCGTGGCGGCGCTGGCGGAGCACCCCGCGGGCCACCAGCCCGGCCTGGATGTTGCCGCGCACGCTCAGCCACGGGAACAGGTTGGGATCCTGGAACATCAGGCCGCGCTCGGCGCTGGGGCCGGTGATCGGCTCGGCGCCGACCCGCAGTTCCCCCGACGTGGGCTCGTCCAGCCCCGCGATCAGGCGCAGGAGCGTCGATTTGCCGCAGCCGCTCGGCCCGATCAGCGACACCATCTCGCCCGCCCGGACCGTCAGCGACACCCCGGCCAGGGCCGGCAGGGGCGAGCCGTCGGCGGCGCGGAACGTCTTGCCCACGTCGCGGACCAGCAGCGACGAGCCCTCGGCGGCGGCCGGCGGCGTCGTGGCACTCACCACTTGATCACCCCCTTCTGCCACTTCAGCACTCGGTCGCGCACCTTGAAGAGCAGCGTCATGAGGCTGGAGCAGAACGCCGCCACGATGACCAGCGCCGCCCACACGTAGGCGTAATCGGCGTAGCCCTTGCGCCAGGGGATGTACCAGCCCAGGCCAGCCTTGACGCCGACGCTCTCGGCGACGATCAGCGTCAGGAACGAGACGACCAGCCCCATGAACAGGCCGACGAAGATGCTCGGCAGGGCCGAGGGAACGGCCACGCGGAGGATCAGGTAGAGCCGATCGGCCCCCAGCGTGCGGGCGACGTCCAGGTGCGAGACGCGGACATTCATGATGCCCGACGAGGTGAGCATCGTCACGGGGAACCAGACCGCCAGGGCGATCAGCGCCGTCCCGCAGAAGAACTCCGGCAACGGCAGGAGCATCACCAGCGGGACCAGGGCCGTCGCCGGCAGCGGGCCGAGCACCTTCAAGAGCGGCAGGCCCCAGTAGCGGGCGCGCCGGGACCAACCGATCAGGACGCCGGTGACGAGGCCGGCCGCCACCCCCGTTGCGTAGCCGACCAGCAGCAGCCGCAGCGAATGCCACGTGCTCTCGAACAGCATGGAGCGATCCTCGACCAGCGCCCCCAGCACTTCGTCCGGTCCGGGAAAGTAGGGCTGCGGCATCCATGCCGTTTTGGCCGTCACGATTTCTCCGGCGCAGACGGAGGCGAGGGCGGCGGCCAGCAAGGGCGCGGTGTGCCGCACCCACGGCCGCAGCGGCGACCACGCCCACTGGCCCGCCGCCGCCAGCAGCGAGGCGGCCAGCACTGCGACCAGCAGCACTGGGTACGGATGCTGCCAGGCCGCCAGCCGGTCCATCCAGGAACGGGGGAGAGCCTGCCGGTTGGGAAGGTAGAAGTGAACCAGGAGCGCCACGCCGGCGACCACGGCCGGCGCCAGGACCGCGACGGCCGGGTGGAAACCCCCGGGGCGCGCCGGTGCTGAAGCCGGCCGGAGTTCCTCGGGCACGGCGGCGAATTCCGGGGGATCGACAACATCCGACGACAAGGGACCGATCTCCTCTGTTTAGCGGCGGCTCGCAGAGCCGCGCGGGTCTGCGACTCGCCGCTCACTCGCTGAGGCAGCAGCAGGCGCAGCACGACCGGCGGCCCTCGAACAGCGCCGCGAACCCGGCCGGGTCGAGCAACTTCGGCGGGCCGCCGCCGGCCACCTTCTCGACCTTCAGGCCCTCCACCCACTCGTCGGTCACGCCGTCGAGGTCCAACCACGCCCGCTTGGCCAGCTCCTCCGGGTCCGTGTCGTCCTTGAGCAGGTGGGCCTTCTTCATGTCCTTGGCCGCCTGCTCCACGCTCTCGCGGCAGCGCGACACGCCGGGGATGTACCTCAGTTTCGAGAGCGCCTGCGCATTGATCTCGGCGGTCGAGGCGATGTATTTCTTCTCGACCGACAGGTTGGCGGCGGCGGTCGGGTTTTCGTTAACCCACTTCGCCCCCTTGAGCAGCGCCCGCGTCACCCGGGCCGCCGCCTTCGGGTTGTCTCGGGCCAGTTTGCCGCTGACGACCGCGGCGCAGCAGTACTCCTCGCTGTACGGCGCGTCTACCGCCTGGTCGGCGAGAACCTCCACCAAGTTCTTGCCGATGAGAATGGTGCCGATCGGGTCGGACGTCGCCACCGCATCGACCCTCTTGTCCTTCAGCGCCAGCTCCAGTTCCGACGGGGGAAAGGCGATCCACTCGACCTCTTTCGGCTCCTTATCGGGGCGCGGGTCGATGCCGTTGGCCGCCAGGACACGGCTGGCGAACAGGTAGGGCGGGCTGCCGAGGTGCGTCGGGATGCCGATTTTCTTGCCCTTGAGGTCTTTCACCGTCTTGATGTCCGAACCGACGGCCTTCTGTAGCCGCAGGCAGCCGGTGTGGATGCCGCCGGTGATCTTCAGGTCGGTGCCGTTCTCGATCGGCTTGAGCAGGTACATGATGAGCGTGTGGTTGGCGTCGAAGCGGCCGGTGCCCAGCCCCTCGCGCAGGCGGTCCCAGTCTGTAGCGACCAGCTGCACGTCCAGCCCCTCCTCCTTGAAGAACCCCTTCTCCTGGGCGACGAAGATGGGGGCCTCGCAGGTCAGGCCGAGGTAGGCGACCTTCAACTGGTTTGACCCGCTGCCGCAGCCCGGCGACAGCGACGCGAAACAGCCCGCCGCGAGGAGCGACGCGACCAGGACCAAGGGCGTACGGCGTGGGGTGGGTGCCCGCATCTGACAATCTCCGAGGATCGGTTGGTTCGGTCGGTGGGGCGGACGACCCGCCCGCCCCACCGCACGGCTTCACTTGCCGAGGATCTTCTCCTGGTTCGCCAGGATGGTCCGCTGGTTCCGCAAGATCTCGGCCTGATTATCCTGGATCGTGTCCTGGTTGGCGAGGATCGTCGCCTGGTTGGCGACCACCTTGTCGAGCTTCGACTGGTTGGCCAGGATGCTCTCCTGGTTGGCGACGATGGCCGCCTGGTTGGCCAGCGCCTTGCTCAGCTTCTCCTGGTTTTCCAGGATGCGGGTCTGGTTGCTGAGGATCTCATTCTGGTTCGCGATCACTGGGTCAAGAGCCATCGGTGCGGACCTCCGTCAAGGGTGAATGTCGGGCGACCACAGGGGCACCCCGGCCGACACGGGCCGCGCGCGCGGCCGCGCCGGGTCGAGCCGGGGAAGGGCCGTCCGGCCCCGTGCCGGACGGGGAGCGAATTCGGTGGCGAGGAATCAGGGCAGCGGACCGCCCAGCGAGCTGTTCAGGCTCGCGGACAGGGTGGCGTCGGCCGGGCCCGAGGGGTTGCCAGCGGCAGCACAGACCTTCTGCACCGCATGGGCCAACATCCCGGTCAGCCCCACAAGCACGACGACCATGACCAGCAGTTCAGTGAGCGTCTTTCCGGAGCGTGTGCGCGTCATCGGAACACCTTCCCGCGAAGAACGGACGAGGAAACCGACCTGGCGCCGCGGCGGCGCCAATTACAACGCGGTTGACGGCGGGATGGAACGACGACCCCTGACGCGGAACGGAAGCTAAGCGCAGAGAGCGCGCAGGGACGTCATGCCACCTCGGTCAGGCCGCGCAGCGCGGGGGGTGGAAGACGCTCGTGGCGAGAAGGATGGGATGGGGTGAAGAGAAATCGGACAGGAAGGCCCCCCGGCCGGGGGGCACGACGGGAGAGAATCCGGCCAGGCAGCCCCACTCCGTGGGGGCCGGCGCGACGACCACCGGGACCGATAGGGGCGGCACGGCGGGGCCGCGCGAACAGTTCGGGCCGTGACACGGCCTGTGCGGTTCGGCGGGAACCGGCGACGGCATCTCGGCCGACTGATGTCCCGCCGGCGCGACTTCGCCCGGGTGAAGCCCCTTGGTGACGACGTAATCGCCGCAGGTCGCGCGGGCCACGGACGGCGCGCAGCACAGCAGCGCCAGGGTGGGCAGAACCCACCCGACGAGCCGCATCGAACGCCTTGGCGACGCGAGTCTCATTCGAGGTTACGTCGATTTGACGCGACCGCCACCGTAAACCCGGCGCAACATCACGCACGGGAAGCCCGAGCGGTCGCATTCCGATTGTGGAAGGTAACCGACTCCACGTTCCTTTGCAAGAAAAATTCCGGGAAAAATTTGACACTGGTGCATCAGCAATATTACTCTCGATGACGTCGCCCTTGCGCGAGCTGCCCGAGAAACGAGAATGTTGACCGATGAGTCGTTCCTGCGGGCGATCCTGGCGGATCCGGTGGATGACGCGCCGTGGTTGATCTACGCCGACTGGTTGGAAGAGCGTGGCGACCCTCTCGCGATCCTGTACCGCAACCGCCGCGTCACGAACTCCCTCGGCATGAAGCTGATGCTCATTCCGCCGGGCCAGTTCCTCATGGGCGCCCCGGAAACCGAGGACGAGAGCGAGGACGACGAGCGCCCGCTCCACGAGGTCGAGATCACGCGGCCGTTCTACCTGGGCGCTTTCCCGGTGACGCAGGACGAATACGAGCGGGTCATGGGCGACAACCCCAGCCACTTCAAGAGCATCAAGGGGCAGGACACGCGCCGCTTCCCGGTCGAGTACGTCTACTGGGACGACGCCGTGGAGTTCTGCCGCAAGCTGTCCGAGTGGCCCGAGGAGAAGAGTGCCGGGCGCCTGTACCGCTTGCCGACCGAGGCCGAGTGGGAGTATTCCTGCCGGGGAGGGGCGTCTGATTCCAAACCCTTCTACTTAAAGAAAGCTGCCACCTCGCTCTCCTCTGTGCATGCCAACTTTAATGGCCGGGACCCTTACGGCGGCGCTTCCAGAGGCCAGCGGCTCAATCGCCCCACGCCGGTTGGCAGCTACATGCCGAACACCTTCGGCCTGTATGACATGCACGGCAACGTCTTGGAGTGGTGCGCCGACTGGTTCGACGAGGACTACTACAGCCAGAGTCCTCGGCAAGATCCTCAAGGGCCCGACGCGAGCCCCGACAACTGCCGTGTCGCGCGCGGCGGATCCTGGTTCTTCGGCGCCAGGTCTTGCCGCGCGGCCACCCGCGACAAGTTCGAGTTCGACTCCACCAACCGCGCCCTCGGGTTCCGGGTCGTCTGTTGCCTCGGCGCGAGGACTGCGTAACGGCTTGTCAGCCGCCGCTCCCTTGAAGAATCCCCGCCCCCAGCATCAAGCCGGCGCATACCGGGTGAGTCCCGGGACGCGGTCGAAGTCGGCGTCGCCGCTGGCCAGGTGCGTAATTGCCTGGTCCTGCATGCAGGCCACGACGAAAGCGTCATTGGTGAGCAAGCCGTGGAGCTGGCTGATGGCAGCCGCGAGGGGCGGCAAATGTCGATCAACTGGCAAGACCTCGATCCCCAGCCTGGGAACCTCGTCAATCGCTTGCCGGAAGCGAGTCAGTTTCTGGATCTCAGCCTGCTGCCGTTGAAGGCGCTTGGTGATGCCGGCGAGCGGCCAGCCGAGGACGTGGACGGCCTCCAGGATCATCAGCTGGTGGGCCACCTCGCTCAGGACATGCGTGGAGGTGTAAGCGCTGAAGTCCTGCTACTTGCTGAGCCGTTCCAGCAACGTCCGGCAGGCCGGGCCGAACTGCGGGTCCGGCGTGAAGTAATAGACGAGAATGTTGGCGTCGAAAAACAGGGAGACGTTCGTCGGAATGTTGCTGAAGGTCATGGGCCCTCCAGGACGTCAAATTCCGGATCGAGGGCCACGCGCCGCACCGTTTCCGCGTCGCCAGCCCAGCCGATGAGACCGTACGCTTTTCGGGCCCGGTCTTCTTCAGCCGCGACGTGAAGCGTGACCCAAACGCGTGTCCCTTCCGGGATGTGCGGGAGTCGTCGCACCGGCTTGAGGGCGCCGTTTTCGTGGACGACTTCGATGGTCAGGGACATGGCTTCGACTCCCAGGGAAGATGAGCGAACACCATTTGCAGTATACCGCCCGGCGGCCGCCGAGGAACCTCGATTACGGCCCGGCACCGGGTCACTCGCAGAACCGCCGTACCGGCACGCGGCACAGGTTGGTCCTTTGCTGACGGTTCCAGCCCCGTTGGGGGCGGTCGTGGCGGAATACGAGCGCTGTGACCTACGATGCCGCTTGCGGCTTCGCAGGACCGATTGCGAAGCCGCAAGCCGCCAAGTCATTCTTGTTCCGGTTTCTAAGCAGATGAGGGTTCGGCAGGCGTCGTCCGACTCCCGCCAATTCTCCCAACGCGCGCTCCGCCATTGGAGAGTTGCCGGACCAGTCCGAGGTTCACGCGCCGAGTTCTCCACGACCGCCTGGCGGTAGCGGGCCTCCAGCCTGTCAAAGATCGGCCCCCAACCGTGGCCCTCCGCAGTCCGCCGCGCCGCCACTCCCATCCGGCGGCGTTCCTCCCCGTCCCGGCACAGCCGGCCCACAGCAGCTGCGAAGTCGTCGCCCACCGCCACCAGCAACCCGTCGTGTCCCGGCGTCACTCGCTCGCGCAACGCCGGGCAGTCGAAGCCGACCACGGGCAGGCCGCTCGCCTGGGCTTCCAGAATGACGTTGCCGAACGTCTCGGTGAGCGAAGGGAAGGCGAAGACGTCGGCGCTGGCGTACCAGCGCGACAACTCGTCGCCGTGTTGGTAGCCCGGCATGACGACGCCCGGCCGCCGCGAGGCCCGCAGCCAGTCGGCCAGGGGCCCCCCGCCGACCAGGGCAAGGCGGGCGGCACCGGCCACGCCGACCCCGAGCGAGAGGCGGGCGAAGGCGTCGAGCAGCGCCGGCAGGTTTTTCTCCGGGGCGAGCCGGCCGACGTACAAGATGAGCGGGTCGTCGGGGCGCAGGCCGAGAGAGGCCCGCAACCGCTCGTCGCGATAGCGGGGGTGGAAGTGCTGGCCGTCAACGCCGCGCGGCCAGATCTCGACGTTGCGGTAGCCGTGCGACATCAGCCGCCGGCGCGTCGCCTCCCCCGGGACCAGGGTCGGCGCCGTGCGGTTGTGGAACCAGCGCAGGTAAGCCCGGCCGGCCGGCCCCAGCCAGGGAAAGCCGTAATGGCCGAGGTACTCGTCGTAGTGGGTATGGAAGCTGCTGACGATGGGGACGCCGAGTTCGGCGCCGGCAAACAGGGCGGCGAGGCCGAGCGGCCCCTCGGTGGCGACGTGGACCAGGTCCGGGGCGAACTCACGCAGGAGCCGCCGCAGCCGGCCGGGTGTGACCAGGCCGAGGCGCACCTCGGGGTAGAAGGGCAGGGGCAGGGCGAAGACGAGACCCGGCGCCCCGCGCTCACCCGGCTGGCGCGGGCGGATCACCTGGACGTCGTGCCCGTATCGGCCAAAGGTGTCGGCCCAGCGCCCCAGCGTCCGCGCCACCCCGTTGACCTCCGGGGGGAACGTCTCGGTCACAAGGGTCAAGCGCATCAGTCCGTCCCACGAGGGTGACGCCGGCCAGCCTGATCTTACGCCAAGAATGTGATGGGACCGTTATCATCCTCAATGGATCGGGTGAGTCGCGGCCGCGCTCGCATTTTCCCCGGCACAATCGGAAGCCTGTGGGGCGAGCGGCTCGGCCAGCGGCAGCGGCTCCCGTCCGACGTGGCGGCGGGCGTCGGCGCACAACTCCATGAGATGGCGCCGGGTGGCAAGGCCGTCCTCCAGCAGCGCGGGGTCGAGCAGCACGGGGGCGCTGACGCCCACGTCGATCCGCCGCCAGAAGTCGGGCCACTTGTTGTGCAGCGGCGGCCCGCCGGCGTGGGACGTGAAGGTGCCCCAGCCGCCCTCGATCCAGCAGCAGACCACCGGAGTCTGCGGCCGGGCGCGCAGGATGCGCCAGACCCCCTGCCCGAAGCGGTGCAGCCGGTCGGGCCGTCGCGCCAGCCACGCCTCGGGGAACATCAGCAGACACTCACCCCGGTCCAGGGCCTTGACCGCGTCGTTCAATTCGGGCGCCTCGTATCGGTAGTTGCTCGAGGCGACGCGGATGACGCCGAAGACGCGCGACAGCAACCAGCGCCATCCGGGCAGGTCGTAGAAGGTGCTCAGCATCATGGGCGTCAGCGGCCGCGGCAGTGCCTTCATCAGCCAGCACGGGTCGAGCCACGCCGCGTGGTTGGCGATCACCACGACCGGACCGGCCTTCGGGAAGCGGCCGGCGCCGGGGCCGCGCGTGCGGACGCGGTACATTGGCCAAAGGATCAGCTCGGCGACCTGCTCGACGCTCTCGCGCAGCAGCAGCCGCCAGGAGGCCAGGGCGAAGGCGGCGGCCAGGACGGCGAGGAGGGCCATCTGCGCCGGGGCGCCGCCGACGAGGCCCGTGGCGGTGAGCAGGAACATCGCCAGCGCCAAGAGCGTGGTGGCCACGAAGATGGCGGTGTTCAGGCCGGCCATGCCGTTGCCTCGGGCGTCGGCGGGGACCGCATCCTGGTAGTAAGCCCGCAGCGGCACGTTGGCCGTGCCCGTCGTCAAGCCGATGAAGAAACACGCCCACGTGACGTCCCCGCCAAGGACGGCCCAGGCCAGGGCCGCCAACAGCATCGTGGCACTGATCGGCACCAGGCCGAGGCCGCGGTGCAGGGCGCTCTGCCGTCCGGCGAGCCACGAGCCGGCCGCGGCGCCGGCGGCGACCAGGACCATCGCCCGCGGCAGCGCCCCCTGGCCGGCAGCGAAGCGGGGGTCGAGCGTGTAGTTGACCAGCGCCCCCGAGCCGCTCGCGACCAGCGCCAGGAACAACGACAGGCCCACCAGGCTGCCCCTGGCGCGGCGGCTGGCCCAGATGCAGCGGGCGTCGCGGAAGAAGCCCGCGACGGCCCGCAGGGGCGCCTCGCGGCGCGTCGGGTCGGCCGCGAAACGCACCGGCAGGGCAGTGAGGAGGGCGAAGGCGCTGGCGAACAGGGCCAGGGCGACCGCGGGGGGGACGGACCACTCGACGCCGCCCGTGCCCAGGCCGGCGAAGACGTCGGCCCAGGAGAGGTCGTGCAGGGACCAGCCGAGGAGGGCGCCGGCGACGATCCCAGCCGCGGCCCCCATCTCGACCCATCCGGTGACGCGGGTCAGCGGCAGCCCCGTGTCGTCCGCCGCGGCGGGCAGCAGGGCGTAGCGCGTCGGGCTGTAGACCGCCATCCCCACCCCGACCAACAGCAAGCCCAACAACCACCAACCGCCGAAGGCGGTGGTGAGGGCAAGGGCCGCAAGGCAGAAGGCGGCCGAGCCGGCGAGCACTCGGCGCCGGCACAGGGCGTTACAGAGGGCGCCGTTGACCGGGGCGAACAGGATGAAGGGGGCGGTGTAAACGGCGGTTGCCAGGTACCAGGAAGAGTTGAGTTGCTTCTCGCCGGCCCGGGCCAATTCGAGGACGACAAAGAGGCGCAGGCACCAGTCGGCCAGGACCCGTGCCGATTGCGACGCCCAGAGGAAGGCCAGCCGAAGGGAGGCGTTCGACACGTATTGTCTCCCGGAAGGGGATCGAGGCCGGTGAGACATCCCGGCTCAGGCGGCGGCCGATCCCTATTCTAATTGTGCCTCTGGCGGGAGAGTGCGGGCAAGGCCGACCTGGCGGCCGTCTGCGAAACTTCACGCCCCCTTCACCGGCCTTTTACGGCTCGACGGTCATTGGGCGGCCGCGGCGGCGACTTTGGGCTGCCGGCAGACGTAGAAACCGCCCGGCGGCAGGTTCCGCAGGACGAACTGGAAGCGCACGCCGGAGAAGTAGCGCGCGTATAGCGGGTAGTAGAGACCCGGCAGGTGGGTCAACTGGCGGAAGGTGCCGTCCGGGGCGAGCCGGCGGGCGACCACGCCAAGCACCCGGTCACGGGCCTCGGCCGGGAACGAAGGCAGCGGCAGGCCGCACACGAAATGGTCCACCCGGTCGATGCCGCGCTCCGCCAGCACCCGATCGAGGTGGATCGCGTCGGCCTCGGCCACGTCGGCCGACGGGAAGCGCTGGCGCAGCCGGCGGCAGAAGTCCGGGTCGCGCTCGACGATGACCAGGCGGCACGCCACGGGAGCGCTGCGCAGCAGCTCGGTCGTGACCGGCCCCGTCCCCGCACCCAGCTCGACGACCACGCGCGCCCGAGCGAAGTCGATCCCCCGGACCAGGTCGCGAGACATCCACGGCGAGCTGGGCGCGAAGGCGGCGATCGCACGGCCGTGCTTAATAAACTTGGTCAGGAAGAGCCACCAGTCCGGGCTTGACCGGGGCGATGCCGAGGGGGATGGCGATTGTTGAGGGGCGGGACACGGGGTGGAATTCATACCGTTCCTGGTGATGTCAGAGGGAGCGGCGACCGAGACGGCCCGACGGGCGTCGTTCAACACGCTGGCCCGACGTCCTCCGCCGCAGCAATCGTGGGATAGTGCGATAGACGTATGATGAGGTGGGGTCTGATTGCGCGTGGATTTCTTGAAGATTCCTCGCTGCCGGGCAGGCTAGCGCTGACTTCTTACATTCTTCAGAACTGTATCAACACCCCTCTTGCCGCTTGCGGCTTCGCAGGAACGATTGCCAGGCCGCAGGCGGCTTTCGGAACAGCCGCTCACTTCTTCGCCAGCTTCAGGAGTCGGACGGCGTTGCCGCGGTAGATCTTCTCCTGCACCTCCTCGGGCAGCTTCATCGAATCGAGCAGCTCGAACTGCGGCACCTGCTGCTCGGCCATGAGGAAGTCGGTGCCGAAGAGCAGCCGCTCGGCCCGGCGGACGAGGAACTCGCGGCCGAACTTCGGGTCGCGGGCGATGGCCGTGTAGCCGCCCGGCTCCGACAGGTCGCCGTACAGGTTGGCGTACTTGTCCATCAGCCGGTCCAGCGCCCCGCCCGCCGCTACGGGTGTCGGCACCTTCGGGTAGCGGCCGAAGTCGGCGTCCTTGGCGTCGCCGGAGATCGACGCCCAGAAGCCCGCCGCGTGGCCGATGAACGGTAGCTTTGGGAACGCCTTCAACGCGTTCTCCAGCCGCGGCAGCCCGGCCGTGTCGAAGCTGCGGATGTCATCGAGATGAAAGAGGATCGGCAATTCCAGATCGGCGCAGGCTTCGTAGAGTGCCATCATCAGTTTATGGTCGAACGGCAGGCCGACCTTGTGCTCGCCAAGACCCTTGCAGCCGGCGTCCTGGTAGCGTTTGAGGATCTCCTTGAGGCCCTTCAAGCCTTCGACGTGGCCGAAGCGCTCTGGCCGGCCGGTGGTGCAGCGCGGATCGAGGCCGCAGAAGGGGATGATGCGCTCCGGGTGGGCCTTGTAAGCGGCGAGGGCCGACTCGGTGGTCTGCAGGTAGGGGGCCGACTCCGGCGACACCAGCGGCAGGACCACGGCCTTCTCGATGGCGTGCTTGTCCATCAGCTTCAGGAGGCCCTCGACGGTCAGCTCCTTGCCCCAGTAGAAGGTGCCGAGGTGAACGTGGATGTCGATGTACTTGTACTTCGGCTTGGGCGGGTTGGCGGCGCGGGCCAGGCCGGCGGCACCAGCGACTGCGGAAGCGAGGAAGGCGCGGCGAGTGATGGTCATGGGAGAACCAAATAGGGTGCGTTTCACGGGCGAGACCTCGTGGTCGAGAATGCGCGACGGCGGCGGGGAAGGAGAAAGACCGTCGATGGCGAGCCGCTCGCGGCTGCGCACTCGTCTGCCACCGCATTCGTTGCATTCGTTGTACGCCTCTGGCATGGCGCAACGAATCCCGCGCCGCGCAACGAATGCAACGAATCGGCGCCCGATCGCGCAACCCATCCTGCTGCAAGCACTTACTTCGTTGCATCATTCTCCCCCTCATCGCGCAACGAATCCCGCGCCGCGCAACGAATGCAACGAATCCGCCTCACCGCCCTTCCCACGGGGCGCCCTTCCCTGGTACACTGACCGTTTGAATAGTCATCGGTGTTTCCTGTTTGGCTGGCGGGTCCTCTTATGCAGCCCTCACGGAAAGAACTGCGGCCGTATCAAGTGCGACTCGTGACGGACGTCTGCCGGGCCAGCGGCGACGTCCTCGTTGAGCAGCCGACCGGCTCGGGCAAGACGTTGGCCATCGTCACCCTGGTGGCCATGCATCTGGGCCGGCGCTTCACGCAGGCCGTCATCGCGGCCCCGCAGGAGCAGATCGAACACGGCTTCGTCCACCGCGACTATCAGACGGTCGCCTTCCCCGACTGCCCCGGCGTGGCCGTACCCGCGGTCGCGGTGCCGGAGGAACTCATCTGGGGCGCCCGGCAGAGCGAACTCGGCTCGGTGAAGCGGCTCCTGGCCTACCTGCGCCAGTCGGCCCCGGACCACGCCCTGGCCTGCACCCACGCGGCCCTGAACTGTCTGGCCCACGACGCACTACCCCCCGACCTGTCCGGCAAAGCGCTCTTCATCGACGAGGCCCATCATGCTTCCGCCGACGGTCTGTCGCAGATTGTCTCGACCTGGCGTGAGCGCGGTGGCCAGTTGTTCTTCTTCACGGCCACGCCGTACCGGGGCGACGGCCGGCCCGTGGCGCTGGAGGGGATGCGGCTGTTGCGGCGGTCGCTGGCCGAGCACATGGCGGAAGGCTTCGCGCCGCGCCACCTCGACAGCGAGATCGTGGCCCTCGGCCGGCCCGGCGACGCCATCACCGCAGGCCAGTTCACCGGCGAGGACGCCCCGCCGCCCTCCTACTTCGACGGCCTGGTGACGGCGATCTGCCGCAAGTGGGTGGACGACGGCAAACCCAAGGCGATCGTGCGCGTACCGCCGATGCGGGGCGGTAGCGAGGGCCTGGTCAACCACCTGCTCCACGCACTCACCGCGGCAGGCGCCCGCACCCTCGATGCCACGGGAACCGCGGCGGAGGACAAGCAGCGCTTCCTTCGCGCGCTGGCGTCCGAGAAGGACCGGACCCACGCCGCATCCCGTTTCGACGTGATGGTGGGCATTCAGCGGGTGATGGAGGGAACGGACTGGCCGGTTTGCAGCGCGGTGTATTGCGTCGGCATGCCCGGCTCGCTGAACACGGTGGTTCAACTCCTGGGGCGGGCGATGCGGCTCAAGGGAGAGGACTACCCCGCGGAACAGCGCGACCGCGCCCGGCTGGTGTTCTTCGTCCCCTGCGGCGGCGGCGCGGCCCTGGCCGACCTGTCGCTGGATCACAGCCGCCACGCCCTGCTGACGTGCTGCTTCCTCGCCGACCACGCAGTGGGCCAGGAATGGATCGTGCTGCGCGAGGTGCGCCGCGGCATTGAGGAAGCCCTCGGC
The DNA here is from genome assembly GCA_035266225.1 of Gemmataceae bacterium. Lineage (GTDB taxonomy): Bacteria > Planctomycetota > Planctomycetia > Gemmatales > Gemmataceae > DATFNV01. The sequence continues at coordinate 24,385 of DATFNV010000443.1, forward strand.
CGCCGCGACGAGAACCCCGCCGCGGCCGATGCCGAGAACGAGGCCGACGAAGCGCTGGACCCGGAGATGCGCGCCGAGGTCGAACTGGCGATGGCCAGCGTGCGCGAGCAGATCATCAGCGACGGCGGCGAACCCACGCTCGGCGAAGTGGTGCGGTTGGCGGTGCAGGCACGGCCCGACCTGCCGGAGGTCGCCTTCCAACGCGTAGCCGCTGAAGTCCTCGCGTCGCAGACGGGCTCCACCGGCGACGCTGCCCGCGAGGCCATTCACCGCGAAGTGGCCCGGCGGTTGCGGATTGAGCCGCTGGTGAAGAAGGCGATGGAAGAGGCGTTCGCGGTCGTGGTGGACGAGTTCCGGGCGGCGACCCTGGAAGGATCGGCCGTACTGGAGAGCATCGGCCGGCAGGTGCATGGCGTGACCGGCGGGCAGATGCGGGAGTTTGCGCAGCGGTTGCGCGAGGCAACACCGCGACCGTTGACGGAGGAGCAGATCCTGGGGTGGGCTGATGAACACCATCAACGTACAGGAGTGTGGCCACAAATGCTCTCTGGTCCGATTATCGCTGCACCAGATGAAAACTGGTGGAACGCGGAAGCATGCTTGAGAAAGGGTCTTCGTGGCCTACAAGGTGGGTCGTCCTTAGCAAAATTGCTGGCTCAGCATCGAGGAGTAAGAAATATAGCAGACCTTCCTCCTCTTACAGAAGAGCAGATTCTCAATTGGGCAGACTCGCACAAGGTGCGAACTGGAAAATGGCCGAAGCAGACATCGGGGCCTGTGAATGATGCTCCTGGTGAGACTTGGTCGGGCATCAACACCGCCCTTCAGAGCGGCGGTCGCGGCTTTCCGGGTGGTTCATCGCTCGCGAGATTCCTGCAAGAAAAGCGAGGGACGCGAAACCACTACAACCTCCCTCGTCTCACCGAAGAACAGATTCTTGCATGGGCGGATGCGCACCACGATAGGACCGGAGAGTGGCCCAAAGTGCAATCGGGTGCGGTGATGGATGTACCGGAAGAGAATTGGGCCAGTGTGAATCAACTTTTGCAGTCAGGGGGTCGCGGGCTCCCCGGTGGTTCCTCCGTGGCCAAGCTACTTGAGAAACATCGGGGAGTGCGGAATAGTAAAGCCCCTCCACCGCTAACCAAGGACCGGATTCTCGCCTGGGCCGATGCACATTACGTACGCACCGGCAAATGGCCGAGAGTCAGTTCTGGCCTACTTCATGGCGTCGCGGATGAAACGTGGAGAGGTCTTGACAGCGCGCTTCGACATGCCCTTCGAGGTCTTCCTGGCGGTTCCTCATTGGCTCAGCTTCTCCTGGAGGAACGCGGGGCACGAAATCAAGCCGAACTCCCGCCGCTCAACAAGGTCCAGATTCTTTCTTGGGCGGATTCGCACGTTGAACGCACCGGGCAGTGGCCGACGTTACATTCTGGCCTGATCGGAGAAGGGGGCGGCGAAAAATGGCGAAACGTGGATAATGCGTTGCGAATGGGCCTTCGCGGCCTTCCCGGAGGGTCCTCCCTGGCACAGCTATTCGCCGAGGAACGCGGAGCGCAAAATCCAGCTGCACGCCCGCCGCTCACCAAGGACCAGATTCTTGCTTGGGCCGATGACTACCACGACTGCACCGGGCAATGGCCAAAGGCAACGCTTGGCTCCATCAGCGATGCCCCCGATGAGACATGGGGGAACATTAACCAGGCCTTAAACAAAGGGTTGCGTGGTCTTCCTGGCGGTTCATCACTGGCTCAATTGCTCGCTGAAGAACGGGGAAGCCGGAATCGTTCCACTCTTCCGCCGCTGACCACGGACCAGATTCTTGCCTGGGCGGATGCGCACCATGACAGGACAGGAGACTGGCCGCGAGTTCATGATGGCCCTATAGAGAATGTTTCGGGAGAAACTTGGAGCGGCGTCGAGAATGCCCTTCGCGCGGGTCTACGCGGGCTTCCCGGCGGTTCTTCACTGGCCGCACTGCTGAGCCAGCAACGCGGCAAGAGTCACCGGAAGAACCGACCGTCTCTAACCCTTGAGCAGATACTGGCATGGGCTGATGAACACCACCAGCGCACGGGAAAGTGGCCAAATGCCCTTTCCGGTTCCGTGTGTGCGGCCGCCGGTGAAACCTGGAGCGCGATCAACGCTGCGTTGAAGGCAGGCATGCGCGGCCTTCCAGGTGGCTCCTCCCTGCCCCGCCTCATCAAAGAAAACGGCAGGGGCGCAAAAGCATGACGGGCTACTTGGCACGCCGCGGCTACGCCTTGGTGGCCGCATCAATGAAACCCTCTTATAGAGGAGGCGAGACTGGAATTTGGCGCTTTCGTGCCAACTCAAGAAACCAAACAGCCGCGGGTTCATTTCGCTGCTGTAGTTGATCCAGGAAGTCGAACCACCTGGCACCAATCTCCGACAAAAGAGAGTTCGACGACCACTCCTTGGCTTGACCTTTGTACTGGAGCCGGTCAAAACTCAGGTGTGCGAGGGTACGATCCATGCGATCCTTGGTCTTGGCCAAATATGGTGAAAGAGTCTTGGAAGTGTATGCCCATGCCGCTGGCGTCGCAAAGTAATCGACCGCCACAATGTCGTCCTTACGAGTATCGCGTTTCCCATTCTCCTTGACCTTCGTGAAGAAAAAATCACGAAGCACCCGCGCGTGGAGAACCAATCCTTCATACCAGAGGTTCCTGAGCACTTTAGGCTCAGGCTTAGTACGGCTTTGTCAATTGCGCATTGGGCGGAAGAAAGTGATGCGCTGCCGATCATTCGAGTCGCACTGCCGATCGTTCCGTTCGCGTCGTGCCTGCT